>JACVRM010000094.1 GCA_014534415.1 Thermoleophilia bacterium | reverse complement strand
TTCGAGCGCGCGGCGTCGGCCGGCGCGCAGCTGCTGATCGTGCACCACGGCATCCTCTGGGAGAACGAGCCGCGGACGATCGACGACCGTGCGAGGCGGCGCCTCAAGGCCCTGTTCGACGCCGATCTCACGCTCGCCGCGTACCACCTCGCTCTCGACGCGCATCCGGAGATCGGCAACAACGCGCTGCTCGCACACGAGCTCGACGTCACGGTCGAGGGCGCGTTCGCGGACATCGGCGTCGGCGGGCGGGTGAGCGGCGCGACGGAGATCGGCGCGTTCGCCGCGCGCGTAGCGGCACGCCTCGGCCGCGAGCCGCTGGTCTTTGCGGAGGGGCCCGACCGCATCCAACGCGTTGCGATCGTGAGCGGCGGCGCCGCTCGGTACGTCACGGACGCGGCCGCCGAGGGCTATGACCTGTTCCTGACCGGCGAGCCCGCCGAGCCCACGCTGCACCTCGCCCGCGAGCTCAACATCCACTACGTCGCCGCCGGCCATTACGCGACGGAGCGCCTCGGCGTGCAGGCGCTGGCCCAGCGGCTGGCCGAGCGGTTCGACCTCGAGTGGGAATTCCTGGAGCTGCCGAACCCGGTCTAGGCCGAATCGCCGAGGAAATCCTCGATCGCGTCCACGCAGGCGCCCGGGCGCTCCCCGATCAAGAGGTGACCGCAGTCGGCGATCACGCGCAGGTCGGCGCCGAGTCGGCGGGCGTACTCGAACGCGTCGCCAACCGGCACCTGCGAGTCGCGCGCGCCCCAGAGCACGAGGCAGCGGCAGCGGACGCCGCCGAGCTCGGCGCGCGGGTCGTCACGGACGAGCGCGGCGGCGGCCGACGCGACATCGGTATGGAGTGGAGGCCCGGCAAGAAACGCCTCCACGACCGACGTGGGCAGCGCGGCGGCGTCAGAGGCTCCCCAGCCGCCGAAGACCGCCTGGCGGAGGAACCGGCTGCGCGCGATCGAACGACGGAACCGGGCGAGCCGCCGTCCCGGCTGGACGAGTGTGCTGAACGTGAGCGCCGTCTCGGCCAGGCGTGTCGCCGACGTGATCCCGGCCGCGCCGGCGAGCACGACGGCGTTCACCAGATCCGGGTGCCGTAGCGCCAGGCGCAGCGCGACCACGCCGCCGAGCGAGTGGCCGACGACTGCCGCCGGAGCCGCCTCCTCGCGCCGGAGCAGGGCCTCCACGGCGTCGGCGAACGGGTTCAAGTTGGGCAGCGCCGGCACCGGCGACGAGCCGCCGTGGCCGGGGAGGTCGGGCACGACCACGCGATGCCGCTCGGCCAGCGGCGGCGCGACGGCGATCCACGTGGCGGCCGCCCCGCCGAGGCCGTGCACGAGCAGCACGGGCGGCCCGTCGCCCGCCACGAAGTAGCGAACGCGCGTCGCCCGAACTTCGGCCCAGCGCTCCTCGAAGCCGGCGAGCGGCTTTGCGGCCGTCACCTGTGCAGAGTATTCTTCGAGGTGATGGACAGTCTCGGGAGGCGGGCCCGCTGATTCCCGCCACGGCCCACAGCGACGGTACATCGAGCCCGTCCGGCGACCACGCCGGCGGGCTTTTTCGTGCCAGGAGGAGGAACACATGGCGAACCACCTGACGCCTGAAGAGCTGTCCAAGGAGCTCGGCCTCGACCGGCAGGAGGTCATCCGCGTCTGCGTCGAGGAAGGCGTGCCGATCTATCAGGGGAGGATCGACAAGACGCTGTTCCAGGCACAGCTCCAGGCGATGGGAGGGGCGCCGAGCGAGACGCGCGCGGCCTAGCCGCCGGCCTACTTCTTCGCGGCTGCGCGCGAGCGAGGGCGCGCCGGCGGCTTCTTGGCCGCCCGGGCGCGAGGCTTCTCCTCGCGCACCTGCTCTACGCTGCGGCGCAGCGCCTCCATGAGGTCGACGACCGGCGTCTCGGGCACCGGCTCCGGCCGCTTGACCTCCCGGCCTGCGAGCTTCGCCTCCAGCATCTCCCGCACGTCGCGCCGGTAGGAGTTCTCGAACTCCTCCGGCCGGAACTCGCCGACGAGGCTGGAGATGACCTGCCGGGCGAGATCGAGCTCGGCCACCTGCACCTGCGTCTCGCCGACGGCCTCCTCGATCTCAGCGCGCGAGCGGACGTCCTCGGCGAAGAACAGCGTCTCGAGAGCGAGCGCGTCTCCCTGCGGCCGAATCAGGCAGAGGTTCTCCTTGCCCCACAGCACGAATTTGCCCACGGCGGCCATGCCCGTCTCGGTCATCGCCCGCAGGAGCAGCACGTAGGGCCGGCGCGCGGCCTCGGCCGCCGCCGGCGCGAGATAGTAGGTGCGGTCGAAATAGACGGGATCGACTTCCTCGAGCGGCACGAACCGGACGATCTCGATCGACTGCGACCGCTGGAGCGCGACCGCCTCGAGGTCGGCGTCATCGACGAGCACGAACTCGCCCTTCGCGAATTCCCACCCCTTCACGAGCTCGTCGGCCTCGACGTCGCGCTCGTGGAACGGGCAATAGCGTTTCTGCTTGATCGGCGTGCCGCACTCGCGGTGCAGCGTGCGGAATGCGGTATCGGAGCGCTGCGTGGCGAGCGCGAGGCCGATCGGGATGTTGACCAGGCCGAAGCTGATCGAGCCGTTCCAGATAGTGCGCATGAGCGGCTCCCATTCTAGTCCCCGGGACGCTTTCCTCCGACGCGCAGCGGCACTTAAGCTGCCCCGCATGGCGATCGACACGCCGTCTCCCGCGCAGACGCCCGGCGGTCCGATCGCCGGCCCGCGCACGATCGGCCGGCTGTGGCGCGACGGAGTCGCCCGATTCGACGGCCCCGCCTACCTCGTCGAGGAGCCGGACGGCTGGCGCGACGTGTCGTGGAGCGAGGCCGCGACAGCCGTCGACGAACTCGCGAACGGACTGCTGTCGATGGGCGTCGGTAAGGGCGACGCGTTCGCGATCGCCGGCCGCACGCGGATCGAGTGGGCGCTCTTCGACTTCGCGCTCGCGTTGATTGGAGCGATTCCGGTCGGTATCTACCCGGCGAGCTCCGCGCGCGACAGCCTCTACATCGCTCAGCACTCGGAGGCGGTCGGCGTGCTCGCCGAGGACGCGGAGGAGCTCGAGAAGACATGCGACGCCCGGCTCGACCACCGGCTGACGTTCGCGGAGCTCGACCAGGTTCGCGCCCGCGGGCACGAGTTCGCCGACCGGCACCCCGGTGCGCTCGCGGCGGCCGAGGCGGCGGTCGGCGAGAGCGACGTCTTCACGTACATCTACACGTCCGGGACGACGGGGCGACCCAAGGGCTGCATGATCCTGCACCGCAACTACTACGAGATGTGCGCGATCGTCGGCCGCATCGAGAGCTTCCTCATTGACCGCGATGTGCTGCTCCTGTTCCTACCGCTGGCGCACAACTTCGCGCGCCTGATCCACCTGCTCGGCCCGTACCTCGGCTACACGGTCGCGTTCTGTCCGGATCCACAGCGTGTGTCGGAGGTGCTATCGCAGGTGCGTCCGACGGTGCTGCCGAGCGTCCCGCGCGTGTACGAGAAGATGCACGGTGCCGTCAACGCGAAGTTCGCCGAAGCGACGGGGCCGCGGCGGCGGCTGATCGACTGGGCGCTCGGCGTCGGGCGGCAGGCGAGCGAGCTGCGCCGTCACGGCCGCGCGCTGCCGCGCGCGCTCGCCGTGCAGCACCGGCTCGCGGACCGGCTGGTGTACGCCAAGGTGAAGGAACGGCTCGGCGGCCGGTTGCGGTTCGCCGTCTCGGGCGGGGCGCCGCTCGCGAGGGAGATCGGCGAGTTCTTCCACGCGCTCGACGTGCTCGTACTCGAGGGCTACGGGCTCACCGAGTGCACGACGGCGTGCGCGGTGAACCGGCCCGATCGCTACCGGTTCGGGACGGTCGGGCCGGCGATGCCGGGCGTGGAGCTCCGGCTGGCCGGCGACGGCGAGTTGGAGATCCTCAGCCCGACGATCTTCGCGGGCTACTACAAGGATGCCGAGGCGACGCGCGCTGTGCTCACCGACGACGGCTGGCTGCGTTCCGGCGACATCGCGACGATCGACGCGGACGGCTTCGTGAGCATCACGGACCGGAAGAAGGACATTCTCGTCACGGCGGGCGGCAAGAACATCGCACCCCAAGACCTCGAGAACGCCCTGAAGGGCTCTCGGTACGTCTCGCAGGCACTGGTCGTCGGCGACCGGCGTCCCTATGCCGCGGCGCTCATCACCCTCGAGGAAGTGGAGATCGCCAGGTGGGCACGCGAGCGCGGCTTGCCGGAGGATGTAGCGGAGCTCGCCGAGCGGGAGGACGTGCGCGCGCTCGTGCAGGAGGCGGTCGACACTACGAACGACGGTCGGTCACGGTTCGAGCAGGTGAAGCGCTTCTCGCTGCTGCCGCGGGACTTCTCGGCTGAGCACGGCGAGGTTACGCCGACGATGAAGCTGAAGCGCCGGGTCTGCGAACAGCACTTCTCCGACGAGATCGAGCGGCTCTACGCGCCTCGGTGAACCTGCGCGTCCGGCTATTCGCGGCCCTCTACGACCGCATGGCGGCTGCTTCCGAGCAAGCCGGGCTTGCGGACGAGCGCCGCCGACTGCTCGCCGGCGCGCGCGGGCGCGTCCTCGAGGTCGGCGCCGGAACCGGTCTCAATCTCGAGCACTATCCGGACGGTGTCGAGGAGCTCGTTCTGACGGAGCCGGAGGAGCCGATGCGCCGACGGCTCGAGGAGCGGGTCACGCAGACGGGCCGGCCGGCAACGGTCGTGGCGGCGCCGGCGGAGCGTCTTCCTTTCCGGGACGCCTCGTTCGAGACCGTCGTCGCGACGCTCGTCCTGTGCAGCGTCGACGATCCGGCACAGGCGCTGCGTGAGCTGCGACGCGTGCTGCGGCCGGGCGGCTCGCTGCTTTTCCTCGAGCACGTGCGCGCCGACGACCCGGGGCTAGCGGGCTGGCAGGACCGGCTCGCGAAGCCGTGGCGGTTCGTCGCGTGCGGCTGCCGGTGCAACCAGCCCACGGTCGCGCTGGTCGAGGCAGCGCCGTTCCGCATGGAGGAACTCGAGCGCGGCGAGCTGCCGAAGTCGCCCGCGCTGACGCGGCCGCTCGCGCGCGGTCGCGCGGTGGCGGCCTAGAGGCGCCGCGCGCCGACCCAGGTCGACGCGTACCAGCCGCTCAGCGACGAGATCTTCACCACGTCGCCGGTGTGTGGCGAGTGGATGAACTGGCCGCCGCCGATGTAGATCCCGTTGTGGCCGAGCCCGTTGAAGAAGACGAGGTCGCCCGGCTGGAGAGCGCTTCGCGAGACGGGGGTTCCGTAGGCGTACTGGGCAGCCGCGTTGTGCGGTAGCGAGACGCCGACCTGCGCGTACACGTACATGATGAAGCCCGAGCAGTCGAACCCCGCCGGCGAGGCGCCGCCGTAGACGTACGGGGTGCCGAGGTAGCGCATCGCAATACCGACCACGCCGCCGTAGCGCGCCGGGGGAGCCGCCGGCAGGGATTCCGGCGCGGGCGCCGCCGGCGCGCCCTCGCTCGCCGCGACGGGGCTCGGCACGATCTGCGGCTCTGCCTGCTGCTGGAGCCGCACGCGAGCCTGGGCGGCAAGCCGCTCCTGGCGGGCACGCTCGGCGGCCTGGATTTGCGCGATGTCGTCCTTCACGGAAGCGAGCAGCCGCTGCCGTGCCGCGAGCTGCTGCTCGATGGCCGCCTTCTTCGCGGCGCGATCGGCGACGAGCCGCTCCTGCACGATGCGCGCGCGCCTCAACTGGACACGCCGCGTCTGGATGACACGGCGGTAGTGCTTCACCCGCCTCAGCACGATCGCGTCCTGGTTGGAGACTCGATCGGCTGTCTCGATGCCGTCCAGAACGTCGGCGAGCGATTCCGCGCCGAGCACGACGTCGAGAGTCGTGTCGCCGCGACCGTTCGTGTACAGCGCGGTCAGGCGCCGGGCGAGCATCCGCTCCGCCACGAGCAGGTTCTCGCGCGCGAGGGTGAGCTCGCGCCGGTTCTCGCGCAGGTCAGTCTCGATCTGGCCGAGCCGCTCGTTCGCGAGGTTGTACGACTCGATCGCGTGCGAGAGGCTCGAGTCGAGCGACCGGATCTGGGCCAGCACCTGCTGGGCCTGCGCCTGCTTGAAGACGAGCGAGCCGGGCTCGGCGGCAGCGGCGGGGGCGACCACGAAGGACGCGACGAGAGCCGCGCCGACGACTCGGGCGCGCCGCTGCACTCGAGACGCTGGCCGATGTCGCGCCGCCGCCCCCGGCGGCGCTCGGAGGGGCGACACCGTCACAAGCCGGGCACCCTAGCAACGGCCACGGACGAGCGCAACAAGGCTTGAAAAGGCGTAAAAAGCTCCTGAAAGCTGCCTCTACAACGGCGCACAAAGTCCCCCGAACGGGCCCTCTGCTAGCGTCCGCGCCCCGTGCAGGAGGCAGCAACGACGCTCCGCGCGCTGTCCGTGCCTGTCTGCGTCGCTCTGGTGCTCGCGGTGACGCTTCCGGCCGCCGACGGTGCCCGACGCGACAGCGAGCGCGCGCGAGTCGAGGCGAGAGCGGCACCTCCCGCCGCGGCGGAACTCGTGCCGCTCGATCAGCGGCTGGCTCGTGTCCGGGCGACGCTCGCAAGCCTGTCGGCGCGGAGCGCCGCGCTCGAGCGGCAGCGCGGCGAGCTGCGGCTCCAAGCCGGCATCACGGTCCGCTCGCTCGCGCTCGCCGAGCGGCGTCTCGCGAGGCGCATGCGGGCGCTGTACGAGGCCGGCGACCCGCGGCCACTCGACGTCGTGCTCGGTGCCGAGTCTCTCGACGACGCGCTCGCGCGGCTGGACAGCCTCGAGCGCGCCGCCGAGCAGGATGCCTACTTGATCCGGCACGCACGCGCGTTGCACAGCGGCCTCGCGCACATGCGGCGGACCCTCGACGAGCGGCGGTTGGCGCTCGACCATCTCGAGGCATCGACTCGGGCGACACTGAGGGCGCTCGAACGCATTCAGGCCGTGCATGCGGCCCATGCTCGCGGACGCCGGTACGCGGCCGGTCCGACGTCGAAGCCTGCGCGCGCCTCTACGTCGTCGCCGTCCGTCCCGGCTCTCGCAGCGCCTGCCGTCGCACCGTCGGGCGAGCGGAGGCTCACCGTCGTGGCCACCGCGTACGCCCTGCGCGGCGCAACGGCCACCGGAAGCCCAGTCGGCTACGGCACGGTCGCGGTCGACCCGGCCGTCATCCCGCTCGGTTCTCGCCTCTCGATCCCGGGCTACGGAGAAGGCGTCGCCGCCGATACCGGACCCGAGGTACGCGGCGCCCGCATCGACGTCTGGGTGCAGACGGTTCAGCAGGCGCTTGCCTGGGGTACACGTACCGTCACGGTGACCATCCACGCGCCGTGACGTCCGCGATGACACAGCCCGACGACGCGCCGGACACCTCCCGCGGCGCGGCCGACAGGCCGCGCGTCCTGATCGTCGACGACCATGACCTCTTCCGGACGGGCCTCCGCAACCTGCTCGAGGACCAGGAGCTGGAAGTCGTGGGCGAGGCGTCCAGTGGGCACGAGGCGATCGTCCGGGTGCGAGAGGACGCGCCCGACGTGGTGCTGATGGACATCAACATGCCGGGAATGAGCGGCGTCGAGGCGACCCGCGAGATCGCCCGCGTCTCGCCGTTGACGCGCGTCGTCGTGCTGAGCATCTCGGACAACGACGGGGACGTGATCGACGCCGTGCTCGCGGGCGCGTGTGGCTACCTGCTCAAGGACTCGTCGATCGACGAGCTCTTGCGAGGGATCCAGGCCGCGTCCGTCGGGGATTCGCTGATCTCGCCCCAGATTGCCGCCAAGGTGCTCCAGCGGCTGCGTGCGACGGGCAGCCGCGAGCCCGCGGCCGGGGTTCAGACAGATCTCTCGGAGCGCGAGCTAGACGTCCTGAAGCTGATCGCGAACGGCAAGGACAACGCCCAGATCGCCGCCGAGCTCCACATCAGCCCGAAGACGGTCAAGAACCACATCTCGAACATCCTCATGAAACTCCAGATCGAGAATCGCATTCAGGCGGCGGTCTACGCCGTCCGGAGGGGAATCGTCTGACCTAGAGCAACGCCGCGGCCGCGGCGGCTGCCAGCCGCTCGCGCAGGGTGCGCAGGAGGGCACGCAGCCGCGAGATCTCGCCTTCGGCGCGCGAGCGCTGCTGCGCGAGGGCGGTGAGCTCGGAGAGCCGGCGCTGGTCGTCGGCGCGAGGCAGCGTCGTGAGCTCGG
>JACVRM010000058.1 GCA_014534415.1 Thermoleophilia bacterium | reverse complement strand
GGAACCACGACGGCGACGAAAGGAGACGGCATGCCGAAGGGTAAGAGCCACGGGTCGAGCGTCAAGGACGACCGCAAGTACGAGGCGTTGCGGGAGCAGGGAGCGAGCAAGGAGAAGGCGGCGCGCATCGCCAACGTGGGGAAGAGCGCGTCCAAGAAGGGCGGCAAGTCCGCGAAGTACGAGGACTGGTCGAAGGAAGACCTCGAGAAGAAGGCGCGCGACGTCGGCATCGAGGGCCGCTCGAAGATGAACAAGAAGGAGCTGATCGGGGCGCTCCGCAACCATTAGCGCCTGGACGCGCGGCAGCCGCCCGCGCATACGATTGGGGCGTGGCGGCCACCGAGGACCGGCGCGAGACCGACTCGGGCATCGAGATCAAGCCGGTCTACACGGAGGAGGACGTCGCCGGGCTGGCGCGCGAAGAGCCCGGCGAATTCCCCTTCACGCGCGGCCCGCACCGCGACATGTACCGCGGGCGGCCGTGGACGATCCGCCAGTACGCCGGCTTCGGCTCCGCGGAAGAGACGAATCAGCGGTTCCGCTACCTGCTCGAGCGCGGTCAGACCGGGCTGTCGGTCGCGTTCGACCTGCCCACGCAGCTCGGCTACGACTCCGACGACCCGCGCGCGCTCGGCGAGGTGGGCCGCACGGGTGTCGCGATCGACTCCCTCGCCGACATGGAGGTGCTCTTCGGCGGCATCCCGCTCGACGACGTCTCGACGTCGATGACCATCAACGCCCCGGCGGCGCTCCTCCTCCTGCTCTACGAGCTCGTCGCCGAGGAGCAGGGCATCGGCGGCGCGGAGCTGCGCGGCACTGTGCAGAACGACATTCTCAAGGAGTACTGCGCGCGCGGGAACTACATCTTTCCGCCGCGACCCTCGATGCGGATCACGACCGACCTCTTCGCGTACTGCCGCGATGGGCTGCCGCGCTGGAACACCATCTCGGTCTCCGGGTACCACATCCGGGAGGCGGGCTCGACCGCCGTCCAGGAGCTCGCCTTCACGATCGCGAACGGGATCGCCTACTGCCATGCCGCCGTGAAGGCGGGCCTGTCGCCGGACGAGTTCGGCGCGCGCCTCTCGTTCTTCTTCAACGCGCACAACCACTTCTTCCAGGAGGTGGCGAAGTTCCGCGCCGCGCGGCGGCTCTGGGCCTCGGTCATGCGCGATCGCTTCGGTGTGACGAACCCCAAGGCGCAGGCGCTCCGCTTCCACGCGCAGACCGGCGGCTCGACGCTGACCGCGCAGCAGCCCGAGAGCAACGTGGTGCGCGTGGCCGTCCAGGCGCTCTCGGCGGTGTGCGGTGGGGCGCAGTCGATCCACACGAACTCGTTCGACGAGGCGCTCGCGCTGCCGACGGAGCGTTCGGCGCGCATCGCGCTGCGGACGCAGCAGATCCTGGCGCACGAGGCGGGCGGCACCGACACCGCCGATCCGCTCGGAGGCTCGTACTTCGTCGAGGCGCTGACCGACGAGCTCGAGGCGCGCGCGCGGGAGCTGATCGAGCGCATCGACGAGCTCGGCGGCGCGGTCGCGGCGATCGAGCAGGGGTTCGTCCAGCGCGAGATCGAGGATGCGGCCTTTCGGTACTCGCAGCAGGTGGAGTCCGGAGAGCGCGTCGTCGTCGGCGTCAACCGCTACGCCGAGGCCGAGAGCGAGCCGATCGAGCTCTACCGGCTCGACCCCGACGCCGAACGGCGCCAGCTGGAGCGGACGGCGCGCGTGCGAACCGAGCGCGACGCTCGTGCCGCGTCGGCGACGCTCGACGAGGTCGCGCGTACGGCGCGCGGCGAGGGCAACCTGCTTCCGTCGATGCGCGAGGCGCTGCGCGCCCGCTGCACGATCGGCGAGATCTGCAACGCGCTGCGCGACGTGTTCGGCACGTACGACGCGCAGCGCGCCGCGTGAGCGCAGCACTCGCGTACCACGCCGCGACGAACGCGCCCGCCGGGGGCACCGACGAGGTCTCGGTGCTCGATCAGGCGACGCGGCCGCACCCCTTCAAGGACTACCGAGACGCCGACCGGCTGCCTCTCGAGACGTCCGTCGCCGGCCCGGTGCTCAGCGACGGTGCCGGCGTCGTCCGCTCGCGCGAGACCGGCTGGGGAACAATCTGGTTTCGCGGCTACTCGAGTGCGGGAGCGCTCTATCCAGTCGAGGCGTACGCGGCCACGCCGGTCGGGCTGCTGTCGTTCGACGCGCTCGGCCGGAGCTTCGCCCGCGTTCGCGCCGACGACGTTCGGAGCCAGCTCGCCGCCGCCGCCGCGGATCCTCGCTTGGCGGACGCCGGCGCGATCCTGGTTCTCACGGGCATCCCTGCGCGCACCGGCTGGAAGTACGGCGAACGCGGATACCGCCACATCTGGTGGGACGCCGGCACGTTGCTCGCGAATGTGCTCGCGCTCGCTGCGGCGGACGGGCTGCGGCCCCAACTGCGCGTCGCTTTCATCGACGAGGACGTAAACCGAGTTCTTCGCGTGGACGGCGTGCACGAATACGCGCTCGCGCTGGTCGCGCTCGGCGGCGAGGCCGCGCCGCCGGGCGCGAACATTGCAAGTAACAGTCTGTTACTTGCTCCCAGCGGCCCGTCGTTTCCGCTCGCGGAACGCGCCCATGCGGCGTCGTCGCTGGACGACGCGGACGCGGTGCGCGGCTGGCGGGCCGGCCAGGGCGAGGACGAGCCGGCGCTCGCGCGTGACGAGCTCGTGCGCGCGATTCGGCGGCGCGGGTCGGTCCGACGGTATGCGCCCGACCCGCTTCCGCGCCGCGAACTCGCCATGCTGCTGGCCTGGTCCGAGGCGCCGATCCCCGTCGACGCGCCGCCGGTCGTCAGGCAGCTCGTCACGGTCGCGTCGGTGGAAGGCCTCGAGTCCGGCGTCTACGACGCGGAGCTGACGCGGCTGCGCGCCGTCGGCGAGCGGGAGCTCCGCGCGGCCGTCGGCTTCGCTGCCATGGAGCAGGAGCATCCGCGCGCCGCGGCGGCCAACGTCTTCCAGCTCGCGGACGTGGACGCCGTGGTGGCCCGGCTGGGCGACCGCGGCTACCGGTGGGCGCAGCTCGAAGCGGGGATCCGGGCCGGCCGCCTCCAGGTCGGCGCATTCATGCGCGGCTGGGGAGCCGCCGCTTCGACGTTCTACGACGACGAGGTATCGCGCCTCCTCGGCACGAACGAGGCGCCGATGCTGATGGTGTCGATCGGCCCGCGCTAGATCGGCAGATCCCCCGGCCGCGATACGACGCCCTCCTCGGTTACGTACGCGGTGACGAGCTCGGCGGGGGTCACGTCGAACGCTCGGTTCTCGACCTCGGTGCCGGCTGGCGCGATCCTGCGGCCGGCGAGCTCGGCGAGCTCGTCGGCGGCGCGCCGCTCGACGGGGATGTCGTCGCCGGTGGGCGTCTCGCGATCGAGCGTCGAGACCGGCGCCGCGACGTAGAACGGGATGTTGTGGTGCTGCGCAAGCACCGCCAAGCCGTACGTCCCCACCTTGTTCGCCACGTCGCCGTTCGCCGCGATCCGGTCGGCGCCGACGACGATCGCGTCGACCTCGCCCGCCGCCATCAGCCCGGCTGCCATGGCGTCGGCGACCAGCCGGAACGGGATGCCGAGGCGCGACAGCTCCCACGCCGTCAGGCGCGCCCCCTGGAGCACCGGTCGCGTCTCGTCGACCCAGACGCTCGGACCGCGGCCCTGCTCGTGCGCCGCGCGAATGACGCCGAGCGCGGTGCCGTACCCGACGCACGCGAGCGAGCCCGCATTGCAGTGCGTCAGCACGCGTGAGCCGTGCGGGAGGAGCTCGGCGCCGTGCGCGCCGAGCTGCCGATTGCAGGCGACATCCTCGGCGGCGATGCGCTGTGCTTCGGCAACGGGATCCGAAGCGGCCAGCGTGCGGTCGACCCCCCACGCAAGGTTGATTGCCGTGGGGCGCGTCGCCTTCAACCGGCGCGCTGCGTCCTCGACGGGCTCACCGGTCACCGAGGCGAGCGCGACTCCCATCGCGCCGGCCGCCCCCAGTGCCGGCGCGCCGCGGACGGCCATCGTGCGAATCGCCTCGCAGAGCTCGCCGACGCTGCGGCATTCGAGAATCGCGAGCTCGTCCGGCAAGCGTCGCTGGTCGATCAGCCGGACGGAGCCGTCTTGCCACTCGATGGTCGGCGGGATCGGATCGCTCACCGGATCGCCTCGACGGTGGCGCGCACGGCTTCCTCGATACCGCCCGGGTGAGCGTACGCCGCCGAGCCGAGCAACACCATCACGCCGCGTCGCGTCCCCGCGTGCACGATCTGCTCCGCCGCGTTGTCCGGGCCGACGCCGCCCCCGAGGACGGCCGTGGCGCTCCGCACGCCGGGGAGCGGCCGGTGGCATGCCTCGATCTGCGCGCGCACCTCGTCCGGCCCGTCGGCGACCTTGCTCGTGAAGGAGCCGACTTGCACGTAGTCCGCCCCGCAGAGCCTCGTGAACTCCGCGATGACCGCGGCCGCGACGCCGAGCCGCTCGCCGCGCACCCACAGCGCCGCGCCGACGCGGTGCACGAAGAGCGGCACGCCGAGCTCGGCTGCTCGCAACAGCCGGACCGAGTCGAGACCCTGCGCGAACGCGTTCACCATGACCGCGCCCGCACCGAGCTCGACGGCGCGCCGCGCCCGCTCGACGAGCGAGTCGGCCGGCCCGGTCACGTTCGCGGTGTAGACCACGCCGGGCGGGACGACCGCCGCCACGGCGCTGACGCGCTCCTCGAGCCGGCACCAGTCCGGGTCGCCGAGCAGCTCGTCGTCTTTGACGATGTCGGCGCCGCCCCGGGCCACGGCCGCAACGGTCTCGGCGACCTCGTCAGGGCGTAACCCGAGCGACGGCTTGACGATCGCGCCCACGAGCACCCGGTCGGGAGCCTCGAAGGCGGGCCCGGCGAACGTGCCCGGCGGCCACTCGACGCCGACGAGGCGGCAGCGGTCGAACACGGCCAGGTCGGCCCACTCGCCCGCCAGCAACGACGACACGAGCAGCGTGACGTCCGCACCCCAGTTTCCAGGCGGGAAATCGAGCACGGCGCGCCCATCGCCGGCTGCCACCACGTCCGGCTGGACGAACGCCGGCCCGTTCGGAACACCGGTCGACTCCAGGATCGCCAGCGTCCGTGCCGCGTCGGGCGGCTCGAGCTCGTACGTAGCGCGGATCACGCGCCGAACGCTACGTCAAGCTTTGCGGGATGCGAGTCCTGCTCGTCTCGCAGATGGCCCCGGGGCCCGACGACCCCGACTACGGCGCGTTCGTCGTGCAGCTCGCCGACGCGCTCGAACGCCGGGGGCACTCCGTCGAGCGCGCCGTGCTCGAAGGCCGCGGCGGCGGCCGGCGCAAGTGGGCAGAGCTGGGGCGCCGCACGGTCGCGGCGGCACGGCGGTCACGCCCGGACGTCGTCTGGGCGCACTTCCTCGTCCCGACAGGCGTGATCGCGCTGGCGGGACGCGCGCCGCTCGTCGTGACGGCGCATGGCCGCGACGTACGCAACGTCGAGGCGATTCCCGGCGTGCGCGCCGCCACGCGGCTGGTCGTGCGGCGTGCCGCGGCAGTGATCGCTGTCTCCGAGTACCTGCGCCGCGAGCTCGAAGCGTGGGTGCCCGAGGCGCGCGGCCGCGTCGAGGTGCTGAACAGCGGCGTCGACCTCGAGCGCTTTCGCGGCGCCGATCCCGTCGCCGCTCGCGCCGAGCTCGGGTGGGAGGGCGATGCGCCCGCCTTCGTCTGCGTCGGCACGCTCGACGAGCGGAAGAACGTCGTACGGCTGGCGCGCGCGTTCGTGCGGCTCGGGCGGGGCCGGCTCGCGTTCGTCGGCGACGGGCCGCTCCGCGCGCACGTGGAGCGGCGAGCGGGCGTACGCGTCGTGGGCCGCGTGCCCCATTCGCAGGTCGCGCGCTGGCTGGCGGCCGCGGACGTCGTCTGCCAGCCGAGCCTCGTCGAGCCGTTCGGGCAGGCAGTGCTGGAGGCGATGGCGTGCGAGCGGTCGGTGGTGGCGACGCGGGTGGGCGGCCCGCCGGAGTTCGTGACGCCCTCGGCCGGCGTGCTGGTCGACCCGACGGACGAGGAGGGGATCGTGGACGCGTTGCGCCGTGCCGCCGAGCTGCCGAGTCCGAACCCGGCCGCGCGCGAGGCTGCGGCGGAGCACGATGTCCACCGCCAGGCCGCCCGTCTCGAGGCGATCCTGGAGCGCGCGGCGGGGCGGAGTTAGTGGCTGTCAGCCACTAACTCTCTTCGAGCCGCTCGAGGTCTGCGAGTCGGACGTCCACGAGCGGCCGGATGCGCTCCTCGAGGCCCGCCGCGCGCGCGACCTCGAGCGCCTGCTCGTAGCTCTGCCGCGCCTTCGCCGCGCCCGCGCCCTGCTTCAGCCGGTTGTCGCCGGTGACGAGCAGCTTCTGGATCCGCTCGCGCGCCTCATCACCGTCCACGAGCCGACCGTAGCACGGAGCTCGAAACGCCCTGCGCTATCCTGAGCGGGCCTTGCTGGCCGTCTTCGTCTTCTTCCACTTCCTCGTCTCGATCGCGCTCATGGCCCTCGTGCTGATGCACTCCGGCCGCGAGGCGGGCATGGGCGGTCTCGGCTTCGTGCCGACGTCGCAGGGCGGCACGCACATCGTCGAGCGGAACCTCACGCGGCTGACCGTCGTCGTCGCCGCCGTGTTCCTCGTCACGACGGTCTCGCTCTTCCGCCTGCTCGACTGAAAGAGCCCGAGAACTCGTTCTAGAGCCCCGGGGCTGACCCGTTCCCGGTGATCGAGAACCGGGCGGTCGCGATGCCGGGCACCGTGTAGCCGAACGCGAAGCGCTCGTCGTACCACTGCGCGCGGCTGACGAGGCTCCGCTTGCGTGTCAGCCCGGGGACCTCGGCGAGCACGTCCGGCACCGAAACCGTGAAGCGCAGATTGACGAGCGGCTCGGCGCGGCGCCCGTCGCGGATGCGGAACGTCCCGTCGCGCGTCATCCCGGTGACGATTCCCTCGCGCGGGCTGACGACGCTCAGATAGTGGACGCGAGTGACGTAGATGCCCTCGCCGACGAGCTCGCAGAGCGCGTCCATCGAGCCCGCTTCCCCGGACGCGACCGAGAGCGCCAACGCCTGCGGGCCCCAGCGGCGGTAGCGCGCCTCGAGCGCATGACCCGTTGACGTCGTTCCGTCCTTCGCGCGCGCGGCCGTGGTGCGGTCCCAGACGACGCCGCGCGCGACGCCCTCGGTGACGAGCTCGACGCGCTGCTTGGGAACACCCTCGAAATCGAACGCTTTCGGCAGACCGGCCGCGTCCAACGCGTCGTCCGCGATCGAGATCTTCGGATCGAAGACACGCTCGCCGAGCCGGCCCACGAAGTAGCTCGATTCGTCGAGCAGCCCGAGGCCGCTCAGGCTGTCGAGCGCGAAGTACTCGAGCAGCTCGGCGAACGCGTAGGGCTCCAGGACGGCCCGGTACGGGCCCGGCTCGATCTGGACGCCGCCCCGTGTCGCCGCGGCCTTGTCGGCCGCCTCGCGCGCCGCGGCCGCCGGGTCGATGCGAGCGACGGCCGACGCCGCCCGGTCCGCGTACCCGGAAGCAGACTCGTCTGCGGCGAGGGCGAGCACCTCGGCGTCCGTCGCCCGGTGGCAGAGCGCAAGCCCGGTCGACGCCGCGACCGCGAGCTCGGTCAGGCCGCTCGTGAAGTATCCGTACAGCGAAAACGGTTGCGCTGCCTCGATCGCCGCCGCGGCGAGCCACGCTCCAGCCTCCGGCGACAGCCCGGCCGTCTCCTCGTCGTAGCCTCCCACGTCGGGCGCCTCGGCGGGCGGCGCGAACCCGGGGAAGTCGGCGTCGGCGGGCGCACTCGCGACCGCCTCTCGCGCGCGGGCGGCGAGCTCCTCGAGCGCCTCGCGGCCCGTCCGGTTCGTCATTGCGCCGCCCACGCGGCCGTCGCGCGCGAGCCGGAGCTGCACGACGTCGTTCTCGATCAGCGTCGGCTGGTGCACCACGGAGGCGGCGAAGCGCGCGAATGCCGAGACCTCACTCTGGACGACGACCTCGGCGTCCTCGCCGCGTGCGGCCGCCAGCGCCTGCTCGGCAAGTTGGAGCGCTCTCACCTCGCTCGCCGCCTTCGGCTCTCGCCCGGCGGAGCCGCGCCCCGGCGCAATGTGCCGCCGGCGACGTTCGTCATGGCTTGACGCCGACCTGCACGTTGCGGAAGCGCGCGACTGGTGCGCCGTGGGAGACGTGTGCACTCTGGCCGGGCTGGCCCTTTCCGCAGTTGGTAAGGCCGTACATCGTCCACGTCTCCGGTCCGCCGACGGCGTCCAGAGAGCCCCAGAACTGCGGCGTCATGCCCGTGTAGACCGCGTCGCGCAGCATCCGCCCGAGGGCGCCCTTCCGGATCTCCCAGGCGATCTGGGTCCCGAACTGGAAGTTGAGCCGCTTGTCGTCGATCGACCAGCTGCGGTTGTTCTGGACGTAGACGCCCTCGTCGACGTCGGCGAGCAGGTCGTCGAGCGTCCCCGCCCCCGGCTCGAGGTGCAGGTTCGTCATGCGGACGAGCGGCATGCGGTTCCACGTCTCGGCGCGCATCGAGCCGCCCGCCCCGCGGCCGATCTGCTCGGCGGTCTCGCGCGAGGTGAGAAAGGCGACGAGGACGCCGTCGGCGACGATCGGCTCGCGGCGCGCCGGGACGCCCTCGTCGTCGAACGCGAAGGTTCCGAGCCCGCCCGGCGTCGTCGAGTCGGCGGTGACGTGCATGAGCGGCGAGCCGTAGCGCAGAGACGTGAGGTCGCTCGGCGAGAGGAAGCTCGTGCCGGCGTACGCCGCCTCCGTCCCGTACACCCGGTCGAGCTCGGTCGGGTGCCCGACCGACTCGTGGACCTGGAGCGCCATTTGCTCCGAATCCACGACGAGCGTCGTCATGGACGATGGGCACGCATCGGCGCGAAGCAGCGCCGCCGCCTCCTCGGCGATCCGCGGCGCCTCGCGCTCCAACCCGAGCGCCTCGACGTACTCCCAGCCCGCCTGCGCGCTCGAGCCGCCGAAGGCGCTCGGGTAGCTCCGGACCTGGTGGCGCCCGTCTCCCGAGGCGATCGCATCGACTCCCGCGCCGCATTCGACGACCTCGTGCTCGCACTCGACTCCCTCCGAGGTGACGAGGTGCTTGTGCTGACGGAAGGCGCGAGCAGCTGCCGTCGTCACCTTGACGCCCGGGTGCTGCGCCGCTTCCTCGGCGCGCAGGCAGAGCCCGATCTTGTCGGCGAGCGGGACGGCGAACGGGTCGCGCTCGACCGGGGTCCGGTACGTGCCGCTGCGCGCTTCGAGCGGCGCCAGCGCGCGAGCATGGTTCCCCGGCGCTGCGCGCGCGAACGCCGCGCCGCGCTGCGCGGCGTCGCGCGCACCCGCGGCGTCGAGGCGGCGAGAGCAGGCGAAGCCCCACGCCCCGCCGACCAAGACTCGGACGCCGATGCCCTCGCTCTCGGCGTCGTTGACCGTCTCCACGCGGCGGTTCTTCGTGGAGATCTGCTGGCTGCGCTGGACGACCGCTCGCGCATCGGCGTACTGAGCGCCGGCGGCGAGTGCGGCGTCCACGGCGGTGCGGCACAGGTCGCGCATCGCGCAACCCTAGCGCGCTGCCGGACGGGTCAGACCTTCGGCAAGCGAGGGCCGAGGGACGCCCTGACCGAGCCTCGGAGGAGCGGTAGCGCGGCTACAATTCGCGCTCCACGCGCTGGTGGCGGAATTGGTAGACGCGCAAGGTTGAGGGCCTTGTGCCCGTTAAGGGCGTGGAGGTTCAAGTCCTCTCCAGCGCATGCGCAGACCCGGCCCTGGCGGGCCGGGTCGCGTTAGAGGTTTGACGTCATCCGGCCGGCCCGCTACGGTCTACGAACACATGTTCGACAAGGAGGCCGGATGCTGACCGACCGCCAGCGTGAGATCTACGACTTCGTCGTCCAGTACGTCGAAGGGCAGGGCTACCCGCCGACCGTGCGCGAGATCGGCGAGGCGGTCGGTCTTGCTTCGCCGTCCACCGTTCACGCGCATCTTGCCAACCTCGAGCGCGCCGGCCTGCTTCGCCGCGACCCGACCAAGCCGCGGGCGCTGGAGCTCGTCGAGCGGGCGCGCCGCCCGCGCCCCGAGCCGGCCACGGTCGGCGACGTCCACCGCCTGCCGCTCGTCGGCGAGATCGCAGCCGGCGGTCCGCTGCTCGCAGACGAGAACATCGAGGACTACCTGGCCGTACCGGAGCCGCTTGCGCGCGGGGGCGAGGAGTTCCTGCTCCGCGTCAAGGGCGACTCGATGGTTCAGGCCGGGATCCTGGCAGGCGACATCGTGGTCGTTCGGCGCCAGCAGACCGCCCAGAACGGCGACATCGTCGTCGCGCTCGCCGGCGACGACGAGTCCGCGGACGAGGCGACGGTCAAGCGGTTCTTCCGCGAGAACGGCCGCGTGCGGCTCCAGCCGGAGAACGACGCGCTCGAGCCGATCTACGCCTCGCACGTGCAGATCCTCGGGAAGGTCGTGGGGGTCTTCCGGACGCTCTGATGGAGGTCATGCCGCTCAACCGGACGCTCGACCAGGAGCTGCTCGCGTTGATGCGCGGCGCGAGCCTGGAGTGCCTCGTTTGCGGGGAATTCGTGCTGGCGCGCGGCCGGCGACTCGTCGAGTGCCCCGAGTGCGGGATGGCGGTGTCCGGCGAGCAGACGACCGAATCGGGGCTACAATTGTCCTCGCAGGCCGGGTGATCGCGGGCCGCTTGCGGCTCGAGGAAAGTCCGGACACCGCAGGGCAGGACGCTGGGGAAATCCCAGGCGGCGAAAGCCGACGGAAAGTGGCACAGAAAGGAGACCGCCGGCGGCGAAACACTCTCCGGAGACGCCGAAGGCAAGGGTGAAAAGGTGGGGTAAGAGCCCACCAGCGTCGTGGCGACACGGCGGCTGGCCAAACCCCGTCCGGTGCAACGCGAAGCAGGTTCCGATGACGCTGCCCGCCGAGGAACCGGGTGCGCGGCACGAGCCGTCGGGCAACCGGCGGCCGAGAGGGATGATCACCCTCGACAGAATCCGGCTTACAGGCCTGCTACCGAGGAGCTCCGCGCGAGCGGGGCTCCTCTAGTTTTCGCGTGACGCGCGCCGACCGAGGCGTTATCCGCGCAGCACGACCTCGATCGCGGTGCCACGGCCGGGCTCCGAGCGGAGCGTGAACGCGCCGCCGATCGACGCCGCGCGGCGCCGGATGCTCTGAAGCCCCTGTCCCGCGCCGTTGCTCTGCTCTTCAAAGCCCGAGCCGTCATCGACGACCACGACTGCGCGCCGACCATCCTGCCGCCCGATGCGCACTTCGGCGCGCTGCGCCCTGGCGTGCTTCCTCACGTTGGCCAGGCCCTCCTGGACGATGCGGAAGATCTCGATCTGCTCGTCGGGCGCGAGCCGGATCTGCTCGTCGATGTCGAGGTCGACCTCGAGAGCCCCGTCCGCCGTGAGCACGTCGACGTAGCGTCGGAGCGCCGCCCCGAACGGCGCGTTGCCACTCGCCGACGAGAGCGCCAGCACTGCGAAGCGCGCCTCCTGCTGAGCCGCGAACGCCGCCCGGCGTAGCTGCTCGATCGTCCTCTCCGTCACCGGCCTCTGCGGCTGGAGCATGCTCACGTGCGTGGCGATCGAGAACAGGTACTGCTGGAGCCCGTCGTG
>JACVRM010000024.1 GCA_014534415.1 Thermoleophilia bacterium | reverse complement strand
TCGTGGCTCGGCACGCAGCGGAACTCGCCTTCGGGATGCTGCTCGCCGGCTGAGCGGCGCCGTCGGGGCGCCGTTCAGGACGCCGCCTAACGGAGCGTTACGGCAACGTCCGCCCGGCGGGCGGCCGCGTTCGACCAGCGCGTCGTTGCGGCGCAGCGTCCTCCGAAGCGGGCAGCCACGGAGTCGGTGGCGCGCCCGTTGGCGAGCAGGCTTCCGGAGTTCGTGACCGTGAGCACACCGCTTGCGCCCGCGCAGCCCGGCATACCACGAGCCGCACGCACGCGTACGTGGAATTGCAGTTTCGTCATCGCACCGAACGCGACCAGGCGGTACGACCGGACTTGGAGGGCGAGCGACCGTCCGTTGGCGACCGCCAGCGTGACGCTACCCCGCGCCGGCCCACTCGGCCGTGTTCTGCGGCCACGCGCCGGCGAGGTCGTCGCGGAGCCGCGAATCACCGCCCCGGATCCGGCAGAAGGAGATCCGCGAAACGCCATCTTGAGCCAGGCCAGCCGCCGCACGACGCGAATAGCGCCCGGTCGGCTCCGCGACGTGAGCGTCGTCCCGTTGGGCATGGCGATCTCGCCGAAGGCTGCGACGGAATAGCGCCCGAGGCGCTGCGACGCCTTGACGCGAAAGTGGAACGCGAGCCGCGCGGATGGAGAGAGCTCCCGTTTGACTGCCCAGCTGAGCGTTCGACCGGAGACGGCGGGGTTTCCCTTGACCGCGCCGGTTGTCGAGCCGCGGATGTAGCGAAAGCCTCGCGGGAGGACGACGGCGAGTCGCGTAACCGTTATTCCCGCCCGCCCGGGATTGACGACCGACACGTTCACGCCGTTCGTCCCGCCGCGCAGCGCGAGCGGCAGATCGGGCGTGACCCGCACGGGGGCCGTGGCTGCCTGGACGAGATCGAGAATCAGCGCGGGCAGATCCGCACTGCCGCCGTCTCGCGCGCCGCCGCCGACGTACGCTCGCTGCGCGAGCGACTCGTAGCACTGCAGCGAGACGGTGGTCTGGGGCGAAACCTGGCGAACCAGGATCAGCGTCCGCTTCGCCGCGCGCATCGCCTGCAGCTCGGCCGCCGTGTTGAGTCCGTGCGGATCGCGGGTCGTGTCGTCACAGCCGGGGATGCCTGCAGAGCCGGCGCCGTGCGGCTGCGCGTCACCCACCACGATGACGAGCTTCCGTGAGTCGGCACGCCAGCCGAGCGTGGCGTCGGCGTAGCTGTTGCGAAAGACGAGGTTGTAGGACTCCGCGGCGACGTTGCCCGGCAAGGGATTGCTGGCGACCCGCAATTTCTCGAGCGCAGCGTCGACGAGAGCGACGTCGCCCGTGAGCGGCTGCAACACGTCATACTCGCCGGCCGGGTTCTGGTAATCGCGGAACGCGACGACCGCGAACCGGGCGTCGGGCAGCAGCCGCTTCACCTCCTCGACGATCCTGCGACCATCGCGCTTGGCCTGCTCGATCGACGGTCCCATGCTGCCCGTCGTATCCACGGCGAACTCGATATCGAGTGACTGTGACGACGCGGCTAGCGCGGTGTCGGCGACGCCAAGCGACATTACGAGCGCGAGCGTGCAGACGACCGCACGACGGCGGAACGCCTTGCCCCCTCCACGGATCGCCGCAGCGACTGACACACCCACATCTAGCCCGGGATCTGGGCGGCCGTCAAGAGTGCGCTTCCGGCCGCGGGTGGCTGGCGAACGAAAAAGGGACGCCGTCGGAGGGGCAGGCTTACCGTGTCCAGCAGTAACCGGCTCCGTGCGACGGGCGTCCCCGCGAGATTATACACCACTATCGGGGGTGCTACGCGTCCCTCGGCGTTTCGCGCATGCGAGGGGAGGGTACTGCCCTCTCGTCCAGCAGTACCGGTTCCCACGCGAAAAAGGAGGAGGCAGGTGTCTCTTGGCTTCACGCGCGAGCCAGCGCCGCGCGCAACGCCCCTCGCGGTCACGCCACGCTCGGATCCAACCATCATGAAGAGCGGATTCGCTCTTTGTGCCTTCGTTCTCACGCTTGTTTTTCTGGCGACCGTCGCCCCGAACGCGTCTGCCGCGCCCGCGAGCGCCCGCTCGTTCACGACTACGCTCACCGTGGAGCCGACTGCCGTTGGGTCCGCGACGATCAGCGGAGCGGTTACAGCGAACGTCACGCAGTTCCGGCTCGATTCGAACGGTCGCGTCGTCGCGATCGCAACACTCAACGGCGCACTGACGGTCACCCATCCGCGGCTCGGCACCGGGACCGTCGACGTCACGGGTACGCGGATAGTCCTCATCGCCGACGTGGATGCAGATTGCCAGGGACATCTGAAGATCGACTTTCACACCGTTCTCCAACTACGCGCTACGGTGACTCTGACCAGCAGGACAGGCGCAACGACGTCCTTGGAGCTCAAGGAAACCGTCTCGCTGCACGGCTCTCTCGGATTTACCGCGCAGACGGCGGCGCAGAGAGCACTGATCTGCGAAATCGCGAACATCATCGAGGGGAGCGGCTCGCTCGAAGCGCTCGTCGAGAAACTGAACGCCCTTCTCCACGTCGGCGTCGCTTGATCGAGGCGACCGGTATGGCGATGGAAAACTCGCGCTACGCAGACGGCTGCCCGACGGATACGCAGCAGGGGGGAGGTGTCGATGAAAGTCCGACTACGCGCGCTAATCAGCGCAGCCCTCTTGGGAGCCGCACTTGCGGTAGTCCCCGCGAGCGCGGTGGCAGCGCCGGCGTCCGACACGTTCGTCGTCAAGGGCGTGGAGACGGCATTCACGTCTACGTCGGAGACATTCTTCGGAACTGGGACGGGAACCGCGGGCGACAAGGCCGCCTGGACGACGAGCATCACGCGGACGCCGTTCAACTCCGCTGGCCAGAGCACGATTACGGGTGGCAGCCTGGCCATCAAAACGATCAGCCCGACTGGACGACCGACCGGGTCAGCGGCAGCATCGCTGGCGGTTTCGTCCAGAAGACGTCCGGCTTCACGGGCTGCATGAACGAGACGTTCGCGGTGAGCGTCTCACTCGAGAGCGTCGCCACGAGGACCACGACGAAGGGAACCGGAACGTTCATCGGGGAGCTGACGCACCGGCGCACGGTCATCTTCGGTTCTGCCGGATCTACGCCGCGACGATCACCGGTCTCGTCGCGTTCGACTACTAGGGCGCGGCGCGCGCGGCGGCGCGCGCCCGCCCGTCCATCACTCCATGCGAGGGCTCCGCTGGGGCCGATGGACGCGTCGGCGCCCCCAGCGCGAGTTGCATGAGATGCGCACCGCGGACCGGGGTTTTCGGCGTACGGGTCGCACTCGCGGAAGCCGAAGTACCGGTAGAGCGCCTGTGCGGCCGTCTATCGGGCAGCGTGTCGAGGAGCATGCGGCGGTACCCGAGCAGGCGCGCCTCGCGACGACGCGAGCGACCAAGCGCCGTCCGAGGCCACGGCCCCGAGGGGAGCGCGGACGTACAGCCGTTTCAGCTCGCAGTCGCCCTAGCTGAGCGGGCGAAGCGCGACGCAGCCCCCGACCCGGCCCTCGGCGAGCGCGAGGAGAAGCCGACCGCGGCGGAGCGTAGGCGCCGGGGAGTGCGGCGACCTCTTCCTCGAACTGCTGGAACGACAGGTCGATCCCAAGCGACTCGCCGTACCGTACTCTCGAACAGCATGCGGACGTCGTCGATCCATGCCGTCCCGTCAACCAGCGTTACGCCTGCCATCGCAACACGGTAGAACGAAGCGCCCGTTCGCCCGCGCGGTCACGAGACCAAACCGAGAAGACACGAGCTCTTTGGAGTGGCCCCGGGAGGAGTCGAACCTCCGCACGCAGATTCGAAGTCTGCCGCTCTATCCACTGAGCTACGGGGCCCGGGGCCACGGTAGCGCGTCTCGACGGCCTCCGGCGGCGGCCGGCCAGCCGCCGCGACCCCGTAGCCACGAAGGTTACGTCTCCGGCCGCATGCACGTCCGCACGCGTCGAGGCGCGGCCGCGTCCGCGCGCACGTCAACGCGCTCAGACGGGCGTGACGAGGGGGCGGCCGGCCGCGGCGGCGAGGATGTTGTCGACGACGAGCCGCGTCATCGCGCTGCGTGTCTCCTTCGTCGCGCTGCCGATGTGCGGTGCGAGGACGGCGTTGGGAAGCGCACGCAGCCGCTCCGGGACGTGAGGCTCGTGCGCGAAGACGTCGAGTCCCGCTCGGAGGCGGCCCGACGCCAGCTCGTCCAGGAGCGCGTCCTCGTCGACGACCTGCCCGCGTGCCGTGTTGATCAGGCAGGCGCCGTCGGGAAGCAGCGCGAGACGGCGGCGGTCGAGCAGGTGGGTCGTTTCCGGCGTCAACGGGACGTGCAGAGTGACGACATCGGCCTCCCCGAGCAGGTCGTCGAGCGGGCGCTGCTCGCCGAGCTCGCTCTCCTCGCTCCGGCGCCGCGTGTACAGGACACGCATGTCGAACGCGCGCGCGCGGCGGGCGACGGCGCTCCCGATGTTGCCGAGGCCGACGATGCCGAGTGTGGCCGCACCGATGTCGCCCCCGACGAGGTAGGGCTCGGCCCAGTGGTGGGCCCAGCGGCCGGCGCGGACGAAGCCGTCCGCTTCGACAACGCGCCGGCGGACGGCAAGGATCAGCGCAAACGTGAGGTCCGCGACGGCGGCGTCGAGCACGCCGGGCGTGTTCGTGACGGCCACCCCGCGGCGCCGGCACTCCTCCACGTCGATCAGGTCGTACCCGGCGCCGTAGTTGGCGACGAGACGCAGGTCGGGCAGGAGGTCGAGCGAACCAGCCTCGACGCGCTCGCCGACGACCGCGAGCGCCTCCACGCCGCGACGCTCGCCGCCGAGGCCCTCCGGCAATGGGCCGTCCAGGTATGCGACGTCGCGGAGCTCGTCCCAGGCAGGCCCCGGCAGCCTGCGGGAGGCCAGCACCTTCATGCCGAGAGACTCAGGTGGCGGACGGGACTCGAACCCGCGACCACCGGGACCACAACCCGGGGCTCTACCAACTGAGCTACCGCCACCGCGCTCGTCGAAGGATAGCCCGGGTCGCGATTCACCGAGGTCGTCCGCGTCGGACTGGTCGCGCGAGGTCCCGCCCCGGGCCTCCCTCCACTCCCAGGCTAGCGAGCGGAGACGCACGCATGGTGCTCCGACCGCGCCCAAAGCGTCACGGTGTGCGCACGGGCAGGCTGCCGAGCGGCGTCTCGTCCAGCCGTTCGCTCAGCTCCGGCAGGGATGCGAAGACGGCTGCGGCGCCGGCGGCGCGCAGCTCCTGCTCGGCGAAGCCGCCGGTCATGACGGCGATGGTCTCGACTCCCGCGCGCCGCGCCGCCTCGACGTCCCAGGTCGTGTCGCCGACCATCACGGCCTGGCCGCCGCCTGCCTTCTCGAGTGCCGCCAGGACGAGGTCCGGCGCAGGCTTGGTCGCCTCGACGTCGGCCGAGCTCGTCCAGTCGTCGGCGAGCTCGCGTGCGGAGAGCAAGTCCAGGTAGTGGTCGAGCTCGCGCTGCTTTGCCGAGCTCGCCAGGACGACCGTGTGACCTCGCTCCTTGAGGATGCTCACGAACTCGCGGGCGCCCTCGAGCGGCTCGACTTCCTCGATGAGAGCCAGGTAGAGCGCGCTTTCCGCCGCGCGCACGTCGTCGCCGTGCTCCTCGGCGAACCGCTCGCCGGCGAGCGCGGGCACAAGCTGATCGCCGCCCATGCCGACGTGCCGGTGGATCCGCCAAACCGGCAGGACGACGCCGTGCTGGCGGAACGCGCGGTACCAGGCGACGGCGTGGTGGTAGTTCGTGTCGACGAGCGTGCCGTCGAGGTCCAGAATCGCTGCCGGCCGCACGCTAGGAGACGCCGGCAGTGACCGTTGCCGGCGTCTCGTCCGCGCCGTAGATCTCCGCGACCTTGCGGCGCAGGTAGCGGATGTACGGTGCCGGGTCGAGTGCCGTGCCGGTCACGCGCTCGAGCGCCTCCTTCGGTGTGAACTTGCGGCCGAACCGGTACAGGTGCTCGCGCAGCCAATCGGCGAGCGGGCGAAACTCGCCGCGCGCGAACTGCTCGTCGACGTCGGCGATGTCCTGCAGCATGCGTTCCCACACCTGCAGCGAGACGACGTTGCCGAGCGCGTACGTCGGGAAGTAGCCGAAGCCGCCACCCGACCAGTGCACGTCCTGGAGCACGCCCTGCGCGTCGTCGGCCACGGTGATGCCGAGGTAGTCCGCCATGCGCGCATTCCAGGCATCCGGCAGATTCCTCACGTCGAGGGCGCCCGAGAAGAGCTCGCGCTCCAGCTCGTAGCGCAGGATGATGTGCAGGCTGTAGGTCACCTGATCGGCCTCGACCCGGATGAACGACGGCTCAACGCGGTTCACGGCGCGGTAGAACGCCTCCTCGTCCACGCTTCCGAACTGCTCGGGGAAAGCCTCCTGGAGCTGCGGGTAGAAGAAGCGCCAGAACGGCCGGCTACGGCCGACGAGGTTCTCCCAGAGGCGGCTCTGCGACTCGTGGAGTGCCATCGACACGCCGCGTGCCAGCGGCGTTCGCTCGAGCGCCGGGTCGACGCCGTGCTCGTAGATCCCGTGGCCCCACTCGTGCATCGCCGCGAAGAGCCCGTCGAAGCGATCCGGCTTGTAGCGGCTCGTCAGCCGGATGTCCGTCGTGGCCATGCTCGACGCAAACGGGTGCACCGTGTCGTCGAAGCGCCAGGATGTCGGGTCGAAGCCGAAGCGCTCGAGCACGCGCAGCGCGAACTGGCGCTGCTCGCCGACCGGAAAAGAGCCGGCGAGGAAGCCGGCCTCGACCGGGTCGCGCCGCGCAACGTCCGCCACGATCGCCTTCAGCTCCGGCTTGAGGACGTCGAAGACCTCCGTAACCTCGGCGGCGTGCATGCCCGGCTCGTAGTCGTCGAGCAGCGGGTCGTAGGGGTCGTCGTAGGGAGCGAAGCACTCGACGTAGCGGTGGCGCAGTTCGACGTTGCGCTCGAGCGCTGGACGGAGCAGCTCGAAGTCCGCGCGCGCCCGCGCCTCCTGCCAGGCGGCGTAGCCCGACGCCGACGCCCGGGCGAGCTCGCCGCGCAGCTCGCCGGGGACGCGGGTTGCCTTCTCGAAGTCGCGCCGGGCGACGCGGATCAGGCTCGCCTCGTCGGACTCGTATGGGAGGCTCTCCTCGTACGGCCGCAGCTCGTCGAGCAGCCGGCCGACCTCCGGCGAGGTGAAGCGCTCGTGGACGATCGAGGTGACCGTGGCCAGCTGCTCTCCGCGGACGGCCGCGGCGGCCGGCGGCATCATGACGCGCTGGTCCCAGGCGAGCAGCGATCCCGCCCTGCTCAGGTCGTTGATCTCGGCAAGGCGTTGCTTCAGGTCGGCGAAACGCTGCTCCATCTTGTGAGGCCCTCCGGGTCGGAGCCCCTACCATAAACCGGAGGCCGCCTCGTGGCGGCCCCCGGTCGGGTGGTTTTCGACGCGTGCGCTAGACGCTCCCGCGCCAGGCGCCCGTCTCGACGCCTCGCGCCTCGACGAATTCCTTGTAGCGCTCGAGATCCGCGCTGACGGCGCGCTCGTCGGCGCCGACGACGGAGCCGACCTTCTGCTTGAAGCTCTCGGGCTCCCACTCCATCTCGACCGTCACCTTCGTGCGATCGCCAAGCGGCTCGAACGTGACGATGCCCGACTGCTGGACACCGCCCGTGCTGCGCCAGGCGATCCGCTCGTCGGGCACCTGCTCGTAGATCTCGGCCTCCCATTCGTGCCGGTTGCCGCCCCACTCGGCGATCCAGCGGAGGTGCGTATCGTCCAACTGCGTGACGGATTCCACGTTCTCCATGAAGTTGGGGAAGTCCTCGAACTGCGTCCACTGGTTGTACGCCGTCTGCAGCGGGACGTCGACTTCGATGTTCTCGGAAACGCGAGCCATTCGCTCTCCTTTCTCTAGACCACGAGTGGGATGCCCCCTCCCGGCGATCCCTAATCGCAACCGACCGAGAGCGACGCTGAGTCGCTGTCGGAGCGGGATAATCAGCCGAACACGGCTCGGCTAAGGGTCATCAGGGCCACTCTCCGGTTACCGGCCGCTAACGGCGGACTGCCTCCACCGCTAGGCGTAGAACGCGCGATGCTGTTGCCCTGCCAGGTCGACAGGAGCGCGAAGGACTGCGCGACGTCAGTCGGGCCGGCGAGAAGAAATCGGCTTAGCGGCTAGGGATGCGCCTGGGAGGATTCGAACCTCCGACCAACGGCTTAGAAGGCCGTCGCTCTTCCGCTGAGCTACAGGCGCCTCGCGACAGCGTAGCGCCGGCGAACCTACGTTCCCGCTTACCGGCGGACGCCGAAGTCGCAGGTCACGATCGTGACGGCGCGGCCGCCGTACACGCCCGGCGCGGACTCGAGGCGCACGGACGCGAGGCCGACCTCGCGCCACTCGCGCGACAGCATGTTCGCGCGGTGGGCCGGGCTGTTCATCCAGCCCTGAATAGCCTGGTCGATGCTCAGCTCCGGCGAGCCCCAGATGAGGTTTTCACCGACCGCCCAGTAGCCGAAGCCACGGGAGGCGTAGAACTGCTCCACGCGCTTCCAGAAGGGCGTCCCGCCGGCCGACTCGTGCTCGAAGACGCCCCGGCGGCCCATGTTGCGCGAATGCAGCTCGGCAGCGGCCTCCAGGCGGTCCGAGCGGCGCAGCGCGACGAGCCCGTGGCGCGCGCGAACCTCGTTGATGGCCGCCACCAGAGCCTCGTCGTAGCCGCGCGTCGCGGTGGCTGTCTGCGTCCTCGCGCTGCGGCGCGGCCGAATGGCGGTCGCCCGCCAGCGATTGCGGCGGACACCGACGTCGGAACCCTGCCCGGGACGGCGCCAGCGAGTTGTCTGCGGCGCAGGAAGTGACGGCGCCGCGTCGGAGCGCTTCAGGCGCTCGCGAACGACGTCGATCCGCGAGGGCGAGTGCCAGCGCAGCGACGGTGAAGCCGCGCCGCCCGTACCGGCGTTGACGCTGCCGGCGAGCGAACACAGCGCCACCGCGGCGACCAACGTCGAGACGATGCCCTTCTTGCCTCCCACGCCGGTGGCATCGGCGGCGGGGAACGCTCATCCATCCCCCGAACGGGGCACTTCAGGCCGGTCAGAGTGGTTTCGGCTCGGGCTCGGTGGCGGAGCGCAGGCGCCGCATCTCGAGCCACTCGAGGAGCACGACCTGGATCGTCCCGGCAGTCGGGATCGCGGCGAGCGCGCCGAGGATACCCGCGAGCTTCGCTCCGATGAGCACGGTGACGAGGATGGCCAGCGGCGACAGCTGCACCGTGCGGCTGTAGACGACGGGCTGGATGAGGTGGTTCTCGATCTGCTGGTAGACGATGAAGAAGATGAGGACGACGATTCCCGCCGGCACCGACGTGAGGAATGCAACGGCGGTGACGATGATCGCGGCGAGCGTGGCGCCCGCGAGCGGGACGAGATCGAGGATCGCGACGAGGAGGCCGAGCGCGACGGCGTAGCGGACGTCCATGATCAGCAGCACGAGCGTCGACGCGGCGCCGGCGATCACGCTGATCAGGAGATTGCCGGTCACGTAGCCGCCGATCGTGCGGTAGATGTTGCGGGCGATGCGCTCTGCGCGGAGGCGCGAATCGTCCGGTACCAGCGAGTAGAAACGCTCCATCCACGCGGGACCCTCGAGCAGCATGAAGAACGTCATGAACGCGATCGTCACGATCGCGACGATGGCGGTGAGAATCCCTTTGGCGACCGCGACCGCGGCTCCCGAGAGGCCGAGCAGACGCGCCGCGTCCCCGCCTTCGACGGCGGTGCGCACGCGCTCCACGAGGTCGTAGCGCTCGGCGAGCCGGCCGAGCGGGCCGCGTCCCTCGGTGACGTCTTCGACGTAGCCGGGCAGCGCCTCGCGGAACCCGTCGATCTCGTCGATGAGCGTCGGGATGAACAGCGCACCGATCGCGGCGATCAAGAGCAGCGCGCCGACGTACGTGATCGCGACGGCGTAGCCGCGGCGAGCGATCCCGCGCCGCATCAGGAACTCCACGGACGGGTTGAGCGCAAGCGCGAAGAAGAGCGAGATGAGGATCCATGCGATCACCTCGCGCGCGAGCCAGACCAGCTGGAGAACGACCGCGACCGAGATCACGATGGCGACCACCGAGAGAACGGTTCGCGCGCGCAGGCGAACGAGGCGTTCGGGGATCATCCGCGCGCAGCATGGCGGCGAGGCCGGACACCGAGGTTTCGCCGCGGTGCCGCTTCGGACAGGAAGGGGCCATGAGCCTGCGGGCAGGTTCGATCGAGGAGACGGCGACGCTTCCGGATGGGCGTCAAGCGCTCGTGCGCGTCGGCATCCCCGCCGACGACTACATCGCGACGCGGGAGCTCGAGACCGTGGCGGCCGAGGTGATCGTGGACGGCCAGGTGGCGGCGAGTGTCGCCACGGTGCTGCGGCCCGAGCAGGACAGCGAGGCGCGGCAGCTCGTGCGCGAGATCGCGGCGGGCCTCGGCTCCGGCGACCTGGAGCCGACGGCGGGCGCGATCGAGCCGCTCGTCCTGCGGTTGCCCTAGGGCTAAGCGGGTGGCGGGAATCGAACCCGCGTAGCCAGCTTGGAAGGCTGGGGCTTTACCACTAAGCTACACCCGCCCGGAACACGTCTAGCGTAGCGGCGATGCGGCCGGATCCGTACTCGTGGTCGCCGCACCCCGAAGCGCTCCTCGGCGTGGTCATTCTGGCCGGGCTGTATGCCGACCGGGCGCGGCGATTCGCGGCGCCGCCCTGGCGCATCGCCGCTTTCGTCGCGGGCATCGGGCTCGTCACTGCGGCGATCGCGACGCCGCTCCACGCGCTGTCGTTCCACCTGCTCTCGATGCACCTGCTCCAGAACGTCGTACTCGCCGAATGGGCGCCCGCGCTGCTCGTGCTCGGCGTTCCACCCGCGCTCGCCGCCGCGTTCGGGACCCACCGCACCGTTCGGGCCTTCACGCACCCGGCGGTGGCGCTGACGGTCTGGCTTTCGACCTACTTCGCCTGGCACTTGCCGCCCGCGTACGACGCGGCGCTGCGGAACCCGCACACCCTGCTACACGTGGAGCACGCCTGCTATCTGGCCGCGGGCCTCCTGCTCTGGTGGCCGGTCCTGCACGACGAGCCTCATCGCCTGAGCGCCGGCGCCCGAGCGGGCTATCTCTTTGCGGCGTTCCTGCTGGCGAGCCCGCTGGGACTGCTGCTTGCGCTTCTCCCTGAGCCGGTCTACGACTACTACGACGACGCGGGGCTCTGGGGGCTCTCGCCAACCGCCGACCAGCAAATCGCCGGAGTGACGATGGCGGCCGAGCAGGCCGTCGTCTTCTTCGCGATCTTCGCGTTCTTCTTCTTCCGCTTCCTTGCAGAGGAGGAGCTTGCGGACCAGTTCCGCGGCGATCGCAGAGCGTGACCGCAAGAGTGGTCGGCCGGTGGCATCTGTCTAGATGCCGGGCGGCTCTTCGGGGGAGATAGAAGTCGCCCGGCCAGGTCTTCCGAGACCACTTCCCTCCTCACCTCCCTCGGGCGGCAACCAGGCCGCCGCCCGAGGCTGCCCGGGAGTCGTACGGCACACGCTCGAAAAGACGCGCCCCGGCAGACGGCCGGGGCGCGGGGGAAATGGGCGCGGGGCTGCGGCGCCCCCACGCCCGTGACCCGGGCGGAGAAAGGGGCAACGCCCGGGCGGAGCCAGTGTTGCTGTCGCTTCGGACGGAGGGCAAGTCGGGGCGGCCGGATTCGAACTGGCGCTCCCGCTCCCAAAACGTAGCCGGAGGTTCGCGTCATTCGCGTAAATCCCATTTCGTGATCCACACGACGCGCCCGTCTAGCCACACTCCCACCTCTCTGTTCCAAAGCCGCCCCGGAGGTACGTTCGTGCCGAGCCGCGGCCCGATCCCTGGAACCCGCCTGCTAATCGCCGGTCAAGTGCCGGGGATGGGAAACGGGTTGTCTGCGGTCGAGTCCAGGACCGACCCAGAGGCGGTCAAATCGGGCGGGATGGCGAGCGCCGCCGCCGTACCGCGGCGCCCGAGGTGGGACGAGGCTGCGCGGCTGGCGGTTCCGCTGAGCGGCGTCGGCGGACGTGCCCTCCCCCCAACCACGTCCGCTGACGCGCTTGCCCATTTGTAGTCGACCCCATCGCCGAAAGCACTCCCGCCCGGCGGGGGATTTCGACCCATCCTGGTCGAGATCGCATCCCGCATTAATGAAGGTCGTCGCCATCGCGAACATGCGGACCGAGGGGCGGTCGCTCGGGAGTCGCCAGCCGGGCGCCGCTCCGCCTCCTCGCTCTCGACCACGCCGAAGTCGCGCGCCTCGTGCAGCTCCCGCGCGCGCCGCTCGGCCCGGCGACCTTCATCGTGCCGGGTAGGTTCGGACGGTTTCAGATCCGTTCCAGCCCGCCCGGTCCGTTGCCCGCGAGGCGACTCGAAAACCGCCGTGCGGCGGCTTTCGAGTCGGGGCGGCCAGATTCGAACTGGCGACCTCCCGCTCCCAAAGCGGGTGCGCTACCAGGCTGCGCTACGCCCCGGTGCCGCCAGTGTAGTTACGGTCGCGTCGTGGTCGAGCCGCCGTTCGTACCGCCGGACGCGCCGCCGCCCGCCGAGCGCCCGCTGCGCGGCTATGCGATGGTGCTCGCGGCCGCCACGCTGTGGGCCGTCAACGGGACGGTCTCGAAAGTCATCCTGACGTCGGCGGACGTCTCGTCCGCACGGCTTGCGGAGGTGCGCTCGACCGGCGCGTTCGTCGGGCTCGCGCTCGTGCTAGTCGCGCTGCGGCCGACGAGCCTGCGACTCGGCTGGCGCGAACTGCCGCGTCTCGTCGTGTTCGGCGTACTCGGTCTCGCGCTCGTGCAGGCGCTCTACTTCGTTGCGATCGCGCGCCTCGACATCGGCATCGCGCTGCTCCTGCAGTACCTCGCTCCGGTGCTCGTCGCTCTGTGGGCCAGGTTCGTCATGCACGAGCAGATCGGACGGCGACTTTGGGTCGCGCTCATGCTCGCGTTCGGGGGGCTGGCGCTGATCGTCGATGTGTGGCGCGGCCTGTCGCTGGACGGCCTCGGCGTGGTCGCCGCGCTCGCGGCCGCGGTCACGTTCGCGCTCTACATCTTGCTCGCCGAGCGGGAGGTCGGCCGCCGCGACCCCGCCTCGCTCGTCTGCTACGGCTCGCTGTTCGCTGCACTGTTCTGGGCGGTGACCCAGCCCTGGTGGACCTTCCCCGCCGACATCGTCGACGAGCGCGTCTCGCTGCTCGGCAACCTGGCGGGCACGCAGTCGCCGGTCTGGCTGCTCATGGCGTTCATGGTCGTCGGGGGCACGATCGTGCCGTTCGGACTGCTCGTCGGCGCGCTCCGCCACCTGTCCGCAACCCGCGCCGGAATCGCGGCCATGTGGGAACCCGTGGCCGCCACGGCCGTCGCCTGGGCGTGGCTCGGCGAGTCGCTCGACCCGCTCCAGATGGTCGGGGGCGTGGTCGTCCTCGCCGGAATCGCAGTCGCGCAGACGGTCCGCTAACGAGCGTCGCCGCCCATTCCGTCGCCCATTACGAGCTCGCGGAGCTCCGCGATGCGTTCACGCCGCATCTCCGCTCCCTCTCCGCGCGCGAGCCGGTCGAGCAGGTTCCGGATCAGCGGCGCCAGCTCGACGGGGTTGAACGGCTTCGTCAGATACGCGATGCCGCCCGCTTCGAGGCCCCGCTCGCGGTCGCGGAAATCGGCGCGCGCCGTGAGGAAGACGATCGGGATGTCGCGCGTCCGCTCGTCGGCGACGAGCTGCTCGGCGGCCTGCCAGCCGTCGAGGCCCGGCATCATCACGTCGAGCAGGATCACGTCGGGCCGCTCGGCACGCGCGCGCTCCACGCCGGCGCGTCCGTCCGCTGCCTCCAGCACGGTGAGTCCCTCCGCCTCGAGGTTGACGCGGCAGAGCAGGCGGATTGCCGCCTCGTCGTCGATGACGAGCACGGTCGTCACGGCCGCGGTTATACCCACGCGTTCGGCTTACTCACTCGGCGACGGCGAGCGAGCGGCCGCGCGCGACCGGCAGCTCGAACACGAACGTCGCTCCCTCGCCGGCCTGCGAGTCGACCCAGATGCGGCCACCCATCGCGGTGACGAGCCCCTGCGCGATGAAGAGGCCGAGGCCGGTGCCACCCGTCACCGGGCTATCGGCGCGGTGGAACTTGCTGAAGATTCGATCGTGCTCGCCGGCGGGGACGCCCACCCCCTCGTCGACGACGCGTACCTCGACGGCGTCCGGGCGCCGCCGCGCCGCCACGGTCACCGTCCCGCCTCCCGGCGAGAACTTGACCGCATTGTCGACCAGGTTTACGAGGATCTGCCGCAGCTTGTCGCGGTCGACCGAGGCGTCGAGCGGCTCGGAAGGAAGGTCGATCACGAACCGGTGGCCGTCGAGCGCCCCAGAAGCCTCGACCGTCTCGACGACCTCGGCGACGACGCGCCGGACGTCCGTCGGCGCGAGCTCCACGTCGAGGTCGCCCGCCTCGAGCCGCGCCACGCTCAACAGCTGGTCGACGATCGACGTGAGGCGCTCGGCCTCCGACGCGATGTAGCCGAGGAACGTGCGGCGTTCGTCCTCGCTGAAGAGAACGTCGCGCCGGAGCAGCGTCTCCGCAAACCCGTAGATCGAGGTGAGCGGGCGGCGGAGCTCCTCGGAGACCGTGGAGACGAACGTCGACTTCATCTCCTCGACGACCCGCTCCGCGGACACGTCTCGGAACGCGTAGATCCTGCCGGCCACGTCGCCGGCCGGGTCGCGCATGACCGCCTCGCTCACCGAGAGCCACACCTGCTCGGCGCCGCGCGGAATCGGAACGAGGCGCTCGGCACCGCCCGGCGCGGCACTCAGGTTCCGGCCCAGCAGGCGGACGAGCGGGCGGCCAAGCGCCTCGCTCTGCGGGAGGCCCGTGATCTGCTCGGCGGCGCGGTTCCAGAGCACCACGGTGCCGTCTCGGTCGACCGCCACGATCCCGTCCGCAACGTTCGCGATCACCGCGTCGCTGCGCTCCTTCTCGAGCGCGACGCGCTGGTAGAGCTCGGCGTTCGCGAGCACCGCGCCGGCATTGCCGGCGAGAGCGACCAACGCCTCGACTTCCTCCTCGCGCCACTCGCGCGGCTCGTGCGCGTACACGGCCAGCGCACCGCGCACGTCCCCCTCGGCAGCGCGCAACGGAACGCCGAGGTACGCCCGATGACCCACGGCGAGCAACGCGTCGTCGTCCGGGTCGAGGCCTGCTGTGACCGTGTCCGTGAACGCCAGCGGCGCGCGCGACTGGACGACGTCACCCGACGGCGTGCCCGCGACCGCGGTTCGCGAGCCCGCCGAATCGCCGGCGACACCGGCGACCGCGGCGACGACGAGCTCCTCGCCTTCGAGCACGCGGATCGCCGCCGCGTCCACTCCGAGCAGCGGCGGCGCCTGCTCGGCGAGCTCGGCGAGCACGACGGACGGGTCGAGCTCGGCCGCCAGCAAGCTTCCCGTGCGCGCGAGGTGCTGCGCGAGGGCTCGCGAGGTACGCTCACGCTCGTAGAGCTCGCTGCGCTCGAGCGCGCCCCGCGCGGCGCCGCCGAGGTGGCCGGCGAGCTCGAGATCGTCGTCCGAGAACACACGCTCGTCGCGAAACGCGACGACGACGACGCCGCGCTCGGCGCGCCGCGGCAGCTCGCACGGGATCAGCAGAAGCGAGCGGTATCCCTCCCTGGCCGCCAGCGCGCGGAAGCTCTCGGGAAACCGCTCGTCGTCGAGCAGCGACGTCGCCGTCAGCCGCCGGCCCGCCCGAAGCGCGCCTCCAACGGCTTCGGCGCCGCCGAGCTCGCGCGCCAGAGCGGCGGCGGCGTCCATCTCGACTTCGTGGCGGCCGGCCACTTCGAGCCCTTCGAAGCCGGGTGTGAGTGCCGCCGCGAACGAGCCGGCGAACGCCTCGCAGGCCGCGTGGGCGACCGCCTCGAACGTCTGGGCGAGCGAGAGCGGCTCGCCAAGGAGCGCCGCAATCCTGTAAAAGCCCCGCTCCACGCGCGCCTGCCGTTCGGATCGCTCGAAGCTCTCGGCATTCGCGAGCGCAAGCGCCGCGAGGCCCGCGAACGTCTCCACGATCTGCGTGTCGAGCTCGGTGAACCGGCGGGCGGGGTCCCGCGAGCCGACGCCGACGACGCCACGCGCCTCTCCGGACCACACGAGTGGGGCCGCCATAGCGGCCCGGAAACCGCGGTACGCGGGATGCTGGACAGGGTGCTCGAGCGTGTCGTACGCGTCGGCGCGGACCGCGCGCCCGGCCTCGACCGCTTGCCCGGAGACCCCGGCGGTCGGCTCGGTCTCGAGACCGACGACGTTCTCGTCCAGGCCGTGGACGGCGACGCAGCGGAGCGCTCCCCGCTGGACGTCGTAGACGTAGAGGTCGGCGGCGTCCGCTCTCACGAGTTTCGTCAGCTCGGCAACGAGCCGCTCGAAGACCGTTTCCACGCGCAATTCGCGGGTGACGGCCGCGGCCGCCTCGAGCAACGCTGCCTGCTGCTCGAAGCGGCGTCGATCCTCGTCGAGCAGGCGCGCCGTATGGATGGCGAGGCCGGCCTCGCGCGCCACGGCCTCGACAAGCGCGATTTCCTCCGCCCCCCACGATCCAGCCGTGTCGCGGTGCAGGCCGAAGACGCCGATCATGCGATCGAAGACGACGATCGGCGTGGCGAGCACCGATCGCGCGCCGAGCTCACGGAGCAGATCGACGCTCCCGAGTGCGGGATCGGCGAGCTCCGGTGACGTCTCCAGATCTGCAACCGCGATCGTCCGCCGCTCGCGCGCGGCGAGGTTCAGCACGGGCAGGTGGGGCGCGGCATTGCCAACCGGCGCGGCGCCGGGCGCCGTCCACTCGGCGAGCACCGGCATCGCCTCGCCCGCTTCGCCGAGGCGGATGAACGCGCGCATGACGCCGATCGCCTGCGCGAGCTCCTCGACTGCGACTCGGAGCACTGCGTCGAGATCGAGCTCCGAGCGAACGCGGCGGCCGATGCCGGCGACGAGCCGCTCGCGCTCGAGCGCGTCCGCGAGCGCCGCCGCCGAGATCGTCCGCTCGAGAGCGAGCGCCGCTTCGGCCGCGAGCGCCTGGAGCAGCGCGAGCTCCTCGCCGCCGAATTCGCGGCGCGCGCCTCGCACGGCACCGATCAGGACGGCCTGGACTCGGTTCTCGGCGATCACCGGCGCGAACACGGCGCTCTTCGCGCCCACGCGCTCAGCGAGCCGGCGATTCGTGTTGGGCTCGTCGTCGAGATCAGCGATCGCGAGCAGCTCGCGTCCGGAAACGACGGCCGCCGTGATCGAGCGCTCCTCGGCGAGATTCCAGCGCATGTCCGACCACCAACCCGCGTCGCGCCGGGCGTCTCTGGCAACGAGGCCGGCCGCTTCGTTCGCCTCCTCGTCGACGAGCGCGACGGCGACGAAATCGAGGCCGAGCAGCGTGACGACTTCGTCGACGAGCAGCTCGGCCACCGATCGCACGTCGCGCGCACGCGCTAGACGAGTCGAGAGCGACGCGACGGCCTCGAGCTCGCGGTCGATCTTGTCGGTGCGCCGGGTGTCTCGCGCCTGCGAGACCTGCCGCTCGCGGAGCCATAACGCGAGCAAGAGAACCGCCGCCGCCGCAGCCACGCCGAGGACGACGACGGCGGTCGTCGAGAGGGCGAACGGCGGCTGCGATATCGCGGTCACGTGTCCTCGGACGTGCCCTTCGGATCATAAGCCGGACGCAGGCGGGGACTACACTGGCTGCGTGGTCACACGCGTCCTGCTCGCCTCGCCGCGAGGCTACTGCGCCGGCGTCGAGCGGGCCGTCCAGACGGTCGAGCGCGCGCTCGAGCTCTACGGGCCGCCCGTCTACGTCCGGAAGCAGATCGTCCACAACGCGCACGTCGTGCGCGAGCTCGAGGCGCGAGGCGCCGTGTTCGTCGACGAGGAGACCGACGTGCCGCGCGGCGAGACCGTCGTTCTGTCGGCGCACGGCGTCGCGCCGACCGTCTACCGGAACGCCGCCGAGCGCGGCCTGAACACGATCGACGCGACCTGCCCGCTCGTGACGAAGGTGCACGTCGAGGCGCGCCGGTACGCCGCCGAGGGCTACACGATCGTGCTCGTCGGGCACGCCGGCCACGAGGAGGTCGTCGGGACGATGGGCGAGGCGCCCGAGGCGACGGTGCTCGTCCAGTCCGTGGAGGACGTCGAGGAGCTCGACCTCAGCGTGGGAGCGAAGCTCGCGTACATCACGCAGACGACGCTCTCCGTCGACGAGACGATGGAGATCGTGGCGGCTCTGCGCCGGCGCTTCCCCCGGATTCACGCGCCGAAGAAAGAAGACATCTGCTACGCGACCTCCAACCGGCAATGGGCCGTCAAGGAGATGCTGGCCGACATCGACCTGCTGCTCGTCATCGGGTCGAGAAACTCGTCGAACTCGAACCGACTCGTCGAGGTGGCGCGCGCCGGCGGCGTGGAGGCTCACCTGATCGACGACGAGCGAGACATCGACGACGCGTGGCTGGAGGGCGCTGAGACCGTCGGCGTGACGTCCGGTGCGTCGGCGCCCGAATCGCTCGTGGACGGCGTCTGCGCGTGGTTCCGGGCGCGCGGCGCGGTCGTGGAGCCGTTCGCGATGGTGGAGGAGGACGTGACCTTCCGGTTGCCGGTCGAGCTGCGCCGCGAGCTCGAGCTCGCGGAGACGCAGCGCCGCTAAGCCCTAGCCGACGGCCGGTACGGTTCGGCGCTCGCCTTCCCGGTCGGCCACAGCTGCCGCAGCGGTTTCCGGCTCGACGAACGCGCGGAAGCGCGCCGTCGCGGCGAGGCGGTCGGCGGCGAAGAGCCGCAGTGTTGCGTCGACATCGAGCAAGCGCGGGGCGGATCTGACCCCGGCGATCGCGCCGTAGCTGCTCCACGGCCAATCGGCGGGCCGTTCGCACAGCTTCGCAGCGACCGGGTTGAGAGCGAGGTAGCGGTGGGCCGCAAAGAGGTGAAGGTCGTTCTCGATCGCGATCGCGGCGTAGCGGCGGCCGAAGACGTGGGGCTCGCGACCGTGGCGGCGGTTGAAAGCCTGCGCATACCCGCCGTTCAGGAAGTGCATCGCCGCAGGAAGACGCTCGACGCCTGCGGCAAAGAGCATGTGGTAGTGCGTCGTCATGATGCAGTAGCCGGCGCAGCGCAGCTCGAACCGCTTGACGGCTCGCTCCAGAAGCCTCATGAACATCAGCCGGTCCCAGGCGTCCGCGAAGATGCGCCGGCCGTCGTTGCCGCGCGTCGTCACGTGGTACGGCAGCGAGGGATCGAACACGCGAGGCGGGCGGGGCACGGTTCGACGATACGCCCGGCGAAGCGAGTGACCGCGCGCGTTTTCCACTTCGGGCACACACTCGCGCACGATTCGCGACTGGGCCTGGCACCGGCGGCCCGCGGCGGGTGGTGGCTATGCCTCCGCGTGATCAAGCGGTACGCCCAAATCGATGGCACACATTTGGCACTCGCGCGTCGGCGTTACGCGCGCGGGCCTGGCACCGGCGAACGGGCGCCTGCGCTACGCCCCTCCGGCGCTGACGCGAAAGGAGGTGTCGCGGCGGGCGGCGAGACTAGGCGCGCTCGAGGTGCGGCTCGGCGACAGCGCCGACCGCGAGTTCGACGGCAAGCACCTCGCGGGCGATCCAGTCGCCGTGGCGCTCCACGACCTCGCGATGCACCTCGGGGAGCGTGACGCGCACGCGGTCGGTCAGCTCGAGTCCCCGGTCGCGCCGCAGCGTGTTCAGCTCGTGGATCAGGTCGTAGGCGCGGCCCTCGAGCTCGAGCTCGGGGTCGAGCGCCGTTTCCACGGCAACCGTCACCCCGTCGTCGGACGCCACCGCCCATCCCTCCTTGCCGACGGTCTCGACGAGCACCTCGTCCGGGCCGAGCTCGTGGCCCGCGACGGCGACGCGCCCGCCGTCCAGCTGGTCGAAGCGA
>JACVRM010000156.1 GCA_014534415.1 Thermoleophilia bacterium | reverse complement strand
GCGTTTGCTCGATAGCGAGGCTCGCTTCCACAAAACGTGTTTCGGCACTTTGCGCGGGCGTCTTGAGCACCGCCGAGTCGCGCTGCAACCGCGGCCCGTGCCCGCCACGTACGATAGGCCGCATGGCCGTAACGACGCCGCGTGCGACGCTGGACGCGCGGAGCCTGCGCGCCGATTTCCCGATCTTCGAGCAGCTGATCCACGGCAAGCCGCTGGCGTACCTGGACTCTGCGGTCAGCGCGCACAAGCCGCGGCAGGTGCTCGACAAGCTGCGCGATTTCTACGAGACGTCGTACGGGAACGTGCACCGCGGTGTTTACGCACTCTCCGAGCGGGCCACCGCGGAGTACGAGGGCGCTCGGCACAAGGTCGCCGAGTTCGTCAACGCGCGCACGGCACGCGAAATCGTGTTCACGCGCAATGCGACCGAGAGCATCAACCTCGTCGCGTATGCCTGGGGTCTCACCAACCTGGGTCCGGGCGATCTCGTCGTCGTCACCGAGCTCGAGCACCACTCCAACTTCGTGCCGTGGCAGTACATCGCGCGGCGCACCGGCGCGGGCTTTCGGATGCTTCGCGTCGACGACGGCGGTGAGCTCGACCTCGGCGACCTCGACCGCGTCGCGGCCGCCGGCGACGTGAAGGTGGTCGCCTGCAACCTCGTGTCGAACTCGCTCGGGACGGTCAATCCCGTGGACCGGCTCGTGCCGTGGGCGCACGCGCTGGGCGCGATCGTCGTCGTGGACGCGGCGCAGGCGGCGCCCCACCGGCGCGTGGACGTGCAGGGGCTCGGCTGCGACTTTCTCGCGTTCTCGGCGCACAAGATGTGCGGGCCGACGTCGATCGGCGCGCTCTGGGGACGGCTCGAGCTGCTCGAGGCGATGGAGCCGTTCAACCTCGGCGGCCACATGATCCGCAAGGTCCAGTTCGAGGAGACGACCTGGGGCGACGTGCCGGCGAAGTTCGAGGCGGGCACGCAGCCGATTGCGGAGGCGGTCGGCTTCGGTGCCGCGGTCGACTATCTCGAGGGGGTCGGCATGGAGGCGATCGAGCGCCACGAGCACGAGCTCGCCGCCTATGCGCTGGAGCGGCTGGCCGACGTGCCGGGGATCTCGCTCTACGGGCCGCCGGCCGACCGGCGGGCGGGGATCGTCTCGTTCAACCTCGAGGGGATCCATCCGCACGACGTGGCGCAGATCCTCGACATGGGTGGCGTCGCCATCCGCGCGGGACACCACTGCTGCCAGCCGCTGATGGCTCGGCTCGGGGTCGCCGCGACGAATCGCGCCAGCTTCTACCTCTATACGGTGCCGGAGGAGATCGACCGCCTCGTCGAGGGCCTCCACAAGGCCCGCGCGATCTTCGGCTGACACGCGGCGCCCGCCGGACGGTGCGGCGGCCGCGGACGTCCGCAGGTCGACTGGTCGCCGGGTCGTCCCGGAGCGCTGACGGCGCGCCGGATGGCCGGGGCCAGGCCCGGTCGCGTAGCAGTGACGCCGGTGCCACGAAAGTGGCACGAGCCCAGGTGGGAAGCGGGCTCGCGGGCGGACGCGGCGGTGCCAGGCACGCGCGCGAATCCGCGCCGCCTTCGTGTCGAATGAGTGAATTCGTCGATGCCTGCCACGCGTACGCGGTGCGCCCGGCCACGGCGGGCAGATCGACGTTCGGTACGCTCGAACCGTGAGCGAGTTCGAGCAGCTCTACCGCGAGCTGATTCTGGATCACTACAAGAACCCGCGCGGCCACGGGCAGCTGCCGGACGCCGACGTGCGAGCCGAGGGGATGAACCCGCTGTGCGGGGACGAAGTGGCTGTCGCGGTCGCGTTCGACGAGGACGGCGACACGATCCGGGACGTTCGTTTCGAGGGTCGCGGCTGCGCGATCAGCCAGGCCGCGACTTCGATGCTGATGGAGATGGTCAAGGGCCGGAAGGCCTCGGACGTCGCGGAAATGCCGAAGGATGATCTGCTCGAGGAGGTGGGCATTCCGCTCACGCCGGTCCGGCTCAAGTGCGCGATCCTCGGGCTCGGGGTGCTCAAGGTCGCGCTGCACAAGGCGAAGGGAACGCCGCTGCCCGACGAGTGGGGGACGAGCGCCTCCGAGCTCCGGCTCGCCTAGCGTGGCCGAAATCGACGTCTGCCCGCTCGACGAGCTCCCGCCGGGCGCCGTGAAGATCGTCCACGCGGGCGAGATCTCGGCGTGCGTCTACAACTTGGGGGGAGAGCTCTACGCGATCGAGGACCGCTGCTCGCACGACGACGGCCCCCTGTGCGAGGGCGAGGTCGACCACGAGGCCGGAACCGTCGAGTGCCCTCGCCACGGCTCGAACTTCGATCTGCGCACGGGCCGCGCGCTAACGCCGCCCGCCTACGCACCCGTCGAGACGTTCCCCGTGCGCGTCGCGGACGGCCTCGTCAAGGTCGACCTGGCATAGCTCGTTGAGCCCGCCGCGCGCCTCACCCCTCGAGGACGCGGAAGACGGGCTGCCGCCCCGCTCTCGCGGCGAACGCCTCCGGCGGAGCGTCCGGCGGCGCGTCGAACAGGTCGCGGTTCGCCGGCACGCGGCGCAGGTACGCCCGTAGGACGGGCGGGCGCTCGTCCGGCGGCAGTTCCTCCACGCGGACTCGCTCGCGCCGGCGCCCACGCCGCAGCTCGACCCAGCCGGCGGCGCGCGCGTTCTTGACCCAGTTGCGCTCGCCGTACGGTGCGACGAGCCAGCGCGCCCCGTCGTGGCGCAGAACGGTGACCGGCGTCGTGTAGCGGCGTCCCGTGCGGCGTCCGATCGCCGTCAGGAGGTGGATGTCGAACGGCGCCAGGCCGGCGGCCGCGAGCGGCACCACGAGCGGCCTGATCAGGCTGGGCGGCAGGCGGACGCCGAGGAGCTCCGGCACGCGGGCAAGCGTACGGCCGGCGATAGGGTGACGCCGTGCTCGACGACCGCGTGCGGCGGGTACTCGCCCGCCTCGAGGAGGAGGATGCGGACGAGCGCGCACGCGGCGTACCGCCTGACCGGCGCGCACGCCAGGTGGCGCGGGCGACGGGACAGTTCCTGTTCGCACTCGTCGCACCCCAGACCGACTGCGAGGTGCTCGAGATCGGCGGCTCGCGGGGCTACTCGTCGATCTGGCTCGCCGCCGGCGTCCGCTACCTCGGCGGCCGCGTGCTCTCGCTCGAGGTCGACGCGGCGAAGGCCCAGGCCTGGCGGCGCAACGTCGACGAGGCAGGCCTCGCAGGCTGGGCCGAGCTGGTCGAGGGCGACGCGCACGAGACGCTGCCGGAAGTCGACGACGTCTTCGACGTCGTCTTCCTCGACGCCGAGAAGGAGGATTACGAGCGGCTCTTCGAGGTCGCGCGCGGCAAGCTGGAGCCCGGCGCGCTGGTCGTCGCGGACAACGTCGTCTCGCACGCCGAGACGCTCGGCGCGTACTCGCGCGCTCGCCAGGCCGATCCCGCGCTGGAGAGCGTCACGGTACCGCTCGTCCGCGGGCTCGAGCTTTCCGTCGTGCTTCGCTAGTCGCTACAGTTCGGCTACCGCGGAAAGGAGGTGGTCCGAGAGTGAAAGATTCCAGTACGGGCAGTGGAGGTACCGGCGGGTAGGGGCGCGTCCCCAGGACCTACGGGGAATCGCCTAGCCAGCGTGGGGGACTCGCTGAGAGCGCCGCCGTCGAAGACGGCCGGAAGCGTCCCTACTAATCCACCGCTGGTCACCGAACGACGAGAGGGCCGCGCG
>JACVRM010000119.1 GCA_014534415.1 Thermoleophilia bacterium | reverse complement strand
CTGCACGACGACGAGCCGCTCCTCGGTCATCTCGCGGACGGCGAAGGCCGGACCTTCGCGCGTGTTCCCCGACGCCTTCACGCCGCCGTAGGGCATCTGGTCGGCGCGGAACGTCGGCGCTTCGTTCACCACGACACCGCCGAACTCGAGCCTGCGCGCGGCCTGGAGCGCCGTCTGGAGATCGTTCGTGAAGATCCCCGCCTGAAGTCCGTACTTCGTCCCGTTCGCGAGCGCGATCGCCTCGTCGAGCGTGTCGTATGGGTTGACGACGACGACCGGGCCAAACACCTCCTCGCAGGACACCTTGGCGTCGGCGGGCGCGTCGGCGATGAGCACCGGCCCGACGAGCTCGCCGTCCTCCTCATCTCCCGTGATCACCCGCGCTCCGCGCTCACGCGCTTCGTTCACCCACTCGAGGACGCGTTCGCGCGCGCCCCGGTCGATCAGCGGCCCCACGTCGGTCTCCTCGTCCGCCGGATCCCCGACGTTCAGCGCCTCGACGCGCGGAGTCAACTCGTCCAGGAACGGCTCGCACACCCGCCGAGCGACGTAGACCCGCTGGATGGAGATACAGCTCTGACCCGCGAACGAGTACCCGTTCGCCGCGACTTTCGCCGCGACGTCTGATAGATCCGCGGTCTCGTCGACGATCACCGGGGTCGCGTTACCGAGCTCGAGATTGACACGCTTCCGCGGCGCGCGCTCGCGGATCCTCCACCCCACCTCGCCGGAGCCCGTGAACGTGATCAACTTGACGCGCTCATCCTCGACGAGCACGTCGCCGATCTCCGACGCGGGGCCGACGATCACGCTGAGCCACCCGGGCGGGAGCCCGGCCTCCTGCTCGAGCTCGGCGAGAAGGAGCGCCGAAAGCGGCGTCTGCGTGGCGGGCTTTAGCACGACCGGGCACCCGGCGGCGAGCGCCGGTGCGAGCTTGTGCGCGACGAGGTTGAGCGGAAAGTTGAACGGCGAGATCGCGCCGACGATCCCGACCGGCACGCGCATCGTGAACGCGAGCTTTCCCTCCCCGGCTTGCGAGCCCTCCATCGGGATCATGTCGCCTGCGAGCGTTCGCGCTGCGACGGCGGCGTACGTGTACGTCGATACCGCGCGCTGTGCCTCGACGCGTGCCGCCTTCATCGGCTTGCCCGCCTCCTCGGAGATCGTCCGCGCGACCTCGTCGTGGCGCCGACGGAGGTGACCTGCGACCTTGACGAGAATCTCGGCCCGGACATGAGCCGGAAGGGGGCTCTCGAGCGCGCGCTCCGCCGCCACCAGCGCACGGCGCGTCTCCTCCGCACCGCCTTTGGCAACGCGGCCGACGAGGTCGCCGGAGTACGGTGAGCGCACCTCGATCCAATCTCCAGTCTCGACCCACTCGCCGGCGACGAACAGCTTCCGTTCTGTTGCGGTCACGGCCATCTACTCTCGCTCCCCCTCAACTCGTCGCTGTACCCGCTCCGAACGACTCGTGCCACTCGCCGAAGAAGCGTGCCTGGTGCCTGCTGGGAGGCTGCGGCGCCCAGGCAGGCATAGCCAACGATAGTGCGCCGAATCAGCCCGCGACTGCGGCCCGCGTACGGGCCCAGCTCGCCGGGAGCATCGTCGACGCGTCCAGCCGCGTGCATCAGCCGCCGGTGGTCGCGCTCACGAGCTCGCCGGCTGAACTCGCGCGCCGGCTCTGCCGGGTCGGGGAACGGCGCCTCGAGAGCGGCCGCCGAGATCTCCGCCACGAGCGCGTCCCTCTCGCGTCCATCCCGTCCGTCTTCGTCGGCTCGATGTCGTACCGCCTCGCGAGCGTGCGGCGCGCGACGAGGAGCCGACCCAGTCGCCGCCCTCGAGGGACCGCTTCCCGGCGGCCGTCGCAGCCACAGCGCAAGTCTATGCGCGAGCGCTCTCGTGTCGTATTGCGCTGTACATGTGGCGCGCGCCCAGCGTCGCTCGCCGCCCGAGCCCCGCGTCGCTTGACGAGTCCCTAACGGTCGTTTATTCATACTGAACAGTGAGCGGCTCGAGCGACCCGCGCTTGACCGTGGGGTTGATCGGCCTCGGCAACATGGGCGCGCCTGTTGCAGAGCGGATCCTGGCTGCGGGCTTTCCCCTCGTCGTGTACAACCGCACGCCCGAGAAGGCGCGCAGCTTCGAAACCCGCGGCGCTGTCGTTGCTGAAACGCCGCAGGACGTCGTGCGCCAGTCAGACATCGTGCTCACGTCGCTCGCCGACGACAGCGCGCTCGAAGACGTGGCGGCAGTGGTGCTCGGCAGCGCCCGGGCGGGCACGATCCTCGCCGACATGAGCACCGTTTCGCCGGCCGCCTCGGCGCGCGTCGCCGCACTCGCCGATGCTGCGTCGGTCAGCTATCTCCGGGCGCCAGTCAGCGGAAACCCGAGCGTGGTGCGCGCCGGCAACCTGACCTTCATGGTCTCCGGGCCGCCTCACGCGTTCGAACGAGCAGAACACGTGATCCGCGCCATCGGTCCCACGATCCACTACCTCGGAGAGGAGGAGGAGGCGCGCGTCGTGAAGCTCGCGGTCAACCTGATGATCGCTGGACTTGCGCAACTGATGTCCGAGGCGCTCGTGCTCGGAGAGTCCGCTGGTGTTGCGCGTGCGACTCTGCTGGACGTGATGGGGAACTCGGCCGCCGGCGCGCCGTTCGTCAAATACAAGACCGAGCCTCTTCTCCGCAACGACTTTTCGGCGACGTTCACGACGGCGCTGATGGAGAAGGACGTCGACCTCGTCCTCGACGTTGCCGCAGACGCCAACGTCGAGCTCCCGCTCGCCGGGGCGATCAAGCTGCTCCTTCGCGCAGCGATCGACGGCGGTTATGCAGACCAGGATTTCATGGCGCTCTTCCTGCAGTTGCGGAAGGCTGCGGGCCTCGATGCGGCAGGGCGGCTCTCCCGGATGGGCGTCTAACCGATTAGGAGGTGGTGCGCGTGAGCACCCGCAGTAGGACGGTAGGTTCGCCCGACGCGACGCGGGCGGTGGATTGGGAGCAGCGCATCGATTTCGCGCGCCTGCGCCAGGAGCGCCTCGGACGCGCAAAGGCTGCGCTCGAGGCTTCGGACCTCGGCGCGCTGCTCTTTTTCGACCCGAACAACATCCGGTACGTCACGAGCACACACATCGGCGAGTGGGCGCGTGACAAGAACGCGCGGTACGCACTGCTGCCGCGCGGCGCCGACCCGATTCTGTGGGACTTCGGGTCCGCGGCTCGGCATCACCAGCTGTTCGCGCCCTGGCTGCCGCCGGAGAACTTTCGGGCGGGAGTCGCGCCGATGCGCGGCGCGATGCCTGTCGAGACGAGCGTCCCCGACCGGCTGGGCGAGCGGATCGCGAGCGAGCTGCGCGAGCGCGGCCTGCAAGACGACCCGCTCGGGATCGACATGGCGGACCTCGTCACGATCGAGGCCCTGCAGCGCGCCGGCGTCCACGTCACGGACGGCTCGCGCGTGATTCTCGAGGCGCGCAAGATCAAGACGCCCGAGGAGATCACTCTCCTCGACCAGTCGGCGGGCCTCGTCGACGCCGTGTACGAGGAGATCTACCGGATGCTGCGGCCGGGGATCTACGAGCACGAGATAGTCGCGCGTGCGCACGAGCTCCTGTTCGAGATGGGCTCGGAGCACGTGGAGGCGATCAACGCGGTGTCCGGCGACCGCTGCAACCCGCACCCGCACGTGTTCTCCGACCGCTTGCTGCGGCCGGGCGACCAGGCGTTCTTCGACGTCATCCATTCGTTCATGGGCTACCGAACCTGCTACTACCGCACGTTCAACGTCGGCGGCGTCAGCCCGCCGCAGCTCGACGCGTACAAGCAGTGCCGCGAGTGGCTGGACGCGGCGATCGACCTCGTTCGGCCCGGCATGACGACCGACAAGATCGCCGCGGTGTGGCCGACGGCCGAGGAGCTCGGCTTTCCCGACGAGGAAACCTGCTTCGGCCTCCAGTTCGGGCACGGGATCGGCGTCGGGCTGTACGAACCTCCGATGATCTCGCGCGTGCACTCGCTCGACAGCCCCGTCGAGCTCGAGGAGGGGATGGTGTTCGCCCTGGAGACCTACTGCGCCGCGACGGACGGTCGCTCGGCCGCGCGGATCGAGGAGGAAGTGGTCGTCACCGCCACGGGATGCGACGTGATCACGCGTTTCCCCGCCGAGGATCTGCTCGTAGCGGGACGGATCTACGTGCGCGGCGCCGACCTGCTGCGCGACTCGCACGACGGGCAGCGGGACGCCTCGCCCGGTCTCGCCGCGGCCGTCGCCTCGGCCGCCGTCGTCGAACCGGCCGGTGTCCAAGCATGAGCGAGACGGGGACGCGCCAGCTCGCGGACGGGCTGTCCGCGTACCGGCTCGTCCGACGCGAGGACATCGCGTTCTCGGATCCGTTTCCTGGGCGCGCCAGCGGCTTGAGCTCCTGCCGTCTCGTCGACGGTTCCACCGGCTCGACGCACATGGCCCTCACGCTGATCTCGCTCGCCGACGGGCAGATCGACACGCACCTTCATTCATACGAGACGAGCTTCTACGTCCTGGAGGGCGAGCCTGTGCTCTACCTGGACGGACGCGGCCTCGAGCTGAAGCCGGGCGCATGCGGCGTCGCTCCCGTGGGCGTTCCGCATGCCTGGCGATGCGGCGGTCGCGCGCTCTGGATCGAGATGGCCGCCCCGCGGCCGCGACCCGATGCAGCCGATACGTTCTTCCTCGGGCCCGCCCCGGCCAGCGCCGCCGGGCCCCTCGACGTGCGCGATCCGCGGAATCGCAACCTCTTTCTGCTCACGGAAGGGGAGATGGATCTCGAGCAGCTGCGGCGCGGCGCGGCGGTGACGGCTCCGACCGTCTCGGCGAGCATGGCGACCGCCGTACTCGCCTACAGCGGCATCGCGGTGAAGATGCTCGTCGACCAGCGGCTCGACGCACAGCTCCACACGATGTTCATGGTCGACTACCAGCCGGGCGCCGTTGCGCACCCGCACGACCATCCATTCGAGGAGTCCTACTACATGCTTCGAGGCGAGGTCGACGTCGTCGCGAACGGCGACCGCCACACGCTCCGACCGGGTGACGTCTTCTGGACGGGAACGGGCTGCATCCATGCGTTCTACGAGACGCAGGGAGGCAGTGTGCGCTGGCTGGAGACGTCCGCTCCCGGACCGCCGGCGCGCCACTCGTATCGGTTCGAGCGCGACTGGGACTACCTGGTCGATCGCCTCTCAGCCGACGCGAAGGTTGGTGTCGCGTGAGCAGGGTTAGCGAGCAGCCCACAACCGGGGTGCTCGACGACCTCGAGCTCTACACCGGCATCTACCGCCAGATGCTGCTCATCCGGGGCTTCGAGGACCTCGTCCAGTCGCTGTTCCTCAAGGGCGAGGTCTACGGGACGACGCACCTGTACTCGGGTCAGGAGGCAATCGCGACCGGCGTCGCGAGCCTGCTCGAGGAGCGCGACCGCGTCGCCGCAACGTACCGCGGCCACGGGCACGCGCTCGCGCTCGGCGTCGATCCGCAGCAACTGCTGGACGAGATGCTCGCCCGCGAGACCGGCCTCAACGGCGGCCGGGCCGGCTCGATGAATGTCAACTCGCTCGAGAACCGGCTGATCGGCTCCTTCGGAATCGTGGGGGGCAGCATCGCGGCGGCGACCGGTGCCGCGCTCGCCCTGAAGCGCACCACCGGCGGCGTCGCCGTCGCCTACTTCGGCGACGGCGCGATGAACCAGGGCTACTTCTTCGAGTGCCTCAACTTCTGCCAGGTCCTGAAGCTGCCGCTCGTGCTCGTGTGCGAGAACAACGGCTACGGCGAGTACACGCCGTTCCAATCCGTCACCGCGGGAGAGATCCGCGCGCGCGCGGAAGCGATGGAAGTGCCGGCCGAGACGATCGACGGCATGAGCGTGTGGACCGTCCGCGCCGCAGCCAAACGAGCGCTTGGGCACGCCCGCGAGGGGAGCGGACCGGCGTTCATCGAAGCGCTCACGTACCGCTTCGTCGGCCACTCCCGTAGCGACCCCGGCGCCTATCGGCCAGAGGGTGAGCTCGACCGCTGGAAGGAGCGCGACCCGATCGTCCTGCTGCGAGCGCAGCTCGAGGCGGAGGGTGTCGACGCCGCTCGGCTCGACGAGATCGAGGAGCGCATGACTGCCGACCTCGAGGAAATGCGCGAGCGCGGCCTCGCGGCACCGTTCCCGACCCAGCCGACGGCCCGCGAATTCAAGGACTGAATGGGCGCGTGGCGGACGAGCTGACCATGCCGAAGCTCTCGGATTCGATGGCCGACGCGGTCATCCTGCGGTGGCTCAAGGAGCCCGGCGAGACGTTCAAGCGGGGCGAGGGGCTCATCGAGGTGGAGACGGACAAGGCAACGGTGGTCTACGAGGCGGAGCACGACGGTACGCTCGCCTCGATCCTGGTCCCTGAAGGCCAGGCTGCGGCTGTTGGAGAGGCGATCGCCACGCTCGGAAACGGCGACGCGGCCCCGCGGCGCAGTGAGCGGGCGGAGCCAACGCCTGCGGTCGCAGCGCCGCGCCGACCCGTCGGCCCGCCTTTGTCCGGCGACGGCGATGGCGCGGCGCGTCCGAACGCGACTCCCGTCGCGCGCAGGGTTGCCGTGGAGCTCGGCATCTCACTGCGCGGGCTTGCCGGCACCGGCCCGGGAGGGCGGATCACCCGCGAGGACGT
>JACVRM010000001.1 GCA_014534415.1 Thermoleophilia bacterium | reverse complement strand
GCGCGAGGGAGGCGACTTCCGCACCGATCTGGACGACGCGACGGCCGCGCTGCTCGTGCTGTCGGCCGCCAACTGGGCGTACACCTGGCTCGAGCCCGGTCGCGACACCGACGAGCTGGCCGACCGCTTCTACGCGTTGCTGCTCGACGGCATGCGCGGGTACGCGACACCGAGATAGCTCTTTCCTCACGGTTTCTCCCGCTTTCTCATCTTGACACCCTTAAGAGTGGTGTGTTTACTGCCGGCGTCAGAGCACCGCCCCGTGGACGAGGAGGTTTCCGTGAGCACCGAGAGCACACCGCTGCGCCGCCGTCTCTTGCAGGTTTTCCCCGGTGCCGCGATCGCGGTCGTGGCCGCGACGCTGGCCGTCGCGGGTGCGCAGGCGCTCGCCGGCGATCCGCTCGATCCCGCACACAACGTGGCGTTGCCGTGCGAGGCGCTCGCGACGCCCGGTCAGCCCCCGCGCTCGGCGAAGAACATCGCGCACCTCGCCAACGTCTGCGGCTTCGTCGGAACCGACGTGGAGTTTCAATCGCGCACTGATGCGAGCGGCAAGGTCCGCGACTACGCGTTCCTCGGGACGATGGGCGCCGGGATGCGGATCTTCGACATCACCGACCCGGCGCATCCGACGATCGCCGGAGGCTACGTCGATCCGGGCTGGCAGAACGACGTCTCGGTGCGCGGCGACACCGCCGTGATCGCGTTCGACCCGGTGAACATCCCCGTCCACGCCTCGGCGTGCCTCAAGGAGAAGAATCCGACGAGCACTCGCGGCGGCGTCGACGTCGTCAAGCTCACGTTCGACCCGCAGACCGCGAAGTTCACGACGTCGCTCGTCGACTGCTACCTCAACGCGGTCTCCGGCGGAGCCCACACGATCACGCTGCATCCCAGCGGCACCTGGCTCGCCGTGAACACGTCCGCGAGCGGGGTCGAGGTGGTCGACCTCCGTGGTGCGACCCCGGTCTTCAGGGGGAAGATCCTGACGGACACCGGCGGTACGGCGCACGATTCGTCGTTCTCGCGCGACGGAAACACCATGTACCTCGCCAGCCCCTCGGGCCCCGGCGGCGTCGGCGGGACGTTCATCGTCGACGTCTCGAACGTGCTCGCGCAACTGGAACAGGGTCAGCAGCCGCTGCGTATCGCGTGGATCTCCGAGAATGCGCTGCCCGGCGGAGCGAACAACCGCTACAACCTCACGACCGACCACCAGGCGGACGTCAGCTCCGACGGCAGGATCGTCGTCTTCACCGACGAGCGCGGCGGCGGCCTCAGCCAGACACAGTGCAACACCGGGCCCGACGGGATCATCGGCGGCGCGCACTTCTACACTCTCGAACCCATCGACGGCAAGCCCGAGACGGCTACGGCGGCGCCGTCGAACCCGGTGCGGCTGGGCACGTGGTTCTACCCGAACCCGCTGCTTGCGGCCGACGCCCTCGAGCCTGTACTCGCGGGTCTCGGTCGCACCGAGCGCGCCTGCACGATCCACGTGTTCCGCAACGGCGGCAACGGCACCGCCGGGCCGGGGCCGATCCAAGGCGGCTTCGACGGTGTGTCGAGCCTCCGGGCACGCGAGCTCGTCAGCGCTCACTACGGCGCGGGCGTTTGGCGGCTCGATTTCTCGGGGGCGCCGAGCTCCACCGACGGCATCGCCGAAGACCAGTTCACGGACTGGGGGAACACGCTGGGCTGGAACGTCATGCCGGGCGCCGACACCTGGTCGGCGAAGGAGTACAAGGGCTACGTCTACGCCGGCGACATGGCGCGCGGCTTCGACGTGTACCGCTTCAAGACGTGCGACGGCGCGAACTGCATCTCCCTGCCTCCCATCAACACTCCGGGCAAGGCGACGGGCGGCGGCCAGGTCTCGGGTGAGCTGGCCGAGCTGTCGATCCTGCGTGGCACGGCCGCCGGCGGCCGTGCGAACTTCGGCTTCAACGCAGCGTTCGCGGTTGGCGCCCCGACCGGCCAGCTGACCTACGTCGACCACGGGACGAAGATGCAGGTGAAGTCGACCTCGATCGACTCGTTCGTCCGCACCGGGAACAAGGCGACGTTCACCGGAACGGCGACCGTGAACGGTGTGCCCGGCGTCAGTCTCTTCGTCGAGGTGGAGGACTTCGGCGAGCCCGGCAGCGTGGACACCTTCCGGATGGTGCTGGGCAACGGCTACGGCGCCGGCGGCGTCCTGCTGAAGGGCAACATCCAGGTCGGCGCCGGCTAACCGCCGCTAACACAGAAGTTGCTCGAGCGGCCGCCGGGAGGCGGCCGCTCGTCCGTAACGGAGTTACTGAGCCCGGTCGAATCCGCGCCCTTAACAGAGGACGCGCCTTTGACACTCGTCCGGGTGGCACCCTACGATGGGTGTCGGTGAACGAGCAGCGTTACGTCGATCAGCTGACTCGCCTCGGGCTCACGATGTACGAAGCCAAGGCGTACCTCGCGCTCATCCGGCGCGGATCCTCGACGGCCGCCGAGGTGGCGCGCATCGCCGGCGTGCCGCGGCAGCGCATCTACGACGTGCTCGCGAGCCTCGTGGAGCGCGGACTCGCCTCGACCCGGCCGGGACGCGTGGTCAAGTACGTCGGCTCGGCTCCGGAAACGGCCATCGAGCGCCTCGTGGAGGACCGCCGTCAGGCCGTCGAAGAGCTGGAGCGCGCCGCCGACGAGATGATCGGAGAGCTCTCGCCGGCCTTCAGCGCGGGCCAGGAGGTCACCGACCCGCTCGACTACATCGAGGTACTGCGCGACCGCCGCGCGATCAACGAGCGGTTCAGCGAGCTCCAGGAGGAGATCAAGGACGAGATTCTGGTCTTCACGAAGCCGCCGTACGCGACCCCGCCCCAGGAGGAGGAGAAGGGCGTCGAGGTCGCACGCACGCACACCGCCAAGAGCGTCTACGAGTTCTCGATCTTCGACGATCCGGAGACGATCGAAGGAGTCCGCGGCTTCATCCAGGCCGGCGAGGAGGCCCGCTTCGTCGAGGAGCTGCCGCTCAAGCTCGTCATCATCGACAGGCGGTACGTGATGTTCGGGATGGAAGACCCGGTCGAGGGCGGCTCGGACCTGACCATGGTCGTCGTCGAGCATCGCTCGCTCGCCGAGACGCTGACGATCGCCTTCGACGCCGTCTGGGCGCAGGGCCTCGACTTCGACGCGGCGTACGACCGCCTCGTCCCGGTCGCCAAGACGGCCTAGGCGAAAGCGCCGAACCGCAGTAGGCTCAGAGCACACCGGCCGTGCGCCGGCTCGGACGAAGGAAGCGAGATGCGGACACGCAGCGGCATCGCTGGGCTGGCGACGCTCGTCGCCGCGCTCTGCCTGGCGCCGGCGGGCGCGGCAGACGCCGGCAAGCTGCGCGGCGGCCTCGACGCGCTCGTCGCAGGGGCGGCCCCGACCGATCCCCGGGTCGCCACGCTGGCCGGCCTGCAGCCGGGCGAGCTGGCGTACTTCGTAGTGCTCTCGGAGCCGAACGACTCGCTCCACGCGGCTGCGCTCGCGCTGCGCGGAGCGCGCATCTTGCGGGCGTACCGCTCCGTGAACGCGTTCGCGCTCGCGTCGACCCCGGCGTCGGTCCTCGACGTCGCGGCGCTCCCGTGGGTCCGGTGGCTGACGCCGGTCGAGGCGGTCACGGTGCTCGGACACGAACCTCCTGGCGACCAGTCTCGCGCCACGACGGGCGACGTCGGCGCCCAGCCGTGGTGGAGCGCGGGGATTACCGGCGCACGAGTGCGCGTGGCCGTCCTGGACACGGGCCTGGATCCCCTGCACGCCGACTTCGACGACCTCGACTTCCGCCACTGGTCGAGTCTCCTGCCGAACCCGGGCAAGGTCGTCGGCAGCCGCAATTTCCTCGCGGGGACGTGTGCGCTCGGGACGCAGGACGGCCACGGACACGGGACGCACGTCGCCGGCATCGCGACGGGCACCGGCGAGGGGGTGCCGGTCGAGTCCGCGGACGACGGGCGCTACGCAGGGGTCGCGCCCGACGCAGAACTCGCCGTCGCCAAGGTGCTCACGGACGCGGGTGCAGGTATCAACAGCGACCTCGTCGCAGCGCTCGAGTGGGCTGCCCTACCGGCGGGTACGGGCCCGCTCGGCTGCGAGTCGGTCGGCGCCGATGTGGTCAACCTGAGCCTCGGCTCCGAGTCTCGTCCGACCCGGCTGAACTCGGGGAGCGACGTGGACTTCGTCAGCTACGTCGCCAACCGGCTCGCAGTGCGCTTCGGTACGACGATCGTGGCGGCTGTCGGCAACAGCGGGCCGTACGTCGGCAGCGCGCTCGAATCGCCCGGCTCCGCCGCGCAGGTCCTGTCGGTCGCCGCGGCGGCGAAGGACTACGACGTCAACCACGACGACACGCTGTCCGGCGACATCTGCGCCGGCTGGCTGCCGACCCGCGCGGAGTGCGCGTCCGGCAGCGGGGCGCAGCCGCCGTCGATCTCGTCCTTCTCGTCGCGCGGCCCGACCGGCGATCTGTGGCTCAAGCCGGATCTGGCGGCGCCCGGCTACAACATCGTCGCGCCGCAGGCGGTCGAGGGCGTTGCGATCACGCAGAACGACCTGAACAGGGGGACGCGCGCCGATCCGCTCTACGCGACCGCAACCGGTACGTCGATGGCCAGCCCGGCCACCGCAGGCGTCGCCGCGCTGATGCTTCAGGCCTACCGCACCCAGCACGGCGCCAGCCCGGTGGGCTCCTCGGGAGTGACGGGCCTGCCGGCGCGAAGCCACGCGCTCGTTCGCGCGGCGCTGATGAACACGGCCGAAACAGGCCTCTACGAGTCGCGGTGGATGCTGACGGTCGACGGCTCTACGTCTACGAGCTGCCCGGCACCCGAGCTCGACGTTCTGCTCTTCGGTTTCTGCAGCCTCGGCGTGCAGATCATCGACCTCTTCCTCGGCACGCTGACCCTGTACGAGGCGCGCAACCGCGGCGCCGATCCGTTCGTCGGGCCGCTCGCGCAGGGCGCCGGCAAGGTGCACGTGACGCGGGCGATCCAGGCGCTACGCAGCGGCATCGTCGCGTACAGCGCGGCCTCGGGCAGCGGGGATGCAGCCGGCACGGGTCCGCGAGACCTCCAGGGCAGCTGGCAGCTGGGTGTCTTGCCGGCCGGCTCGTCGCTGAGCCAGAGGTTCGTCCTCCACGCGGCTCCCGGCCAGGGCCCGCACACCGTGCGCTTCGCCTTCCAGTCCGGCCGGCCCTCGGATACGAGCCGGCCGATCACGACCGGGAAGGGCGGCTGGACGATCCGACTGCCTGCTCGGGCCAGCGTCCCGAAGGGGGGTGACGCGCTCGTCACGTTCACCGCCACCGCGCCTGCCGGCGCGGTACCAGGCTCGTACAGCGGCACCGTCGTCGCGACGGTGTCGAACGGGCAGGTGCTCGAGATCCCCGTCTTCGCGTCGGTGCCGCTCCACGACGCGAACCGCGTCGCCGGAGTCTCGTCAGGCGCGCAGTCGTCGGTCGCTTCCGCGCTCGACGTCTTCGCCAAGGGCGACACGGTCTGGCCGTCGGCCGCAGGCAGCGCCGGCACCGGTTCGTCCGCCGACTGGCTCGTCTACCCGGTCGAGCTCGCGGCCGGCTTGAGCGCGGCCCGCTTCTCGGTGCACGCGGTCAGCCCGTCCGACGAAACCTATGACCTGTACATCTACGACGCCGACCTCGATCTCGATGCGACGACGCATCCGTTCAGCCAGCCGGGAGTCACCGATCTGTCCGCGAACGCGGAGCGGGGGTCGACTCCGAGCGGAGCGCCGCAGATCCTGACCCTCCCGTCGCCGGCGCCTGGCCGCTACTACGTCGCCGTCAGCCGAGCGAAGCTCGGTGGCGGCGGCGCGGGCTCATTCGGCTCGTTCTTGCTTCGGCTCGACGAACGCGGGTAGAGATTTTCCGGGCCAAAGCTGCTCAAACCTCCATCAGATTGACCTGAAATCTCATCTTGCCACCCTCTCCAGTGGTGTGTTAAATGCGGCGTGGCGGTTTAAGCGCCGCCGCAACACCACGGACGAGGAGGAAGAGAATGCTACGCCTACACCGCCTTCTTTTGGCCGTTCTCGTGGCTGCGGTGGCGCTCGGTGGTCTCACGCTGAGCTCCGCGAGCGGCTACGCGGTCGATACGAAGCGCTACATCATCACGCTGGACGGCGACTACGCGGTGACCGATGGGTACGCCGTCGGCTCGGACTACGCCGTCTACGCCGTCACGCATCAGTACGCCGTCTACGCGGTCCAGGCCGCCGGCGGCACGATCACGAACGACCTGAGCAAGCAAATCGGCGTGATCGTGGCCGAGTCGGCGAACGGAAACTTCGCGCAGCTCGTGCAGGAGTACGCGGTGACGGGCGGCTACGCCGTGATCGATTCGGTCAGCGAGGACCGCTCCGTCACGCCGAAGGGCGCCGACGCCCAGCCGAAGTCGGACAACCGCCGGAGTAATCCCGACCTGCACGACGATCCGGCCGAGAATCTGCAGTGGGACATGAAGATGATCCGGACCAACCAGGCGCACGCCCGGCACGCGGGCTCGCGGACGGTCGACGTGGGCGTGCTCGACACGGGTGTCGACAGCACGCACGTGGACTTCACCGACATGGGCGTGCTCGGCGGGTCGTCGAACGTCGACTGCTCACGCGCACGCGTCTCGGTGACGCCCGGCGTCGGTGCTCCGTTGCCTTGCACGGACACGAGCTTCCACGGAACGCACGTGGCCGGCAGCATCGCGGCCCAGTCGAACGGGGTCGGCATCGTGGGCGTCGCTCCGGACGTCACGCTCGTGCCCGTCACCGTCTGCCAGGCGTACGCGTGCTGGTGGAGCGCCGTCGTCGACGGGATCACCTACGCGGGCGACATCAAGCTCGACGTCGTGAATATGAGCTTCTACGCCGACGACGAGCAGCTCATCGAGTGCAACCCGCAGGACAGCGCGACCGTCACGGCCATCGAGCGCGCCATCGCGTACGCGCGCAGCCGCGGCGTCGTCCCCGTCGCCGCGCTCGGAAACTCGAGGCTCGATCTCGGCAGCCCGCAGTACGCGGACTGCAGGGTCGTCCCGGGTCAGACGCCCGGCGTGATCGGCGTCTCGTCGATCGGCGCGGACGGCGTGAAGGCGAGCTACTCGAACTACGGCTTCGGCGCGGTCGACGTGACGGCGCCGGGCGGCAACGGGTCGACCGGCGGCGATGCCGACGCGAGCGACGGCAGGGCGGCGGTGTATTCGACGTTCCCGGGCAGCCAGTACCTGACGGCGAACGGTACGTCGATGGCGTCTCCGCACGCGGCCGGCGTGGCGGCGCTGATCGTGAGCAGGTACGGCAAGGTCGCTCCCGACGGCGACGTCGTGATGAAGCCTGACCAGGTGGAGGCGAAGCTCAAGGAGACCTCCGTCGACATCGGCGCCGCCGGCTACGACAGCTTCTACGGCTACGGCCGCGTGGACGCGCTGCGCGCGATCGGCGGCTAGCCGGGAAAACCAGCTTCTCCCGGACACTTCCTCGTCCGACAGCAGGCCCGCCCACGGCGGGCCTGCTGCGTTGTGCCAGCAGGCGGGTTCCTCGCGTGGGCGCTTCTTGACACCCTACCCGGTGGTGCTATAGTCATCCGTAGACTCCACGTAAAGTGGTGTCATTGGACGAGGAGGTCAACTCGAATGTCGCGAGTCGGTCGCAACTCTTTCGTACGCCGAGGCTGGTGCCCGTCGCGGGCGACGCTCGTCGCCGTGCTGGCTGCTCTCACTGCCGCTGTCCCGCTCTGTCTCGTGGGCGCCGGTGCAGCAGCACCCGACGGCGCGACGTTCACGTTCGCGTCCTGGGACATCCGCGAGGACATCCAGCCGCAGCCGATCTGCACGAACAACGTCGGCTATGCAAAGAGCACGCTGCGGCGGCAGGACTGCGGCTGGGGGCGAGTCTCGATCGTTCCCGCGCAGGCCAAGCCCGTCAAGGTCGAGTTCATCGACAGCGACGGCACCGTCGTCGACACACAGAACGTGACGGCGAGCTCGGCCGGCCGCGTCGCCTTCCTGATCGTCCCGAAACAGCACTGGGATCCGGGGACGATCACGGTTCGCGCCTCGGTGGCCGCTCCCGACGAGGGAAGCGGTCAGGCGACGTTCGTGCTGAACCCGCTCGAGATCGACCTCAAGGCGACCGAGGAGTCGTTCGCGCCGGGTGAGTCGGTCGACGTGACCGGAACGGTCGTCGAGTACGACAGCCTTGCCTGCGTGGGTTGCGGTGCCGACCAGCGCACGCCGGTGCCGGCATCGCTCGAGCTGACGCTTCACGCACCCGACGGGACGCAGCTCGCCGGCCCCGTGAGCGTCCAGGCAGATGAGACCGGCGCGTTCGCGGCGAGCTTCCCGGGCTCGGCGACGGCGAATCTCGACCCGGGTGCGGGCACGAACTACAGGCTGACGCTCGGCGTCCGCGCGACCGCGACCTACACCGATGCGACGCCGTTCGTCGGCAACGGTGGAAGCCAGCAGACGTCCGGCGAGTGGAGCGGTCAGGGCGCCGGCCCGGTCGTGCTCGCCGCCGCGGCCCCGACGCTGCTGCTCGAGAACAAGTTCGTCTCCTCGACCGGGTGGGTCAAGCCCGGCGAGAAGTACCCGTTCCGTGTCTTCGTCAAGAACTTCTCAGACGCGGCGAAGAACAACGTGGCCGTCTCGATACCGCAGCCGCCCGGCGCCAGGTTCCTCAGCGCGAAGCCACTCGCCGCCTCTGGCTCGGCCACGGTCACGAGCGGGACAATCCGCTGGGACATCCCCACGGTCGCGGCCGGCGAGACGGCGACCCTCGTCGCCGAGGGCCGAGCGCTGACCACGACCGAGGACGCGCGCATCGTGTGGAAGGACCTGTCGTCGACCGCTTCGATGACGTACGACGGCCTCGCGGGTGCGCTGCGCTCCGACAGCCACGGCCCGAAGGTCATCCCCCCCACCGGCGGGTTCGAGACGGCGCGATACGGCGACAAGCCGTTCCCGATGATCCCGGTCGACTTCCGCGATCGTAAGCACAAGTCGCGCCACAGCGGCCAGCGCCTGGAGACGGTCGTCAACTCGCCCGACTTCGCCGGCTCGACGTTCAACCTCTACCAGGAGATGTCCTTCGGGCAGCTCTTCCCGGACGGCACCGTTCCGTCGGCCGACATCGCGGCGGCGAACTTCGAATACGAGCCGGGCTTCCGCTTCACCGAGCGCGACGTCAAGAAGCCGACGTGCCGCGGCGCCACGCTGGGTAACACCAAGGAGCTCTACGGGACGCCGGTCTATCCCGACCGCATCCGCGACGGCTGGTACCAGCTGCCGGGCGACACCGAGTACTACGGCGGCGACTTCCCGGTGTTCACCGCGACGACGATCGCCATCGACGAGGCCTGCGGCGACACGAGCAAGATGATCTACGACGCGGTTCAGATCGCCGACCCGGAGATCGACTACAACCAGTTCGACTCAGACAAGGACGGCCTCGTCGACTTCACGATGGTCGTGTTCGCCGGCTGCGGCGGCAACGGAAGCTCGCAGCTCGGGACGATCTTCTGCGAGGACGGCGTGCCCTACGACAACCCGTGGCCGCACTCCTCGTCGCTCGAGAACTCGTACCAGGATCCGGTCACCGGCCTGGCGGGTTACGTCTCGGACGACCAGCTGACGGACCTGGAGGGCGTCCCGCAGTGCTGGGAGAACGAGAGCTACGCCGAGTTCGCCGACTGTCGGGCGAACGGTGGCACCGGTCGCGACAGCCTGCCGGTGCACGTACGGGTCGGTCCGTACAACATCAACCCCGAGGACGCGATGGACCACGCGAGCGTGATCGCGCACGAGTACGGCCATCACCTCGGACTGCCGGACTACTACGCGGGCTACTCGGCGTACAACGACTGGAACCTGATGGCTGCGGACTACTCGCAGCACATGACGATCTTCTCGAAGCAAGAGCTCGGCTGGGTCGTCCCCAAGTTCCTCCAGCCGGGCGAGACGCGCAACGTGTCCGACTGGGAGGAGATCAAGAACGACACGGGCAAGATCGAGTGGCAGACGCCGAGCGGGCAGGCCTACACGCTCTCGGCGGCGAACGGCGACCAGAACATCCACAACTCCGAGGCGTACGCGCTCAAGCTGCCTCCGCGTCTGATCATCGATCCCGAGAAGGTGCGCACGCAGGCCTCGGCGCCCTACGTGTGGTGGTCAGGCCGTGGCAACGACTTCGGCTGCGCCCCCAAGGCCGGCCACAACCTCGACGTGAACCTGCCCGAGCTGGAATTCGTGCCCGAGGGCACGCCGATCACGGTCAGCTTCAAGTCCAGCTGGGACATCGAGTGGGACTTCGACTACGGGTTCGTGCTGGCGAGCACCGACGGGACGAGTTACTCGTCGCTCGCCTCGCAGCGGGGCTACACGACCTCCAAGGCCGTCAACCCGCACAACTCCGCGTGCTTGAACAACTTCGACAACGGCCTGACCGGCACGAGCGGCGCGGCCGCCGGCGGCCCGGCGCGAGTCGCGGTCGACCGCGGCGAGGACAGCTATGACAGCGGCTCGCCGTTCATCGCGGACCAGTACGACCTGTCCTCGTACGCGGGCAAGCGCGGGGTGGTGCTGCGCTTCTCCTACTTCACCGACCCTGGTTTGGATCGGCCGGGCTGGTTCATCGACGACCTGGAGATCAAGGCCGGCAACCAGGTCATCTACTCGAGCGACTTCTCGGAGGAGGACGAGCTGCGCCTCTTCCCGGGCGGCTGCAACGAGGGCATGAAGGTGGCCGCCAAGTGCACGGACGGCTGGAGCCGCATCAAGGCCGACGAGCCGTCCGCGCTCGACCACGCCTACTACCTGGAGCTGCGTGACCGCTCCGGCTTCGACTTCAACGGGCGCGGCCAGTCAGACCGCGGCGCGATCGGCTGGGACCCGGGGGTGCTCGTCGAGTACACCGACGAAGTGCGCGGCTACGGCAACAACGGCGGGCCGCAGCCGCCGCGGCAGCACTACATCGACTCGAGGCCGCAGCCGAGGTACGACTGCGGAAACAACATCGAGGAGACGCACCCCGAGCCCGGTGTGCTGACGCCGTTCCGGTGTCGCGACGCCGCTTTCACGACCGCGACGGGCGACAGCCGCTTCCGTGACGTCGGCTGGGTGGACAACTTCAACGACGACTCGTCGCCCGACGGCCTCTGGCACTTCGACTACGGCTGCCTGACGCTGGACGTGCTCGGGATGGCAGGCCACACGGCCAACAGCGAGGCGCTGCCCTCCGACCTGACCGCGAACGCGAGGATCACGGCCGGTGCCGGCTGTGCGGTGTTCAAGTACTCCACCGGCGTCGTCAACGCTGCGCCCACGGCGGTCGCCAGCGCCACGCCGAAGACGGCCGGGACCGGGGAGCCCGTCACGTTCGACGCTGCCGGCTCCTTCGACGACAGCACGCCCGCCGATCAGCTGGTCTACCGGTGGAATTTCGGCGACGGCTCGCCGACGGCGACGGGGCAAAGCGTCACGCGCGCGTACGCCGCGAGGGGTAGCTACACGGCGACGCTGACCGTGACCGACGCCCAGGGGCTCACGGGAACCGCCACCGTGACCGTGACGGTGCTCGGCCCCGACCTCCAGGTGACGAACCTCGTCGTCGCCCAGCAGAAGGGCCGCGAGGGCGAGAAGGTCAAGGTCACCGCGACGATCCAGAATGCCGGCCCGGGAATCGCACCCGCGTCGAAAACCGAGTTCCTGCTCGACGGCACGAACGTGCTCGGGCTCGCGAACACCGCTGCGCTGGCGAAGGGTGCGTCGACCGAGGTGGCGATCGTCTGGGACACCCGCAACGTGAAGGGTCAGCATGAGATCAAGGCCACGGCCGACAAGACCGGTCTCGTCGCCGAGGAGAACGAGAACAACAACTCGGCGACCCGCACGGTCGAGGTCAAGGGGAACAAGGTCGAGAACGGCGACTTCGAGACGCAGAACGCGGCCGGCACCGCTCCGGAGAGCTGGTCGAGTCAGAGCACCGGCGCCGGCACCACGTCCTACACCTCGAGCGGCGGCTCGGACGGTTCTCATGGCGCTCAGATGCAGGGTTCGGGCGGGAACGCGGCCGTGCACGGCTCGCCGAGCTGGACGAGCGCTCCCATCGCGGTCACCGGCGGCGCGACCTACGACGTAACCGCTTCGGTGAACGCGATCGGCGCCTCGTCGGCCCCGGCCGTCAGCCTCGCCTACCTGAGTGCAACCGGGCAGGTGCTCGACACGGTCAAGCTGCTCACCGCACCCCTGGCGACGAACGGCTTCGCCGACCTCGAAAAGGCGGTGGCGATCCCGATCGGCGTCGCGGAGATCCGGATCGTGCTGACCGGCTTCGCGCCGACCGACTTCGCAACCGCCGGGACGGTCACGTTCGACAACATCGGGCTCTACGCCCGCTAGAGACTCCTCGTCCAACACGCGCGCTTGCGCGTGAGGAGGTAGATGGAAGGCCGGCATCGCCGGCCTTCTGTCTTTCCGCCCGGTCCAGCGATGCGAGTACGCTGGGCGCGTGACGAGGCGGCGCGTGGCCTTGATCGTGAATCCGTTCGCGAGCCGCGTCACCGAGCACTCCATGGCGGCCGTCGAGCGCGCGCTCCGCCGGGTCGCGGACGTGACGACGCTGCGTACCGAGCGGCCGGGTCACGCGACCGAGCTCGCCGCTGTGCTGCGGGGGGACCTCGACGCGGTGGTGGTCTTCTCGGGCGACGGCGGCTTCAACGAGGTGCTGAACGGACTGCGAGACCCCGTGCCGGTCGGGTTCGTGCCGGGCGGGGGCACGAACGTGCTACCGCGCGCGCTGGGCGTGCCGCGCGACCCGGTGGACGCCGCGCGAGCCGTCGCCCGGGCGCTCGACGGCGGGACGGTCCGCCGCATCTCGCTGGGGCGCGTCAACGGCCGGCGGTTCACGTTCTCCGCCGGGATCGGGCTCGACGCCGAGCTCATCCGGCGCGTCGACCGCCGCGGCCGGCGAAGCGACGGGCGGCGCCCGGGCGACGCCTACGTCGTCTGGACGGTCGCGCGCCTGCTCTGGGAGCGGCGCGGCCGCTTCGAGCCGGAGCTCGAGATCGTCGGGCACGGTCGCGCCGCGTTCGCGCTCGTCGCCAACGCCGACCCGTACACCTTCGCCGGTCCGCTGGCGGTCCACGCGGCGCCGCGGGCGCGGTTCGAGCTCGGTCTCGACCTCGTAGCGCCGCGCGCCGTTTCGCCCCGCGTGCTGCCGCGCCTGCTCGCGTACGCGCTGCGTGGGCGAGGTCAGGCGAGCGCGGCCGACGTCCTCTACGGCCACGACCTCGACCGGATCGAGCTGCGGAGCGGGCGGCCGCTGCCGCTCCAGGCGGACGGCGAGGACCTCGGCGACGTCGAGCACGCGGTCTTCGAGGCCGAGCGAGACGCGGTGGCGGTACTCGCGTAGCAGACGTCCCGCCTCGCAGGCGGACGGTCGGAGATCGCGGCGCGTTCGCGTGGCCCGTCAGGCGCGAGGGCGTCTCACGAGCAGAATGCTCGTCGCCGCGACCCAGGCGCAGAACGGCACGAGCGCAAGCCCGATCGCGAAGTCGTCCGAACCGGGAGAAAGCAGGACGAGCGGCGCGCCCAGCTGAAGCGGCACGAACGCTTGGCCAGCGAGGCCGAGCGGACGAGCCACTACTCCTGTTCGCGCCATGGCGGTGGCCGCCGCCGCGAGCACCGCCGCCTGCGGGAACGAGACGAAGAACGCGAACTCGGCGATCTCGACGTTCGGCTCGCGAAGCTCGTCACGCGCGACGGAGGCGTAGGCCGCGGCGAGGAAGGCGTAGCCGGCAGCGGCGACGGAGCCGCCGATCACCGCCGTCGCCGAGAGCGGCGCCGTCTCGCCTTCCACGGCGCGCAGGCTGGCCCGCAGCGCACCGAGAAAGGCGACCAGGAAGAAGGCGGCGAGGCCGAGCAGGTATGCGTCGGCGCGTGCGTCTTCGAGCACCGCAAAGAGTGCGAGGGCGACTGCAAAGCCCAGACCGCCCAGCGCAAGCGGGCGCTCGAGCGTGTCGTGCATGCGGGGATCCTAGGCCGGGTCGGGTAGATTCCTGCTGGAATGGCGCGGGTTCTTCACGCCGAGCCGGAGCTGCGGCGGGTGATCGGCGACGGCGGCGGGATCGCGGACCGCGAGGTCGAAGGGCTCGACGAGCAGGACCTGATCGAGCTCTACCGCTCACTCGTGCTGCTGCGGACGTACGACGAGCGGTCGGTCGTCTTCCACCGGCAGGGTCGCATCGGCACCTACGCGATCTTCTGGAATCACGAGGCCATGCAGGCGGGGGCGGTCTACGCGCTCTCGGACGACGACTGGATCTTCCCGAGCTATCGCGAGTCGGCGATCGGGATCCTGCGTGGGATGCCCGCGGCGACCGTGCTGCAGTGGTGGCGCGGACACCCGTCGGGCTGGTGGAACCCCGCCGACTACAACGTCGCGTCGATCTGCGTGCCGATCGCGACGCACGTTCCCCATGCGGCGGGGCTCGCGTGGGGCAAGCGGCTCAAGGGCGAGCAGGCGTGCGCGATCGCCTTCTTCGGCGACGGCGCGACGTCGGAGGGCTCGTTCCACGAGGGGGCTAACTTCGCGGCCGTGATGGACGCGCCGCTGATCCTGCTCTGCAACAACAACCAGTGGGCGATCTCGACGCCGCTCGAGGCGCAGACGCGTGCGAAGACGCTCGCGGACAAGGCGGTCGGTTACGGCATCCCGGGCGTGCGCGTGGACGGTGCCGACGTGCTGGCCGTCTACGAGGCGACGCGCGAGGCGGTCGAGCGGGCGCGACGGGGCGAGGGGCCGACGTTCGTCGAGGCCGTGACGTACCGAACCGCCCCGCACGCGACGGCGGACGACCCCAAGGCGTACATCGACCTCGAGCGCGTCGAGCAGGAGAAGAAGGGCGAGTGCGTCGGTCGCTACAAGGGCTACCTCGACCGGCTCGGCGTCCTGACGGACGAGCTCGACCAGCAGATTCGCGCCGAGGCGACCGACATGATGCGGCAGGGCATCGCGGACGCCGAGGGCGAGCCGCCGGCGGACGTGTCATTGCTCTTCGACCATGCCTTCGTGAACGCACCGGCCTCGTTCGCGGACGATCTCGCGGAGCTGCGCAGGGTGCTCGGTGGCTGAGACGGCGCGTTCGGAAGCCGTCTCTGCGGAGGCGCTGCCGGAAGGTACGGATGTGAGCCGCGACGGCCGGCCGCGCGAGCTGACTCTGGTGGAGGCGATCAACGACTGCTTCCACGTCGAGCTCGAGCGCGACGACTCGGTGATGGTGATGGGCGAGGACGTCGGTCGCGCGGGCGGCGTCTTCCGCGCCACGGCGGGCCTGCGCGACCGGTTCGGCGCCGACCGCTGCGTCGACACGCCGCTCGCCGAGGCGGGGATCATTGGCACCGCGATCGGCCTCTGCATGGCCGGCTTCCGGCCGGTCTGCGAGATGCAGTACGACGCGTTCTCGTACCCGTCGCTCGACCAGCTCATCACGCACGTCGGCCGCTATCGCTGGCGCACCGGAGGGCGCATGGAGTTCCCGCTGACGGTGCGGATGCCCTACGGCGGTGGCGTGCGCGCGCCGGAGCTGCACGACGACTCGCCGGAGGCGTACTACGCGCACACGCCGGGAGTGAAGGTGGCGATCCCGTCGACGCCCGCGGACGCGAAGGGGCTGCTCGCGGCGGCGATTCGCGAGCCGGATCCAGTAGTCGTCCTCGAGCCGAAGCTGCACTACCGGACGATGCGAGGTGACGTACCGGAGGGCGAGCACGTCGTGCCGCTCGGAAAGGCGCGCGTGGCGCGCGGGGGCAGCGACGTGACGCTGGTCGGTTATGGCTCGATGGTGCCGCTGGCGGAGCAGGCGGCGGACGCGCTCGCCGGCGAGGCCTCGGTCGAGGTGCTCGACGTCCGCACGCTCAAGCCGCTGGACGAGGAAGCGCTGCTGGTGTCGGCGGCCAAGACGGGCCGCGTCGTGATCGTCCAGGAGGCGCCGCGTACGTGTGGCTACGCGGCCGAGCTGGCGGCGATCCTCGCCGAGAAGGCGATCCTCGACCTGCGCGGGCCGGTGCTGCGCGTGACCGGCTACGACGTGCCGTACCCGTACTGGCAGATCGAGGACGCCTACATGCCGTCCGTCGAGCGGGTAGCCGCGGCGGTCCGGCGGCTGCTCGACTTCTAGGTCCGCGCGCAGCGGGCGGCGGACGGCACGCACGGGCTCTGGCCCGGTGGCGCGCCGCCTGAACCTGGCGAATCGTGCTGCATAGCCCGCCGCTCGGCGACCTGTGTGGACGACTCGTCACGATCTCGTCACGGAGGACGCGTCTCCGCGGGCCGCTCGAGAGGGACAGTCCCTCGAACTGGCCCGGGGGGTCGAGGCCATGGAGAACACGTTCCGGCGGGACGCTCCCCGGTCCCCACTCCGAGACGCGGCCCTAGGGTTCGAGCGTGGCGCGTAGCGATCCGCCCTACCGCGTGCGTACCGAGCGCCTGCTCATCCGTTGCTGGGAGCCGCGCGACGCCCCGCTGCTCAAGGAGGCGGTCGACTCGAGCCTCGATCACCTGCGCGACTGGATGCCGTGGGCGCAGGCCGAGCCCCAGCCGCTCGAGGAGAAGGTGGCGCTCCTGCGCCGGTTCCGGGCTCGCTTCGATCTCGGCGAGGACTTCGTCTACGGCATCCTTGCCCCGGACGAGTCGGAGGTCGTCGGCGGCACGGGACTGCACACGCGCGTCGGCGACGACGCCTTCGAGATCGGCTACTGGATCCGAGCCAGCCGCGCCGGTAGCGGCCTCGCGACGGAAGCGACCGCCGCCCTCACGCGCGTCGCGTTCGCCGTCTGCGGAGCCGACCGCGTGGAGATACGCGTCGACCCGCCCAACGCGCCGAGCGCGGCGATCCCCCGCAAGCTCGGGTTCACCGAGGAGGCAACGCTGAGACGGCGCCTTCCGGGCGGTGCGGCGGGCAGCGGCCCGCGGGACGTCGTCGTCTTCTCGCTGTTCAGCGAGGAGTTCGCGGCGAGCGCGGCGGCCGGCGCGACGGTCGAGGCGTTCGACGCCGCGGGCGCGCGAGTGCTCTGAGCGGGCCGGGCCGCTAGATTCCGCCGCCGTGGCCTACGAGTTCAAGCTGCCGGATCTCGGCGAGGGGCTGACGGAGGGCGAGATCGCGCGCTGGCTCGTCTCCGAGGGCCAGGACGTCGCCGAGGACGACCCGCTCGTGGAGATCCAGACGGACAAGACCACGGTCGAGATCCCGTCGCCCGCGGCCGGGACGGTGAGACGGATTCTCGTCGGGGAGGGTGACGTCGTGGCGGTCGGGACGGTGCTCGTCGTGATCGGCGACGGCGCGCCGGCCGGTGAGGACGAGCAGCCGCGGGCCGAGTCGGCCCCGCAGCAGCAGGCGGCTCCCGCGTCACCCGTCACGGCGCAGCGGGATCGGGCGGACAAGGTTCGTGCGACCCCGCTCGTCCGCCGGCTGGCGCACGAGCTCGGCGTCGACCTCGCGGAGGTCGAGGGAACCGGGCCGCAGGGCCGCATCACGGAAGCGGACGTCCGCGGCGCGGCCGGCGGCGTCGCCCCCGCGGAAGGCCGCCGCGAGCCGCTGCGCGGCGTGCGCCGGCTGATCGCCGAGCACATGGCGCGCGCACACCGCGAGGTGCCGCCGGTGACCTGGGTCGAGGAGTGCGACTTCAGCCGGGTCGACCTCAAGCTGCTCGTCCCGATGCTCCTGCGCGCGTGCGCACTGTCGTTGCGGGAGTTCCCGGAGCTCAACGCGCGCCTGGAAGGCGACGAGATCGTCTATCTCGACCGCTACGACCTCGGCGTGGCCGTGCAGACGGACGCCGGGCTCGTCGTTCCGGTCGTCCGCGGCTGCGATTCCCGGCCGCTCGAGGAGCTCGCCGCCGAGGTCGGCCGACTCGCCGAGGGTGCGCGCGCCGGCTCGCTCAAGCCGGAGGAGCTGCGCGGCTCCACCTTCACGGTGACGAGCGCCGGCAGAGCGGCGGGCCTCTTCCAGACGCCGATCGTGAACCACCCCGAGGTGGCGATCCTGAGCGTCGGCCGCGTCGCCCCGCGCCCGGTCGTGCGCGACGGTCAGGTGCTCGTGGCGCCGGTCGGCCATGTGGCGCTGACGTTCGACCACCGTGTCGTCGACGGCGCTCGCGCCGCCGAGTTCGGGCTTGCGGTCATTCGCCGGCTCGAGAGCGGCGGTCCGGGCGGCGGGGACGCTTAGCGCCTCGCCGTCCACCGCGTCCGTCGCGTGCGGGCCGGCCCGTGCGCGCTGAGCGCCGAACGAGGCACGCTCTACACTGGCCGGCGGTGGGCGACGTCTACACGATCGGGCTGTTTGCGGGCCTCGGTGCGAGCCTCGGGGTGGCGTTCGCGGGCTCGCTCGCCGGTGTTCGCGGCGCCGCCGTTGTCGCGTCGCTGCTCGCCGCAGCCGGCGCAGCCGGCGTGGCGCTGCTCCTGGCCGGCTGGGACGAGGCGGTCGGCGGCGCGGTGGGAGGGCTGCTCGGGGGCGCGGGTGCCGGCCCCGTCGTGTCGGGGACGCTGCGCCGCGGCGGGACGCGCGGCGGAACGGCACTGCTCGTCACGCTCGTCGCGCTCGGCGGCGCAGTCCTCGCGCTCGTGCCGCTCGTCGGCTACGTCGAGGCAGTGGCCGTGCCGGCGCTGGCCGCGCGCCTGAGAAGGCGTGCGGGCGATCGCCACGCCGGCCTGCGCATCCTCGCGCGGGACGAGCCGTGAAGAAGCTCGTCCTCATCGTGATCGACGGCCTCACGCCGGCCGCGTTCGAGGAGGCCGTCGAGAGCGGCCGCGCCCCGGCGCTCGCGTTCCTCGCCGAACACGGCGAGTACGGCCGAGCGGTGTCCACCTTCCCCTCGCTGACACCCGTTTGCCTCGCGTCGATCGCGACCGGCGCGCATCCCGACGCCCACCTGATACCGCATCTCGTCTGGTACCACCGCGCCGAGCGTCGTTACGTGGAGTACGGCTCGTCGTTCGGCGCGCTGCGCGCCGCCGGCACTCGCCGCTCGATCCGCGACGCAGTCATCCACATGAACCGCGACCACCTCGCGCGCGAGACCCCCACCATGTTCGAGACGCTCGAGGCAGCCGGCCTGACGACCGCCGCGGTGAACATGACGTGCTACCGCGGCACGACCCGACATCGCTCCACGGTGCCGGGCGTCATGCCGGACGCGTACGGGCCGAAGCGGTTCTACTACTTCAACCTCTTCGAATCGGACCGGACGGGAGCGCCGCTCGCGGTCAAGGCGCGCATGCTCGGCTCGGTCGACGCCTACGCCGCGATGGTCGGGCGCTGGCTCGTCACACGAGACGGCTTCGAGTTCCTCGTCTTCTACCTGCCGGACTACGACTTCGCCTCGCATCTCCATGGACCGGAGGGCACGCGCGCCGCGCTAGCGCGCAGCGATGCCGCGGTCGGCGCGCTGTTCGACGCAGCCGGGGGCGGCGACGCGTTCCTCGAGCGGTACGCGGTGGTCGTCTGCTCGGATCACGGCCAGACGCCGGTCTCGCGCGGCGTGCCGCTCGAGGCCGCGTTCGCAGACTTCCGCCTGCTGCCGGCGCGTGGGGCGGCCGACGCCGAGGTCGCCGTTGCCGCATCCAATCGCGTCGGCATGGTCTACCGGCTGCCGGCGTGCCGGACGGACGTGCGCGAGCTCGCAGCCCGCGCGGAGCGGCTTCCGGGGACCGAGGCGGTGCTCTTCCGTGAAGGGACGGAGGCGGTCGTCCGCCGCGGCGGCGAGGAGCTCCGCTTCGCGCGCGACGAAGGCGACCGGTGGCGCTGGTCGGGCGACGAAGGGCTGCTGCCCGAGCCGAACGCGTGGGAGCGTGTCTGGGCAGCGCTGGGCAATCCCAACGCGGGGGAGCTCATCGTGACGGCGGCGCCCGAGGTCGCGTTCGCCGACCTGGGCCGCCGCCACCACGCTGGCGGTGGCAGTCACGGCTCGCTCGCGGCCGGTGACTCGCTCGTGCCGATGGTGACCGTCGGTACGGCCGCTCCTCCTCGGCGGATCGTGGATGTCGCGCCCCTCGTCACGCAGCACTTCGGCGTTTCGGTGGCAACCGCGCGTGCAGCCTGAGGACTCTTTTGCCGCGGCGCGCGCCCGGATGGTGGACGAGCAGCTGCGCGCGCGCGACGTCGTCGCCGAGCGGGTGCTCGAAGCGATGGCGCGCGTCCCGCGCGAGATCTTCGTTCCCGAGCATCTGCGCCGGCACGCGTACGAGGACGCCGCGCTGCCGATCGGGTTCGGCCAGACGATCTCGCAGCCGTACATGGTCGCGCGCATCGTCGAGACGCTCGGGGTGGATGGAGGCGACCGGGTGCTCGACGTCGGCACTGGCTCGGGCTACCAGGCAGCGGTGCTCGCGGAGCTCGCCGGCGAGGTCGTGTCCATCGAGCGCCTGCCCGAGCTCGCCGAGCGGGCGCGAGCGTGCCTAGCGGCTGCCGGCTACGAGCGCGTCGAGCTCCACGTCGGCGACGGGACGCTCGGCGTGCCGGAGCGCGCGCCGTACGACGCGATCGGGGTCGCGGCCGCCGCGCCGGAGCTGCCCGAGGCGCTCTACGCACAACTGCGCCCGGGCGGCCGGCTCGTCATCCCGGTGGGCGGCCGGTTCGGCCAGCGCCTCGAGCTGATCGTCCGCAGCCCGGAGGGCCCGGCCGTCGTCCGCTCGGTCCAGTGCCGGTTCGTCCCGCTCGTCGGTGAGCAGGGCTTCGGCGAGTGACGTGGCGCGCGCGCGGGTGCGCGTGCGCGGTCGCGTGCAGGGCGTCTTCTTCCGCGCCGAGCTGCGCGAGCGCGCGCGCTCACTCGGCCTCGCCGGCTGGGTGCGCAACGCCGCCGACGGGAGCGTCGAAGCGGCGCTCGAGGGCGAGCGCGAGCGCGTCGAGACGCTCCTTCGCTGGTGTGGCCGCGGGCCGGCTCTCGCCGACGTCGACGACGTGGAGGTCGCGTGGGAGGAGCCACGCGGCGAGGAGCAGTTCTCGGTCCACTAGGCCCGCGCGCCCTCCGCCCCCGTGGATGAATCGTCACGCTTCCCCGACAGAGGACGCGTCTCGGCGGGCCGCTTTCGGGGACAGTCCCCGGAGCTATGCGGGTCGGCGCGGCTGTGGATCGTCCGTCGCCGTTTCGTTGCGGAGGGCGTGTCCTTGCCGGACGGCCGCCCCGGTCGCTCTCGTGCATCGCGCCGTCGCTGGCGCCGCGCGGGCCGCAGCCGCAGATGCAGTCGGGGCGTCGTCGACGAGTGGGCAGCTACGCTCGCGCCGCAGATGGAGCGCTCGTCCGACGTCTCGCCCGCGCTCGTGTTCTCGCGTCGGCGCGCCGCGCGCGCGCTGCGCCGGCGAGCCAACTGGATCCAGCTCGCGAAGTTCTGCACTGTCGGCGCGACCGGCTACGTCGTCAACCTCTCGGTCTACGCCGCGCTGCTCGCATTCGGCGTCCACTATCTCGCCGCGGCGGCATGTTCGTTCGTGGTGGCCGTCGCCAACAACTACACCTGGAACCGCCTCTGGACGTTCCGCGGCCAGCGCGGCCACGTCGCGTACCAGGGGTTGCGGTTCCTGGTCGTCGCGCTCTGCGCGCTCGCTGCGAACGAGGTTCTGCTCGCGCTCTTCGTCTGGAGCGGGCTCGGCAAGCTGTCGGCGCAGGCGATCGCCATCGTGCTCGTCACGCCGATCAACTTCGTCGGCAACAAGCTCTGGTCGTTTCGCGCGGGCTAGCGGAAGCCGCGGGCCGCCAGGCACGCTGACGGCGTGATCGCGCGGCTGCTCCTCGCTGTGACCTGCGCGCTCGTGCTCGCGCCGCCCGCGCTCGCACAGGACAGGCCGCCGACGGCGCCGGTCTACGCCGAACGAGGACCGCTCGCCGAAGCGCGCTTCGGAGCGGCCGGCCGGACGAAACAGCTGACGAAGCAGCGGGTTCTGGACATCGCGCTGGCACACCCCAAGGTGAAGGACTGGCTCGGCCGCTATCCGGTCGCCGGCCGGACGAGCGACGCGAAGTACGACGCGGACGGCAGCTGGACCGTCAATGTCTGGTGGCGCGACGCCGGGGAGATCGCGCGTGTCAAGGTCGACGACGACACGGGGCAGGTGCTCGAGGCGTGGACCGGCCCGCAGGTTGCCTGGACGATGGCGCGCGGCTACGAGGGCGCATTCGGCGGCAAGGAGTTGAATGACCCGTGGATCTGGCTGTCGCTCTCGGCTGCGTTCTTCGTCGGGCTGGCCAACTTCCGGCGGCCGTTCTCGCTGCGCAATCTCGACCTGCTCGTGCTGCTCTCGTTCGGCGTCTCGCTCGCGTACTTCAACGACGGCGACGTCTTCACGAGCGTTCCGCTTGCGTACCCGCCGCTCGTCTACCTCCTCGCGCGGATGGTGTGGATCGGCGTGCGCGGCCGGGTCGGAGCGCCCGACCGTCCGCTCTGGCCGGTGTGGCTGCTCGCCGCGGCCACGGTCTTCCTCGTCGGCTTCCGGATCGGGCTCAACACGGAGACGTCGAACGTGATCGATGTCGGGTACGCGGGCGTCATCGGGGCGCACCGCATCGCCAACGGGGAGGCGCCGTACGGGCACATGCCGGTCGAGGCTGGTCGCAAGCCGTGCGGCGCAGCGAACGCCGAAGGAGTGATCCGCGACCGGATCCAGACGAACGGCCGCTGCGAGACGGCCAACGAGACGGGCGACACGTACGGGCCGGTCTCGTACCTCGCCTACCTGCCCGGCTACTGGCTGTTCGGCTGGGAGGGCCGGTGGGACGACCTACCCGCGGCCCATTTCACGAGCATCGCGTGGGACCTGCTCGCCATCCTCGGCCTCGTGCTCGTCGGGCGGCGGTTCGGCGGCGCCCGCCTCGCCGTCGCGCTCGCCTTTGCCTGGGCGGCCTACCCGTTCACGCAGTACGTGTCGAATGCCAACACGAACGACGCCGTCCAGCCTGCGCTGCTCGTCTGGGGGTTCTGGCTCGTTTCATCGCCAGCGGCGCGAGGCGCGCTCCTTGCGCTCGGCGCCTGGACGAAGCTCTCGGCGCTCATCCTGGTGCCGCTGTGGGCGTCGTATCCCGACGCGCTCCGCAGGCCGCGCGCCAAGGCGGTCTTCGCAGGCGCCTTCGCGGTCGCCTCGCTCGCGGGCTTCTCGGTGCTGCTGCTCGAGCCCGACGCATTCGAAGCCGCGCGCATCTTCTACGAGCGCACGTTCGAGGCGCAGATCGGCCGCGAGTCCCCGTTCTCGCTGTGGGACTGGGGGCAGTACCACGCGGACGGCATCCCGGACCTGAAGCGGGCACAGCAGGTGCTGATGGGGCTCGTTGCGGCGGCCGGCGTCGCGGCGTACTTCGTGCCGAGGCGCAAGTCGCCGCTGCAGCTCGCGGCGCTGTCCGGGGCACTGTTGATCGCGTTCGAGCTCGTCCTCACGCACTGGTTCTACCTCTACATCCCGTGGTTTTTTCCGTTCGTCGCGCTCGCCGTCCTGGCGCCGGCCGCTTCGCCGAACCGGCCGGCGGCGGCGGACGCGCAGGCAAGTCGAGCGGAGCACGAGAGGCCGCTCGTGGCAGCGGCGGCGCCGGCGAAGAGCTGGCGCGCGTGAGCAAGTCCGCCGGGACGATCGCGATCGCAGTCGGCGCTCTCGGCGCCCTGTTCGTCACCTGGGTACTGCTGCACCAGGGTTTCTGGGCGGAACGTCCGATCAGCGACGTGCCCGTGTACGAGAGGTACGGCGAGGCGATGGTGGCGGGCGAGGTCCCGTACCGCGACTTCGCCGTGGAGTACCCGCCCGGCGCGCTGCCGGTCTTCGCGCTGCCGACCGTGGGCGACGGGTCCAACGGCTATCGCCGGCTCTTCGAGGCGCTGATGTGGCTGTGCGGGGCGGCCGCGCTGGTCGCGATGGTCGTCTCGCTGAGCGCGCTCGGGCGGCGGGGCGCGGCGCGCGCCGCGCCCCCGGCGTTCGCGGCCGTGCTGCCACTCGCGCTCGGTTCGGTCGTGCTCTCGCGCTTCGATCTCCTGCCGGCCGCGCTCGCGGTCGCCGCGCTCGCGGCGCTCGTCGGCGGACGGGAGCGCGTCGGCTGCGCCGTCCTGGGGCTGGGCGCGGTCGTGAAGGTCTTTCCGGGCGTGCTCGTGCCGCTCGCGCTGGCGTTCGTCTGGCGGAGGGAGGGGCGCCGCGAGGCGCTCATCTGCGGTGCGATCCTCGCCGGCGCGATCGCCGCGTGCGTGCTGCCGTTCGCGGCGATCTCGCCCGGCGGCCTCTGGGACGCCTTCTCCATGCACGCGACGCGAGGTCTTCAGATCGAGAGCCTCGGTTCGGCGATTCTGCTTGCGGCGCACCAGGTTGGGGACATCGAAATGACGACGGGCACGAGCGCGGGGTCGCAGAACCTCGTCGGGACGGGCGCCGACGTCCTCGCGGCCGGACAAACGGTGCTCCAGCTCGCAGCGCTGGCCGCCATCTGGACGGCGTTCGCCCGGCGCGGTGACCCGGGCGACCGCGAGCGGCTCGTTCGCTACGCGGCGGCGGCCGTCTGCGCGTTCGTCGCGCTCGGCAAGGTGCTCTCGCCGCAGTTCTTGATCTGGCTACTGCCGCTCGTCCCACTGGTAGGCGGCCGCCGCGGCGCGGCCGCCTCGGCCTTGCTCGCCCTCGCGGCGGTGCTGACACAACTCTGGTTCCCGCACCGCTACTGGGATCTCGTCGAAGACCTGGACGCCACGGCCACGTGGCTCGTCCTTACGCGCGACGTACTGCTGCTCGCGATCGTCGCCGTGCTCGTCTCGCCGGCCCGGGCGTGGTCGAGACGGCGCGCGCGTCTCCAGGCGGCCGCCGGCAGCGCCTAGCGGACCTCGACCCGGACGGCTTCGCAGGTTGTTGCGCGGCCCTCGCGGGTGCACTCGACCAGCGCTCCCTCAATGCGGACGTCGCCGTGCGCGGGCTCGAACCGAATGGGCATGCCGGTCCGCATGCGCTCGATCGCGAGCTCGGCGCGGACACCGATCACTGAGTCGTGCGGGCCTGTCATGCCGGCGTCCGTGATCGTGGCCGTTCCACCCGGCAGCACGCGAGCGTCGCTCGTCTGCACGTGCGTGTGCGTTCCTACGACGGCCGTGACGCGCCCGTCGAGCCACCGGGCGAGCGCAACCTTCTCGCTCGTCGCCTCGGCGTGCACGTCGACCAGCACGACCGCCGCGCGGCGGCGCGCGTCCTGGACGAGGCCGTCGACGACCTCGAACGGCGTCGTCGCGACGTTCAGGAAGAGCCAGCCCATCAGGTTGATCACGGCAACCGGCGTACCGTCGCCGGCCGGCGCAACCGTGAGCCCGCGGCCGGGCGCGTGCCTGGAGAGGTTTGCCGGGCGGACGACGCGGTCGGCGGTTTCGAGGTACGGGAGGAGCTCACGCCGCCGCCACGCGTGGTTGCCGAGCGTGACGACGTCGCCGCCCGACGCGAGCAGTCGCTCGGCGAGCTTCGGAGTCAGGCCGGAGCCGTCCGCCGCGTTCTCCCCGTTCACGACGCAGAAGTCGACGGCGAGCTCCTTTCGCAAGGCCGGCAGCCGGTCCTCGACCGCGCGTCGGCCCGGCGCGCCGAAGACATCGGCGATGAAGAGGATTCTCAGCGCGTCTCTGCGCGGCTCGGCAGCCCGTGCTCGTTCCGAGAGCCGCTCGCCGCCTATGGGGAGAGTGTGGCGGCCGGGCGGACCTCGAGCGCCACGTGATTGCCCTCGTCCTGCGTGTAGCGAGCGAGCGCCTGCTCCTCTACGCGCGACAGGTCGAGCACCGTGCCGATCTTCGAGACGGTCGAGGCGACGGACGAGCCGATCTCGAGCGCGGGGTCCGGGCGCAGGTGCGTGAGGGAGACCACGAGCGAGGGCGCGCCGGCCGGCTGGATGTCGATGCGCACGCCGTACTTGCCGCCGCTCACGATGTAGTCGCTGATGCCGACGACCGTTCCGTCCACCGGCGCGTAGACGTCGGTACCGGGTGGCGCGCCGACGTTGAGAACGGCCGTGTCGGCGCCGCCGCTGCCGCCGAGCTGGTAGTAGCGAAGCCCGCCGCCCCCGCCGCCGAACAGGCGATGCGCGAGCCGGCTCAGCAGTCCCTCGTTGGCCGGCCGTCCGACGGGGTCGAGCGCGAGCCCGCCCGTCGACGCCGCGTGATACCCGATCGCCGTGACCCGACTCTGGGCGATCGGCAGCTCGATGCGCAGCGCGCCGCGCACGGCGATCACCTGGGGAAGCGGGCGCGCCGGCAGCAACCGCTTGGCCGGCGCGACGGCGGCTCCGGTCACGCGCGTCTGCTCGGCCGTCCCGAACGCCGTGAGCAGGAGCGTCACGGCGAGCGCGGCAGCGACGAACGCGCCGGCGACCAGCCGTCCGGTGTGCAGCCGGGGCCGCACGCGCCGTCGCGCGCTCCGCGGCTCGGTGGGGCGCCGCCGCATGGCCGCGACGCTATCGGAGCCTGGCACGGGCCGCAACCGCGGAGCAAGAGACGGAGTTCGTGACATCGGAGGCGGGGATGATAGAGCCGATTCGCTCCAGATTTCGTGACGATCGAGCGCGAGAGCGCCGTCCTGCTCCCACGTCCAGTCCCAGGCGGGCGGGCGAAGCACCGCGACGCGGGCGCTACGATCGACGTGGTGAGCTGCAGCGCCCGGATCCGGGTACCGAGCTGGATCCAGCCCGTCGGACTCGACTCGGCGCTGCTGCTGGCGGGGGCGGTTGCGGGTGCGGGTCGTCACGCCGTGCTCCTCTTCGTGGCGGTCGCGGCGGAGCGCGCGAACCTCCACGGTACGGACGTCAACGGACGGACCGGCGCGGCCGCGCGGCGGGTCGTGGCCGGCCCGACCGACGAGCCGCCGGCCGCGGTGCGCCGTTGACGGCCTTGCTCGCCGCCCGCGCCGTGTCGCGCCGCTACGGCGACCGCGTCGCACTCCACCCGACCGACGTCGAAGTCTCGCGCGGGCAAGTCGTGGCGCTCGTCGGCCCGAACGGCGCTGGTAAATCGACGCTCCTCGCCCTGCTGGCCGGTGCGCTGCCGGCGAGCAGCGGACGCGTCGAGCGCGCGCCGGGCCTGCGTGTCGGCTGGGCTCCCCAGCGGCCGGGTCATTACGGGCGGCTCTCGGCGCGCGAGAACGTGGAGCTCTTCGCGCGGCTCGGCGGCGACGCGAACGCACCGGAGGCGGCCAGGCGTCTGCTCGCGAAGCTCGAGCTCCCGGACGACGGACGACCGAGCGCCGAGCTCTCGCTTGGCATGCGCCAGCGGCTCAACCTCGCGCTCGCGCTGCTCGGCGATCCCGACGTGCTGCTCGCCGACGAGCCGACAGCGTCCCTCGACGAGCGAGCACGCGCGCGCTTCTGGACGACCGTGCTCTCGCTGCGCGACGCCGGTCAAGCGGTCGTGGTCGCCACGCAGAACCCGGAGGAACCGGTGCGGTTCGCGGAGCGCGTCGTCGCGCTCGAGGAAGGCCGCGTCGTCTTCAGCGGCGCGGCGCCGGAGTTCCCCGGCGTGGAGGCGGCTCGGGTGTGAGTGTCCGGCGCGTTGCGCTCCTACTGCGCAAGGACCTGATCGTGCTGCGACGGTCGCCCCTTCTGCTCGGGGCGGCGCTCGGCTACCCGTTGCTCGTCGCGGTGCTCGTCGCGCTCGTGGCCGGCTACGCGGGCACGAAGCCGCGCGTGGCGCTCGTCGACGAAGACGGACTGCCGGACGTCGTGCGCGTCGGAGCCCAGGACTTCCGAGTCGAGCGGGCGATTCGGCGAGCCGGCGAGGAGGTCCGGCTCGTACGGCTCTCGTACGCCGAGGCCCGGCGGCAGCTCGAGACCGGCCGCGTCATCGCGCTCGTCCGCGTGCCCGAGGGTTTCGTCGACGACCTGCGCGGGATGGTCGAGAGCCCGACGCTCGAGCTCGAGACCGGGAGCGGGCCGTTCACGGGCCGGGTCGTGCGCGAGGTCCAGGCGCTCGTCTATACGCTCAACCGACGCCTCCAGCGGGCGTACATCGAGGCGAATCTCGACTACGTCGACCTGCTGCTGCGCGGCGGCAGCGGGTCGTTCCTGGGGAGGCCGTTCGAGGTGCTCGGGCTCGAGCGGAGCGCCGAGCTGCTGCGGCGCGCGCCTCCGTCACAGGAGGTCGAGCAGGTGCGCGACTTCGTCGGGACGGCGCGGCTCGCGCTCGAGCAGACGGACGACGCACTGCGCGCGACGGCGAACCCGATCGAGCTCGTCCGGCGGCCGGACCGCGGACGGACGTGGGCTTTCTCGGCGCAGGTGCAGGCGTACGCGCTCACGCTCACGGTCGGACTGCTTTCGGTGCTCATCGCGGCGGGTTCGCTCTCCGCCGAACGTGACGAGAACGTGGTCGGGCGGCTCGCCCGCGGGCTGGCCGGTCTCGGCGAGTTCGTCGCCGCGAAGATCGCGCTCGCCGCGCTCGTGTCGCTCGCGCTGGGGCTCCTCGTCTTCCTCGCCTTCGGTGTGGCCGTGGAGCTCGGCGGCGTTCGCGGCGGGCAGCCGTGGAGCCGCCTCCCCGTGGTCGCGGTCGGCCTGGTGCTGGCCGGAGCCGCACTGGGTGGACTCGGCGCATTCGTCGCCGCCGTCGGCCGGGAAGCGCGTACGGCGCTCCTCGTAGCCGTCGCTCTCGCGCTACCGCTCGCGTTCCTCGCGCTGGTTCCCTCCGACGCGCTGCCCGCAGCGGGCTGGGTGGGCGATGCCTTCCCGGTCGAGCACTCGGTGCGCTTCTTCAGCGCCGCGCTCTACGAGCCGCACCCGTGGCGCGAGCTCGCCGTCGAAGGCGCGTGGCTCGCCGCGATCGGCGCTGCACTCGCCGGACTGACGCGCGCCGCGGCGCGCCGGCTGCTCGTCTAGCCAAGTAACAGACTGTTACTTGGGTCGCCGGCCCTGCGCGCGGTGCGACAATCTGTGCGTGGCCACGTTTCCCCGCACGCGGTTGCGCCGGCTGCGGCGCACCGGCGCGCTCCGCGAGCTCGTGCGCGAGACCCGGCTCGACGTGCGCGATTTCGTGATGCCCCTCTTCGTCGCCCCCGAGCCGCAGCTGAACGAGGCGCTCCCGGGCATGAGCCGCTTCTCCCTCCAGACGGTCGTGCGCGAGGCCGACGAGCTGGCGAGCGCCGGCGTCGGGGCGGTCCTGCTCTTCGGCGTGCCGGAGGAGAAGGACGACGAGGGGTCCGGTGCGTGGGATCCCGACGGCATCGTCCAGCGGGCGCTGCGCGAGCTGGCCGAACGCGTACCCGAGCTCGTGCTCCTGACCGATGTCTGCCTGTGCGAGTACACGTCCCACGGCCACTGCGGCGTCGTGGCGCCCGACGAGCCGGGCGTGCGGAACGACGAGACGCTCGAGCTGCTCGCCCGGACGGCCTTAAGTCACGCCGACGCGGGCGCGGACGCCGTCTGCCCGAGCGACATGATGGACGGCCGGGTTGGCGCCGTACGCACTGCGCTCGACGACGCCGGCCACGACGAGATCGCCGTCGTCTCCTATGCCGCCAAGTACGCCTCCGCCTTCTACGGGCCGTTTCGCGAGGCGGCCGACTCCGCGCCTGCGTTCGGCGACCGGCGCGGCTACCAGATGGATCCCGGCAACGCGCGCGAGGCGCTGCGCGAGTGTGAACTCGACGTCGCGGAGGGCGCCGACGTGCTGATGATCAAGCCGGCGCTGCCCAATCTGGACGTGATCAGCGCCGTGCGCGAGCGGTTCGATCTACCCGTCGCCGCGTACAACGTCTCCGGCGAGTACGCGATGGTCAAGGCGGCGGGCGCCCGCGGCTGGCTCGACGAGCGGCAGGCGGCGCTCGAGTCGCTCACGTCGATCAAGCGCGCCGGCGCCGACCTGATCGTCTCGTACTGGGCGAAGGATCTCGCGGCCTGGCTCTGAGGAGCGCGAGCGACCTGTACAGGCGCGCCCGCGCGCTCATCCCGGGCGGCGTCAACTCGCCCGTGCGAGCGATGCGAGCCGTCGGCCTGGACGAGCCGTTCTTCGTGCGGCGCGGCCGGGGCGCGTATCTCGAAGACGCGGAGGGAAACCACTACCTCGACTGGGTGCTGTCCTGGGGGCCGCTGCTCTTCGGCCATGCCGATCGCGAGACGGTGGACGCCGTCCGCGCGGCGGCCGCGGACGGCACGAGCTTCGGCGCGCCGACCGAGCGCGAGGTCGAGCTGGCCGCCGAGATCGTGGCTGCCGTGCCGTCCGTCGAGCAGGTGCGCCTCGTCTCCTCGGGGACGGAGGCGGCGATGAGCGCCGTGCGGCTCGCGCGCGCCGCGACCCGCCGCGACCGCGTGCTGAAGTTCGCAGGCTGCTACCACGGCCACGCTGACGGCTTGCTCGTCGACGCCGGCTCGGGAATCGCGACGCTCGGCATTCCGGCCACCCCCGGCGTGCCGACGGCCGTCGCCGCCGACACGCTCGTGTCTCCGTTCAACGACCTCGACATGACCGCGGAGGCGGTGGCGGCTTATGGCGAGGGGCTCGCCTGCATCCTGGTCGAGCCGGTGGCCGGCAACATGGGCGTCGTCCCGCCCGAACCCGGTTTCCTCGAGGGGCTGCGACGGCTCTGCGACGCCTCGGGAGCGCTGCTCGTATTCGACGAGGTGATCAGCGGTTTCCGCGTCGCGCGCGGAGGCGCGCAGGAGCGCTACGGCGTGCTCCCCGACCTGACGATCCTCGGCAAGATCATCGGCGGCGGCCTGCCGCTCGCCGCGTTCGGCGGCCGCACGGACTTGATGAGCCTGCTCGCGCCGGCCGGCGACGTCTACCAGGCGGGCACGCTGTCGGGGAACCCGCTCGCGACCGCCGCCGGGCTTGCCGTTCTCCACCGCCTGCGTGACGGCGCGGTCTACGACGAGCTCGAGCGAACGGGCGCGCGGCTCGAGAGCGGGCTCCGTGACGCCGCCGCAGGCCGGCCGGTCTCCGTGCAGCGTGTGGGGGCGATGGTGACGCTGTTCTTCCGAGCGGGGGGCGTGCGCGACTTCACCGAGGCGTCGGCGTGCGACACCGAGCGCTACGGCGCTCTCTTCCGCCACCTGCTCGCCGCGGGCATCTACGTCGCCCCGTCGCAGTTCGAGGCGCTGTTCGTCTCGCTCGCGCACGACGACGCGGCCGTCGACCGGACGGTGGAGGCCGTGGCGAGCTTCTTCGAAGCTGTCGCTTAGTGGGAATCTGGCAGGCGATCGCGGAGGAGGCGGCCGCCGAGAGCCAACTCTGGGCGGACTCGCTTCTCCCTAGCCACGAGCGCGAGCTCGTGGCCGTGTTCTCGCCGCTCGCGTCGCCGCGCCTCGCGCTTGGCCTCGAGACGATCTACGAGGGGTACCTCGTCCACTACGGCCGGCCTCGGCTGTTCGCTCCGACGGAGCGCAACACCGTCCTCTTGCTCGGCGACTATCTGTACGCGCACGGGCTCGTGCGGCTCGCCGCGTCCGCCAGCGCGGCGGCCGTCGCCGACCTCGGGGAGCTCATCTCGCTGTGCGCTCAACTGCGGGCGGAGAATCGCCCCGGCGACGGCGCGGCCTGGGCCGCGACGGCCGCGCTGCTCGGCCGCGGCGCGCTCGCCGACGCCCGCGACGCGCTGCGCGTACGTGCCGACGCCACGCCGCTGCTCGAGCTTGCCCGGGACGCTGCCGGCGCAGCGCCCGTCGAGCGCGCGCTCGGCGCACATGCGCGCAGGGTGGGGTAGATTCACGGCGTGTCGACGGCGCTCGCGCTCGTGCTGCCGGTCTTCGCCGACGCGGCCGAGGAAGGCAAGAAGGTCCTGATCGGCATGCTGCTCGTCGGCCTGACGTTCATCGCGGTGATCGCGCTGGGCGAGACCTCGAAGTACCTGAAGCACCGCCGCAAGGCGCGCGGCCGCGCGTCGTACTGAACTGCGAGCCGCCGGCGGCCGCCGCCGGGGTGTAAGCCGGCGCGCAGTGAGGCTTCGAAGCGGAAATCGCCTGCTTGTGGGGCACCGCTCTTTCGTGAAACACTCGGGCGCGGGTCGCGACGATGCGCACGAGGCTGTGGGGATCGGGACTGGCAGGCGCCGCCGGCGCGGCGCTGCTCGTCGCGTCGGTCTTCGCCGGCCCTGCACCGAGTGCAGCCGAGCGGCGCGGCGGCACGCTCCGCCTGGACCACCCGGTGGACTTCCCCACCGTCGATCCGACGCTTGCCTACGATCTGTTCTCGTGGCAGCTGCTCGCGGCGGCGTGCGCGAACCTGTACAGCTACCGTGACGTCGACGGGCGAGCCGGCACGAGACCGGTGGCCGCGACCGCGAACGGGTTCCCGCGCGTCTCGCGCAATGGCAAGCGCGTCGTGATCACCGTCCGACGCAACTACGCGCGCTTCTCGAGCGGCACCCCGGTCACGGCGACGAGCTACGCGAACGCCATTCACCGTGCGCTCGACCCGAGAATGCAGTCACCCGCCGCGCAGTATCTGAGCGAGATCACCGGGGCAAGAGCGGTCCTCGACGGCAAGGCGCAGCGTGCCCGCGGCGTCCAGGTGCGCCGAAACCAGCTGCTTCTGACGCTCGAGCGGCCGGTCCCGGACCTGGTGGCGCGCCTGACGATGCCGTTCTTCTGCGCCCAGCCGGGACCGCGCGGTCTGCGTCGGGATCCTGAGGGTATCGGCGCGCCGTTCAGCGGCGGCGGCCCGTACGTGCTGCGGGAATGGCAGAGCCGGCGCTTCGCGGTCGTCGATCGCAACCCTTACTGGCGCGGGCCGATTGCGAGGACCCGTCCGGCGAACGTCGATCGCATCGAGTACGCCTTCGGCGTCGCGCCGCCGGCCACGAAGCTCCGTATCGACCGTAACCAGACGGACCTCGGGCTGGTCGGCGTGCCGCCGCCCGCGTACGGAGAGGTTGCGCAGAGGTACGGCATCAACCGCGAACGTTTCTTCGTCCGTAAGACGATGACCGTCTGGTTCTTCGCGTTCAACCACGACCGCCCACTCTTCGGGCCGCGCGGTTCCGGTCACGGGAACACGGCGCTGAAGCGAGCGATCAACTTCGCCCTCGATCGCCCGGCGCTCGCGCGCCAGTTCGGCTACCTGGCCGGCGCCCGCACCGACCAGGTCCTCCCCGCGCCGATGCCCGGCTTTCGCAACTGGGACATCTACCCGATTCGAGGTCGAGACCTCGCGCGTGCACGTCGCCTCGCCGAGGGCCGCGCGCGGGGAGGCAAGGCAATCCTCTACGCGTTTTCCATCGGTGCGTTCCCCGAAATGGCGGAGGTGTTCAAGCAGCAAGTCCGCGAGATCGGCCTGGACGTCGAGATCCGCACGTTCCTTCCACCTGTCGCCGTCGACAAGATGACGACGCGCGGCGAGCCCTTCGACATCGCGCTGATCGGCTGGGGAGCCGACTACGCGGATCCCAACGCGTTCCTCCGTCCGCTGCTGGCGAGCGACGGCATCCAGGAGAAGCACAGCTCGAACCTCGCGTACTTTTCGAGTCCACGCTTCGACCGGCTCGTCGCACGAGCCTCGTCGCTCACGGGCGACAAGCGGTACGCCGCCTACGCGGACCTCGACCGGATCACGATGCGCGACGCCGCCCCGATCGCCCCCTTCGTGAACGAGAACGCGCGCTTCTACGTCTCGGAGAGCCTCGGCTGTTTCACGTCACAATTCGGCATGCTCAACCTCGTCGCCGTCTGTAAGAAGTAGTCGCGCCCGCGCGGACGGCTCGTGACTCGTCAGCTGCCCACCGGCAACGTGACGTTCCTGTTCACGGATGTGGAGGGGTCGACGCGACTCCTCGAGGAACTGGGCGCCGAGCGCTACGCAGGAGCGCTGGCCGAGCACCGCCGCCTGCTGCGTGAGGCGTTCGCGCACCACGGCGGCGTCGAGGTCGACACGCAGGGTGATGCCTTCTTCGTCGCCTTCGGCTCGGCCGACGAGGCGCTCGCCGCGGCCGAGCGCGTGCGGGCGACGCTGCAGAGCACGCCGATCCAGGTCAGGATCGGCCTGCACACCGGCGCGCCGCTCGTGACCGGCGACGGGTACGTCGGGATGGACGTGCACCGGGGCGCGCGCATCGCTGCCGCGGGGCACGGCGGCCAGGTGCTCGTCTCGGAAACGACGGCGAGCGCGCTCAGCGGCGGCGACGGCCTGCGCGACCTGGGCGAGCAGCGGCTCAAGGATCTGGGCGCCCCGATTCGGCTCTACCAGCTCGGAGACGGAGACTTCCCGCCGCTCAAGGTGCTGTACCGCTCGACGCTGCCGGTGCAGCCGAGCCCGCTGGTCGGAAGGGAACGCGAGCTCGACGAAGTCGCGGCGCTGCTGGCCGAGAACCGGGTCGTCACCCTCACCGGTCCGGGCGGGTCGGGCAAGACGCGGCTCGCGCTCCAAGTCGCGGCCGACGCGCAGGACGACTTCCCTGACGGTGTGTACTGGGTGCCGCTCCAGACCATCCGCGATCCGGAGCTCGTGCTGCCGGCGATCGCGCAGGCCGTCGAGGCGCAGGGGCCGGCCGCCGAGCACATCGCCGACCGGCGTGTCCTGCTCGTTCTGGACAACCTCGAGCAAGTGCTGGAGGCCGCTGCCGACATTGCGCAGCTGCTCGCCGCCACGCCGAACGCGAAGGCAGTCTCCACGAGTCGCGAGCCCTTGCGCATCGCAGGCGAGCGCGAGTACGCCGTCGAGCCGCTGCCGCTCGACGACGCGGTGTCGCTCTTCCGTGAGCGCGCGGCAGTTGCCGAGCCCGCGGACGTGGTGCGGGAGATCTGCCGGCGGCTCGACTGCCTCCCGCTCGCCGTCGAGCTCGCCGCCGCGCGCACGAAGCTGCTGCCGCCGGTTCAGCTCCTCGGCCGCCTCGAGCAGGCGCTGCCGCTGTTGACCGCTGGACGTCGCGACGCACCCGAGCGCCAGCGCACGCTCCGAGCCACGATCGCGTGGAGCTTCGATCTCCTCACGCCTCCCGAGCAGGATCTGTTCCGTCGTCTGAGCGTCTTCGCCGGCTCGTTCGACCTCGCCGCCGCGGAGCGGGTCTGCGACGCGGAGCTCGACACGCTCCAGTCGCTGCTCGAGAAGAACCTCGTGCGGCGCTGGGAATCGGGCCGCTTCGGGATGCTCGAGACGATCCACGAGTACGCGGGCGGTCGCCTCGAGGAATCAGGCGACGCCGAGCGCGTGCGTGACAGGCACGCTGCGTACTTCCTCGAGCTGGCCGAGTCGGC
>JACVRM010000164.1 GCA_014534415.1 Thermoleophilia bacterium | reverse complement strand
GGCCGGCTCGAAGGTGTGCTGCGGCGGGACGAGCATCGGCACGACGCTCTCGCCGACCGTCGTGCTCAAGGACAACACGTACTACTGGCGGATGCGCGCGCTGGACGGCGACGGCAATGCGGGGATCTGGAACCTCGGTCCCGCGTATACGAAGACCTTCGACAAGGTGCCGCCGGTCACGGCGCCGAGCGTCAAGAACCTGCGGATGCGCGACCACCTGACCGATCCCGGCACCGACGTGGCCCCCGGCACGGCCGGCTACCAGACGCGGGTCCCAATCCTTGCGTGGGACGCCGTCCCGGGCGCAGCGAGCTACCAGGTCGACGTCGCGCCGTTCAGCGTGAGCTGTGATTGGAGCTCCCCGGCCCGCTGGAGCGTGCTCACTTCCACTACATGGTGGACGCCCCTCGCATCCGTCTGGAACAACGTCAAGCCGTATCCCGACACCGCGACAATGCTCGCATACGACCCCGCGAAGGTACTTGCGACGCAGCCGTACTGCGCGCGCGTGCGGGCGCGGAGCGACCGAGACGGATCGAACGGCGACGTCTACGGCGATTACACCTATCTCGAAGACGGCGAAACGGGCGCGTCGTTCACGTTTGCTGGGTACGACTCCGGTAGCGCCTGCACACCCTCGTGCAACCCGGGGTACCTCGGCGCCGGCGACTACCTGCAGCCGATCTCGGGCACGGTCAACCGCACGACGCCGCTCTTCACCTGGAGGCCCCTGAGCGGCATCCAAAGCTACTTCGTGATCGTCGCGAAGGACGCGTCGTTCAGCAACATCGTCGACTACGCACTCACACGGATCCCGGCGTACGCGCCCCGCAGCATGATGAAGCCGACCACCTACTCGGATGAGACGACGCTCTACTACTGGGCCGTGCTGCCGGCGAGCGGAGTCGACGGCAGCGGCGCGGCCGGCAATCCCCTCTTGGCCGCACGCGAGAATTTCCAGAAGAACTCGACTCCCCCCTCGCTGCTGGCGCCCGCGAGCGGTACCGACGTCCTCGCCCAGCCGACGCTCCAGTGGACGCCCGCGACCGGCGCTCGCCGCTACCGCCTCCAAGTCGCGCAGGACCCGTCGTTCAGCACGCTCGTCGATGATGTCGTCACTACCTCGACGGCGTACACGGCTCAGGCTACCTACCCGGCCGACACCCTCCTCTACTGGCGGGTGCGGGCCGACGACGAGAACTTGATCGGCTTGAACTGGTCTGCGGTCGGCACGTTCCGCAAGCGCCTGCTCGCCCCCGCCCCCGACCCGTCCAACCCCGCCGCCGGCGAACTCATCCCGACCTGGCGCTGGTCGCCCGTGCAGGGCGCCGCGTCCTACGACCTGCTCGCCCACTACCCGAACGGCCGGGAGGAGCTCGTTTCCGGTCTGCGCGCGTCGGCGATTACGGCGACCCAGCTGACCGGCCAGGGAATCTGGACGCTGCGCGTGCGCGCGAACTTCCCGAAGGGGTCAGCCAACACCCAGACGACGCCCGGGCCGTGGTCCGCGCCGATGCCGTTCACGCGCATGCTCGGCGAGCCGTCCGGCGCGAACGCGAGCGTCTCGGGCACTCACGTCCTCTTCGCATGGGAGCCGAAGGCGGAAGCGCACCACTACCGCGTCCAGGTCTCGCAGACAGCCGACTTCGCGATCCGCATCGAGGACGTTACGACGGAGAACACGAGCTACGCGCCGACGCTCGAGCACTTCTACTACCGCTCGGGCGGTACGTTCTACTGGCGCGTCGCCGCCATGGACGAGGACAACAACATGGGCGACTTCAGCCCCGCACAGAAGTTCACGCTCGCCGGCAAGGGCAGCTCCGTGGCCACCGCCGGTCGGCTCCTGCTCTCGGCGAACCGGCTGCCGCGGCGCGGGCGCCTGACTGCGGTCACGATCCGCGTGATCAGCTCGCGCGGCAAGCCCGTGCCGGGTGCAGCCGTGCGCGTCACGGGTGCCCGCCTGCGGCCGCAGGCGCGGCGCACGAACAGGGCCGGCAAGGTCGTCTTCCGCGTGAAGCCGCGCATGAGGGGCAAGCTGCTCTTCCGAGCGGTGAAGACGCGCTACACGCCCGGGACGCTGCGGCTGCAAGTCCTCTAGCGCTCGGCGACGGCGGACGCGTCCACGTCGCCTACGAGCGCCCGTCGAGGGCGCGGTCGACGTTGAAGGCCGCGCTGATCAACGACAGGTGCGTGAACGCTTGCGGGAAATTGCCGAGCGCCTCACCGGTACGGCCGATCTCCTCGGCGTACAGGCCCAGGTGGTTCGCGTACGTGAACATCTTCTCGAGCGCGAGCCGCGCGTGGTCGAGCCGGCCGGCCCGGGCGAGCGCCTCGACGTACCAGAACGAGCAGATCGAGAACGTGCCCTCGTCGCCTTCGAGCCCGTCCGGTGCGGCCGCGACGTTGTAGCGGTACACGAGGCTGTCCGAGACGAGCTCCTCGCCGATCGCGTCGAGCGTCGACAGCCAGCGCGGATCCGTCGGTGAGACGAACTTCGTGAGCGGCATCAGCAGCACGGAGGCGTCCAGGACGTCGCTGTCGAGGTGCTGCACGAACGCACCCCGCTCGGCTCGCCAGCCGCGCTCCATGATCTGCCAGTAGATGCGGTCACGCTCGCGGCCCCACCGCACGAGGTCGGCCGGCAGACCTCGCTGCCGCGCCACGCGCATGGCCCGCTCGACGGCCACCCAGCACATGAGCCGCGAGTACGTGAAGCGCTGACGCCCGCCGCGCGTCTCCCAGATGCCCTCGTCGGCCTGATCCCAGTTCTCGCAGACCCACTCGACGAGCCGGGCGATGTCCAGCCACGCGTCGTGGTGGATCGGCGTGCCGTACTTGTTGTAGAGGTAGACGGAGTCGATCAGCTCGCCATAGATATCCAGCTGGAGCTGCGTCGCGGCGCCGTTGCCGATCCGGACCGGCCGCGAGCCGCGGTACCCCTCGAGGTGATCGAGCTGCTCTTCGGGAAGGTCGGCGCGCCCGTCGATCCCGTACATGATCTGAAGCGGGCCGATGCCGCGGCCGTCGGACTCCCGGACACGCGCCGAGAGCCAGTCCATGAACGCACCCGCCTCCTCCGTGAAGCCGAGCCGTAAGAGCCCGTAGAGCGTGAAGGCGGCGTCGCGGATCCACGTGTAGCGGTAGTCCCAGTTGCGGGCGCCGCCGAGCTGCTCGGGCAGGCTCGCTGTCGGCGCCGCCACGATGGCGCCCGTCGGCGCATACGTGAGGAGCTTCAG
>JACVRM010000021.1 GCA_014534415.1 Thermoleophilia bacterium | reverse complement strand
GATCCCGCCGAGGCCGGCCAGCCGCGCGGCGAGGTTCGGGTCGAAGGCCGCCAGTTCTACTGGCAGTTCGAGTACCCGGGCGGCGTGATCTCGGTCAACCGGCTGATGCTCCCGGCCGGGCGCGTCACGGAGCTCGAGATCGTGGCGCCCGAGCACGACGTAATCCACAGCTTCTGGGTGCCGACGCTCGCGGGCAAACGCGACGCCGTGCCTGGCGACGCTACGAAGATGAAGGTGCGGCCCGACGCCCCCGGCCTGCACCGCATCGTGTGCGGCGAGTTCTGCGGCATCCAGCACGCCGCCATGTACGGCCAGGTCGAGGTCGTGACGGGCGAGGAGTTCGACCGCTGGCTGGAAGCGCAGCAGACCGAGCAGGAGGAACCCTCCGCCGAGCTCGGCGAGGCGACGTTCGAGGCCGCCTGCGCAACGTGCCACGGCGTGCAGGGTGAGGGCCTGATCGGCCCGCCGCTCGCGGGCAGTCCGATCGTCGAGCAGGCCGAGGCCGTCGAGGAGGTCGTGCGCGAGGGGCGCGGCGCGATGCCCGCCGTCGGCGAGGGGTGGAGCGACGTGCAGATGCGGTCGCTGCTCCAGTACGTGAGCCGTGAGCTCGGCGGCGAAGGAGGTGGCGCGGGTGGCGGTGAGGGCTGAGGCGCCCGCCTACCCGGTGGCGTGGACCCACGGCCGCGTGGCGAGCTGGGTCGCGACGGTCGACCACAAGCGAATCGGGATCCTCTACATCGTCACGAGCCTGCTGTTCATGCTCGCCGGAGGCGGCATGGCGATGCTCATGCGTGTGCAGCTCGCGACCGCCGACTCGGACTTCATCGCGCGCGACTCCTACAACCAGCTCTTCACGATGCACGCCACGGTCATGGTCTTCCTCGTGCTCGTGCCGATCTGGGCCGGCTTCGCGAATTTCCTGATTCCACTCATGCTCGGCGCGCGCGACATGGCTTTCCCGCGCCTGAACGCGTTCTCGTACTGGATGTTCGTGCTCGGCGGCGTCGTGCTGCTCGGCTCGTTCTTCGCCGAGCACGGCGCCGCCCGGACGGGCTGGTACGGCTACCCGCCGCTCTCGATCCACAGCGAGGGCAACGGGCAGGACCTCTGGATTCTCGGTTTGCACATCCTGACGCTGTCGTCGGTGGCGGGCGCCGTCAACTTCATTGTCACGATCCACAACATGCGAACGGCCGGGATGACGTGGATGCGGCTGCCGCTCTTCGCGTGGTCGATCGAGGTCTACTCCTGGCTACTGGTCGTGATCATGCCGGTGCTCTCGGCCGGGTTGACGCTGCTGCTCCTGAATCGGCAGTTCCCGGGCACGTTCAACTTCTTCGATCCGGAGAAGGGCGGCAACGCGGTGCTCTACCAGCACGTGTTCTGGTTCTTCGGGCATCCCGAGGTCTACGTAATCATCCTGCCGGCGTTCGGGATCTTCTCCGAGGTCATCCCGGTCTTCTCCCGCAAGCCCATCTTCGGTTACAAGGCGATCGCGTTCTCGACGGTCGCGATCGGCTTCTACTCGATGCTCGTGTGGGCCCACCACATGTTCACGGTGGGGCTGCCCATCGGCCTCCAGGCGTTCTTCATGATCTCGTCGATGATCATCGCCGTACCGACCGGCGTGAAGATCTTCAACTGGATCGCGACGACCTGGCGCGGGAACCTGATCTTCGACCCGCCGCTCTTGTTCGCGCTCGGCGGCGTGGGCGTCTTCACGATCGGCGGCCTCTCCGGCATCATGGTGGCCGCCTTCCCGCTCGACTGGCAGGTGCACGACTCGTACTTCGTGGTCGCGCACATGCACTACGTGCTGTTCGGCGGCGCGATGTTCGCGCTCTTCGCCGCGCTCTATTACTGGTGGCCGAAGATCTTCGGGCGCACCCTCGGGCGGCGGCTCGGCAAGCTGCAGTTCTGGATCACCTTCGTCGGGTTCAACCTCGCGTTCTTCCCGCAGCACTTCCTTGGTTTCCTCGGCATGCCGCGACGCGTCTACACGTATCCGGACGCGCCCAGCTGGGAGGAGTACAACGTCGTCTCGTCGATCGGCTCGTGGATCATGGGGCTCGGCGTCCTGCTCTTCTTCGTGAACGTCGTCTGGTCGCGCCGCGGACGGACGCCGCGCGCCGGCAACGACCCGTGGCTGGCCGACACGCTCGAGTGGTACACGACGTCGCCGCCGCCGCCGCACAACTTCGACCGCGTCCCCTACGTGACGAGCGCGCGGCCGCTGCGCGACCTGCGGCGCCGGCTGCAGGAGCAGGGTGCCCTCTAACGTCTCGCCGGGGCCGTGGCTGCGGCTGACCGCGCTCGCCGGCGTCGCGGCGTGCGCCGTCGCCGTCGTGAGCGGCACGCTCGAGCTCGGCACCGCGCACCGGCTGCTCTCGGCGCTGGCGCTGCCGCCGCTGGCGGCGCTCGTCGCGGCGGCGTGCGTCGTGCACCGGCGACTGCTCGCTCCCTCGGTCGCGGCACTCGCGCTCTTCGGGATCGCCGCAGCGGTGACCATCCCCGGCCTGCACGTCGCCCTCGCGGCGCTCGCGCTGGCCGCGGCCGCCGTCGCCGCTGCGCTCACCTTCGCCGCCGAACCCGCTAAGCAACAGACTGTTACAAGGTCGCCGGCGCGCGACTACGTGACGCTCACGAAGCCGCGCATCATGTCGCTGCTCCTGCTGACCGGAGCGGCGGGGATGTTCGTCGGCGAGGGCGGCGCGCCGCCGCTGGGCGACCTCGGCGTGCTGCTGCTCGGCCTCGGGCTCGCCTGCGGCGGAGCGAGCGCGCTGAACCACGTCATCGACCGCGACATCGACCGCCTGATGGGGAAGCGCACCGAGAGACGTCCGGTCGCGTCGGGACGCGTTCCGCCCTCGCGCGCGCTCGAGTTCGGGCTGGCGCTGTCGGCGGGCTCGTTCGTCGTGCTGGCGAGCCTCTCGAACGTGCTGACGGCGCTGCTCGCGCTGGTTGGGAACCTCTTCTACGTGCTCGTCTACACCGGCTGGCTGAAGCGGACAACGCCGCAGAACATCGTGATCGGCGGGGCAGCGGGCGCCGTGCCGCCGCTCGTCGGCTGGGCGGCAGCGACCGGCAACCTGACGCTGCCGGCGCTCTTCCTCTTCGCGGTCGTCTTCCTGTGGACGCCGCCGCACTTCTGGGCGCTCGCGCTGCTGATCCGACGGCAGTACGAGGCCGCGCGCGTTCCGATGCTGCCGGTCGTGCGCGGCGAGCGCGAGACGACCAAGCAGATCGTGGTCTACTCGGTCGTCCTCGTCGCGATGACCCTGCTGCCGCTCGCGTGGAACATGTTCGGGCTCCTGTACGCGGCCAGCGCCGCGGCGCTCGGCGGGGCGCTGCTCTGGCTCGCATGGCGGCTCCGCCGCGAGACGACACCCGCACGCGCAGCGGTGCTCTTTCACTACTCGCTCGCGTACCTCGCCCTGCTCTTCGTGGCGATGGCCGTCGACCCGCTCGTGGCGTGACCGAGGCGCCCGCCATGCACGACTCCTTCGAGCCGCGGGAGTCGGAGCACGAGCTTGCCCGAAAGAACGTCCGCTTCGGCCTGCTGCTCTTCGGCCTCTTCGTACTGCTCTTCGCCGGCACCGTCGTCGTCGCACTCATCTACCTCGCCGTCGACTAGCGCACCTCCCGGGATCTTCCTGGCACGGCCCGCCGAGCCGCTCGCCGGCATCCGCCTCGCGGTCAAGGATCTGTTCGACACGGCAGGGCTGACGACCACGTACGGGTCGGCGATCTTTCGCGACCACGTGCCCGGCCGGACTGCAGAGGCCGTGCTCCGGCTGGAGGCGGCAGGCTACGTGAACGCCGGGAAGACGAACCTGCACGAGTTCGCCTACGGGATCACCTCGGTGAACCCGCACTTCGGCACGGTGCCGAACCCCGTCGCGCCCGGCCGCATGGCGGGCGGCTCGAGCGGCGGCTCCGCCGCGGCGCTGGCCGCCGGCCTGGCGGACGCGGCACTCGGCTCCGACTCGGGCGGCTCGATTCGCATTCCCGCGGCGTGCTGCGGTGTCGTCGGCTTCAAGCCGACGCACGGTCTCGTCCCGCTCGACGGTTGCTTCCCGCTCGCGCCGAGCTTCGACCACGCGGGCCCGATGGCGACGAGCGTACGCGGCTGCACGGCGATGATGGAGGCGCTCGTGCCCGAGCTTCGCCCGCTGCAGATCGAGGCGCTCGACGAGATCGCGGTGGCCATAGCGTGGCTCGATCTCTGCGAGCCGCTCGTTCGGGAGCGGGTGGCTGCTGCCGCTGCGCACTTCCCGCGCCGGCGCACCCTCGAGCTGCCGCTTCCCGAGGGCATCGGCGCCGTCTTCATGCGCGAGGCCGCCGGCGTGCACCGCGAGCTTTTTGCCGCGCACGCGGACCGTTACGGCGAGAACGTCCGCACGAAGATCGAGCGCTGCCTGGCGGTCACGGACGACGAGTACGAGGCGGGGCTGCGCGCGCGCGAGCGATACCGCGCCCGCCTCGCGGAGGCGGTGGAAGAAGACCTGCTCGTCACGCCCACTCTCGCGTTCGTGGCGCCGCCGCTGCCCGTCGACGACCTCGTCGTCCGCGACGCGGTGATCCGCTTCACGTACCCGATCAACATCCTCGGCTGGCCCGCGCTCGCGCTTCCCTGCGGTCCTGCGGAGGGCGGGCTGCCGGCCTCCGTCCAGCTCGTCGGCCGTCCGGGCGACGACGCCCTCGTGCTGGCTGTCGGGGAAGCACTCGAGGTCGCGCTCTGACCGACGACCTCGGTTTCGCCCTGTCGCTCGCCGACGCCGCGGACGCGATCACGCTGCCGCGCTTCCGTGCCGCCGACCTGCGCGTCGACACGAAGCCAGACACGACGGTCGTCTCGGATGCCGACCGCGCCGCCGAGCAGGCGCTCCGCGACCTCGTCGCGCGCGAGCGGCCCGGCGAAGGGGTGCTAGGCGAGGAATACGGCGACGACGGCACGGACGTCCGCTGGATCGTCGACCCCGTCGACGGGACGACCAACTTCGTCCGCGGCGTACCGGTGTGGGCAACGCTGATCGCGCTGCAACGCGACGGCCAGACGACGCTCGCCGTAGTCTCCGCGCCCGCCTTGCGGCGGCGCTGGTGGGCCGTTCACGGCCGCGGCGCGTACGCGGACGGCGAGCGCGTCCGCGTCTCGGCGATCGCTCGCGTCGAGGACGCGTCGATCTCGATCACGAGCATCCGCTCGCTGCGCCGGCGCGGTCTCGCCGAGCGGTACGTGGCGCTCGCCGAGCGGGCCTGGTCGAGCCGCGCCCTCGGCGATTTCTGGCAGCACGCGCTCGTCGCGGAGGGCTCCGTGGACGTCGCCTTGGAAACGGCGCTGAACCTGTGGGACTACGCTCCCGTCCAGCTGATCGTGGAGGAGGCGGGCGGCCGCTGCACCGACTTCGCCGGCGAGCCGCCTCGCCACGGCTCGACGTTCGTCGCCACGAACGGGCTCCTGCACGACGCCATCCTCGAAGCACTCGCCGGGGCGTCGACTTAGTGGCTGTCCGCCACTAGTTTTCACGCGCGTCGTGCTGCCGCTCGAGCCGGGCGTGTAGCACGATGCGGTCTCCGCTCGAGCTAGGCCTTGAGTTGCACCGGTTCAGGTCGGCGAAGCGCACCGTCCGAGCATGCGGTCTCCGAGCCGGTCACCCGAGGCGGTCGGCGAACACGATCGCACCGTTCGTGTCCCGCGCGGTCAGCGTCGACGGGACGCGCCCGCGCTCGAAGTGCTCCTTCGGGATCGAGAAGACGAAGTAGCGATCGAACAAGCCGAGCGGCTTCCGATAGAGCTCCACGCTCTGGCGCACGCCGTCCTCGTAGGTGAGCTCGAGCCTCTCCACGGCGGGGGTGGCGACCCCGTACAGAACGGCGAAGGGCTGCGGTCGAGAATCGGGCCGCTCGCTCGCGACTTCCTCCTGCACGTCCCAATGCACCTCCGCTGGAGCTCGTCCACAGCCGCCTTGGAGGCCGATCCGGCCTCGCAAGAACGCTCGCTGCTCCTTGCCGAGGAAGAAACCCAGGCAAACCGCCTCAGGAGCTGCTGCCACCGCGAAGCCGAACGGCACGCCTGGGGCGAGGTCGATAGTCGCGACGGGGCGATAGGCTTCAGGCGGCGGCCGCTTGAAGAGCGGCGCCGGGAGGGCACGCTCGAGGCGCTCGCGCGCAACCACTTCGTCGCCGTCGCTGGCAACTACCTCGACCATCTTGGCGTCTGCCGGGAACTCGGCCAAGAAGAATCCCTCGACGACACGCGGCGTGACGGTCTCGCCGCCCAGATGGAGTTCAACGTCGAGTCCCTCGGCGATCACGCCGGCCAGGAGCCAGTCGCCGCGGCTTCGCACAGAACTGACGTCGTGCGTTTCCAGCGGACGCGGCGGTTGACTCGTGCAACTCGACTCGAGCGGGCCTTCGGCCGCGTCGGTCTCCCAGGTTCGCTGGACGATGAAGCACCATCGCCCGTCATCGGCCGGCGCAGCCCAGAGGATCGCCTTGCCCCGCTCGGTCGCGATGGAGAGAACCGCTCTCGTCTCCTCGGCTCGGACATGCGGAAGCTCCGACGCCGGGCGGTTCCACTCGATCACCTCGGACCGCTGCTCGCGCGCCTCGTTCCCCCAGCGAAAATGGTCCTTGACGCGCGCGGGAGCCGGCTTGTCTTCGACCGTCACGAACAGCCGCTCGCCTAGGCTGAGCGGCGGCGCGGCGAGCGCGACCGCCCCGCCCGCCGCGAGCGCGGTCGCGATTGCGGCGACGTACATCCGCCTGCGCCGATGCCGGGCGACGACGTCGGCCCAATCCGCGTGCGCGGAGGCCGGCGGCTGGATTCGATCGAGGGCGGCCTTGATCGAGGGGTCGAACTCAGTCACCGAGAACCTCCATGTTCGAGCGGCGCAGCGCAGCGTGCGCCGCATGCAGCGTCGCCCCGACCGTGCCTTCGCTCATTTCGAGCGCGGCCGCGATGCCTCGGTAGTCGAGATCGCCGAAGTAGCGGAGGAACAGAACGAGCCGCTGGCGTTCGGGGAGCGCCGCGATCGTCGCGCGCAGATCAGCGTCGACTGCCGGCCGGCCGTTCAACGCGGGCGTCTCGGCCCGAGCGAAACCCGCAGGGTGCCTGCGGGCTCGGCGGCGGACGTTGTGCGCTCGATTGACGACCGCGCGCCACAACCACGCCTCGAGCGATCCTTCAGCGCGATAGCGCCAGCGCTTCCGGATCGCTTCGGCGAACGCGTCCTGCACAGCGTCCCGGCCGGTGTCGACATCGCCGGTCAGGGCCGCCGCCACGCGAACGAACTCGGCGAACTTTCGCCGGTAGACGTCCTCGATACCGGCGAGCGTCGCATCGGTCCGGCGGCTTGGAACGTTCATCGCCGCACGTAGGACACGCGGGCTCGCCGAAATCTTTAGTCCGCGGCCGCGCGCACCGCCGCCTCGTAGACGGGATCGCGGCCGAAGCGGTCGAGCTGCTCCGACAGAAGCTCGCTGGGCGACCGGACGGGTTCCGGCGGCTGCTCGACCTCGGTGCAATCGACGGCGACCCACTCGAGCTCGTCAGCGGGCTCGTGGACGAGCGCGACCGGGCGGCCGAGGCGGGCGCGCAGCCAGCCGGCGAGCAGCCGTGCGTCGGCATGCGGCCCGGCAACGGTCAGCTCGCCGACCTGACCGATCGCGGGCCACGCAGCCGCGAGCGCACCGCGCCACGGCAGCCCGCGCGCCCACGCGATGTCCGAGACGGCGAGCTGCTCGCCGAAGAGCTCGCCGAGGCGCGCGTACGCGGCCCGCAGGGCGCCCCACTCGCGCGAGTCGACGACCAGCCGGTGGACGATCTCGACGAGCCGCTGGAACCGTCGCGCTTCCCAGTGCGGCTCGCCGCGCCAGCGCAGGAACACCGGCAGGTTGGGGAGGAGCAGCGGCGCGACGATGCTCGCGGGCGCCTCCGCGCGCGCGCCGCGCAGGCGCAGCTCGATCACCTCGGTGCAGACGTGACCGCCGTCCCCGCTCGGAAAGCACTGCAGCGAGACGGCCGCGTCCAGGCCGTCCGGCTGCTCCGGCTCGGGCAGCAGCAAGAGCGTCCGCGACGGATGCTGCTCGCCGAGGCCCTCGAGCGTCGCGCGCGCGGCGTCCTCCCACTCGGGGGGCGCCCAGGCGACGTGCGTCATTACGCTGGTGCGCAGCTGCCGCCCGTGTTCGTCGTCGCGAAGGGTCCCGATCGCGCGCTCGACGTCGGCGACGCGCACATCGCGACAGTCCCACGTCTCGGCGACGGTCAGGCTCAATGACGCCGCCACGAGCGGCCGTCGCGGTGCATCAGGTCGTCCGCGGCGGGCGGCCCCCACGTGCCGGCCTCGTAGTTCGGGAACGACGGCCGGTCGCGCTGCCACGCTGCGACGATCGCATCCACGAGCGACCACTGCTCCTCGATCTCGTCGGCGCGCATGAAGAGCGTCGCATCGCCGAGCAGGCAGTCGAGGATCAGCCGCTCGTACGCCTCGGGCAGGTCGGTGCGGAACGCCCCGCCGTAGAGGAAGTTCATGTCGACCGTCCGGATCGTCATGCCCTGCCCGGGCACCTTCGCGGCGATCGCCAGCGAGACGCCCTCGTCTGGCTGGACGTGGACGAGCAGGACGTTCGGCCGCAACCCGTCCGTGGCCGCATCCGAGAAGAGCGGGTGGGGCGCGCGCTGGAACTGGATCGCGATCGTGGTCTCGCGCTTCGGGAGTCTCTTGCCGGTGCGTACGTAGAACGGCGTGTCCGCCCACCGCCAGTTGTCGACGTAGAGCTTGGCGGCGACGTAGGTCTCGGTCTCCGAGTCGGGGGCGACGCCGTCCTCCTCGCGGTACGACGGCACCTCGAAACCCTCCTCGAAGCCGCGTCCGTACTGGCCGCGCACGACGTTCTTCGGGCCGGGCGTGTGCAGCGCGCGCAACACCTTGACCTTCTCGTTGCGGATCGCCTCGGCGTCGAAGTCGATCGGAGGCTCCATGGCGGTCAGCGCGACGAGCTGGAGCAGGTGATTCTGGAACACGTCCCGAATGGCTCCCGACTGCTCGTAGAACGCGGCGCGGCCCTCGATGCCGAGCGACTCGGCGACGGTGATCTGCACGTGGTCGACGAATTGCCGGTTCCAGATCGGCTCGAAGATGCCGTTGGCGAACCGCAGCGCGAGCAGGTTCTGCACGGTCTCCTTGCCCAGGTAGTGGTCGATACGGAACACCTCGGCCTCCGAGAAGCGGCCGGCCAGCAGCGCGTTCAGCTCGCGCGCGGACGCGAGGTCGCGCCCGAACGGCTTCTCGACGATGAGCCGCGCCCAGCCGCGGGCGCTCCGGCGCTCGCCGACCTCCTCGACGAGCTTCGGCATCGCCTCCGGCGGCACGGCGAGGTAGTAGACGCGATTGCCGCTCGTGCCGCGCTCGTCGTCGAGCCGCGTCAACTCGGCGGCGACGCGATCCTCGCCCTGCTCACTCGCGAACTCCGTGGAGACGTACGTCGTGCGCTCCGCGAGCCAGTCCCACACGTCGGTCCGGAACTCGTCGCGCGCGTGCTCGGAGACGGCCTCGCGCATCTGGTCGCGGAACTCGTCGTGCGAGAGGGGCGTGCGGGCTGAGCCGACGACCGCGAAGCGCTCGGGCAGCAGCCGCCGGTACGCAAGCGCGTAGAGCGCAGGGAAGAGCTTGCGTGCCGTCAGGTCGCCCGAGGCGCCGAAGATGACCATCGCGCAAGGCTCGGGCGTGCGGCGCAGCCGCAGCCCCTCGAGCAGCGGGTTCTCGGCTAGGCGCTCTTCGAGCGTCTGGTTAGGAGACTCGATCATCGGTCGTCTCTGACCGTTCTCGCGAAGCGAGAACGGCGTGGCCGCCGAACTGCTTGCGTAGAGCGGCGTCGACCTTCGCCGCGAACGACTCGTCCTGGCGGGATGCGAAGCGGGCGAACAGCGCGGCCGAGATGACGGGCGCAGGGACGCTCTCGTTGATCGCCTCGAAGACGGTCCAGCGGCCCTCGCCGGAGTCTTCCACGTAGCCCGCGATGCTTGCGAGCTCGCCGCCCTCCTCCTCGAACGCCGAGTGCAGCAGGTCGAGCAGCCACGAGCGGACGACGGAGCCGTGACGCCAGATGCCCGCGATCTCGGGCAGGTCGAGCTCGAACTCGGAGGCGTGCAGGATCTCGAACCCCTCGGCGTACGCGTGCATGAGCCCGTACTCGATGCCGTTGTGGACCATCTTCACGAAGTGGCCGGCACCGGATGGGCCCACGTGCGCGTAGCCGTCCTCGGGCGCGAGCGCGCGAAAGGCGGGCTCGACGCGCTCGACGGCGTCGCGCTCCCCGCCCACCATCAGGCAGTAGCCCTCCGTCCGGCCCCAGATCCCCCCGGACACGCCGGCGTCGACGAACGCGATGTCGCGTGCGCGCGCCTCCATGTGGCGGCGCTGGGAGTCGCGGAAGTTCGAATTGCCCCCGTCCACGATCGTGTCGCCGCGGCCGAGGATGTCGAGCAGCTCACGAAAGACGCTCTCCGTCGCGTCGCCGGCGGGAACCATCAGCCAGACGACACGCGGACGTTCGAGCTGGCGCACCAGCTCGACGAGCGACTGCGCCGTGCCGTCGCCCGAGCGGGAGTACGTGGCGAGCTCGTGACCGCGCTCGCGGAGCCGCTCGACCATGTTCCCGCCCATCCGGCCGAGCCCCACCATGCCGAGCTTCACTGCGCCCGCCCTCCGACCACCGCCGAACAATCCTTGCAACAGACGGTTACTTGGCCGGTTCGGGGCACGCTCACGCGACGTCCTCCAGGTGCACCCGGACGACGCGGCGGCCGCGCTCGCGCAGCGCCTCGAAATCGCCTGCCGCCTGCGCGGCGATGAGGCGACGGAAGCCGAAAGGCCGGCCCGGAATCGGCAGCTCGTCGCCCAGGTCGTCGACGACGTGCACGCAGAGGGCCGTATCCGGCCCACCCTTGTGGAGCTGGCCCGTGGAATGGAGGTAGCGCGGCCCGAGCCCGCTCATGAGCGGCGTGCCCGTCTCGCGGATTCGCGTGAGCAGCGGCTCGAGCGCCGCCTCCCGCTCGGGATCGATGAACGCGCACACGGCGACGTAGTCACCCTCACGCGCACCGTCCAGCAGCTCGTCCACCGAGCCCTGCGGCGCGACGTTCGCCTCGCCGCGCTCGAGCACGGCGTTCGTCTTGTCCTTCGCCGCCTGCACGTCGGGCTGGTCGAACGGGTTCACGCCGAGCAGCGAGCCCGCCACGGCGGTCGCGAACTCCCACCGGAAGAACTCCTGCCCTAGCTCGTACGGCTGCTCGATGCGCACCTCGTGCGCCTGCACGTCCGCCCCGTCGCCCTCGACGGGGACGAGCCCCCTGCCCTGCTTGCCCGTGGATTCGGCGAGTAGCTGCTGGACCCAGAGCTCGAAGCCGTCTGGGACGTCGACGAGCGCGACCTTGTCGCGGCCGCCGCGCCACGCTTCGCCGAGCGCGACACCCAGTTCGAGACCCGGGTTGCCGGCGCCGTACCGGCAGGCCTCACGCATCTCTTCGGCCCGCTCGAGCAGCCGGCGAACGTCGGCGCCCATCAGCGCCGCCGGGAGCATGCCGAAGATCGACAGTGCCGAGTAGCGCCCGCCGATCGACGGCTCGCCCCCGAAGACGTCGAGGAAGCCTCGCTCGCGCGCCAGCTGCTCGAGCGGCGAGCCGGGATCCGTGACCGCGACGAAGCGGCTCCAGTCGCCACCCGTCCGCTCCCAGAAGTAGTCGAGGTGCGAGCGCGTCTCGATCGTGCCGCCCGACTTGGACGAGGCGACGAACAGGGTGCGCTCGAGCTCGAGCGACGCCTCGAGCCGCCGAACGGCAGCGGGGTGGGTCGTATCGAGCACGCGAAACGAGGCGGCGCCGAAGGCGCGCCGCAGGACCTCGGGAGCGAGGCTCGAGCCGCCCATGCCGAGCAGGACGACGGCGTCGTAGTCCGCCGTCGCGGCGAACTCGAGCAGTTGGTCGACGCGCTCGAGCATCCGGGCCGGCTCGTCCAGCCACCCCAGCCACTCGGCCTCGTCGCGCCCGGTCCAGAGTGTCGGGTCGCGCGCCCAGACGCGCTCGACGACCTCGGCCGGTGCGATGGTGCTCACGCCGGAGCGAGCTCGCCGCGCTTCTGCCGGACGCCGTCGAGGAGCTGCTCGAACGACTCGGCGAACTTCTCGACGCCCTCGCGCTCGAGCGTCTCGGTGACGTCGTCGTAATCGACGCCGACCCGAGCCAGCTCGTCGAGCAGCGCGCGCGCGTCGTCCAGCCCCTGGTCGAGCGTCTGCGCGACGCGCCCGTGATCCTGGAAGGCCCGGATCGTCTCGAGAGGCATCGTGTTGACCGTCTCCGGCCCAATCAGGCCCTCCACGTAGAGGACGTCCCGGTATTCCGGGTTCTTCGTGGACGTCGAGGCCCAGAGGCAGCGCTGCCGCGCGGCGCCGGCCGCAGCCAGGCGCCCCCAGCGCTCCGAGGCGAACACCTCCTCGTACTGCTGGTAGGCGAGCTTCGCGTTCGCGATCGCCAGCTTGCCGCGCAGCTCGAGCGCCTCGCCGCCGATTGCCTCGAGCCGCTTGTCGCCCTCGGTGTCGACGCGCGAGACGAAGAAGCTGGCCACCGAGGCGATGCGCGCCGGGTCGCCGCCGCCGTCCACGAGCCGCTCGACGCCCCGGATGTACGCCTCGACCACCTGCCCGTAGCGCTCGAGCGAGAAGATGAGCGTGACGTTGGTCGAACGGCCGCGCGCGATCATCTCCTCGATGGCCGGCAGCCCGGCCTCGGTCGCGGGGATCTTGACGAAGAGGTTCGGGCGCTCGACCCACTCGTGCAGGCGCAGCGCCTCCTCGATCGTCGCTTTCGTGTCGTACGCGAGCGCCGGGTCGACCTCCAGCGAGACCCACCCGTCCTGCCCGTCGCCGCCGTCCCAGACCGGGCGCAGCATGTCGCAGGCCTCGCGGATGTCTCGCACCGCGAGCCGCAGGAAGACCTCCTTGGGATCGTCCTCGTCGCGCGCCACCTCGCGTAGCTGCTCGTCGTAGGCCGAGCCCTCGGACAGCGCCTTTTGGAAGATGGTCGGGTTCGAGGTGACGCCCACCACGGCGTCGTCTGCAATCAGGCGCTCCAGCGTTCCGTCCTGGAACCACTGCCGCGAGAGCGAGTCGATCCAGACGCTCTGCCCCAGCTCGCTCAGCTCGTGAAGTCGTGACCTAGCCATGGACCTCCTGCTCGATCTGCTCGATCTGCTCGAGTCGTCGTACGTAGCGTTCGCCGCCGTCGAAGCGCGCCTCCAGGAACGCCCGTACCAGGTCGGCGGCGAGCTCGGCGCCGATGACTTCGGAGCCGAGACAGAGCACGTTCATGTCGTCGTGCTCGACACCCTGGTGCGCCGAGTAGACGTCATGGCAGACGGCGGCGCGGATGCCTGCAACCTTCGTAGCGGCGATCGACGCGCCGACGCCCGAGCCGCACACGAGCACGCCGCGTTCGGCACGGCCGCCGCGCAGCGCATCTGCAACTTCACGCGCCTTTTCGGGATAGTCGATGCGCGGCTCGGGAGCGTCCGAACCGAGGTCGACCGGCTCGTGCCCGAGCCGCAGCACCTCCTCGAAGACGCGGTCGCGGAGCTTGACGCCGCGGTGGTCGAAAGCGAGCGCGACCCTCATTAGGGCTCCCGGTGGTCGATCCGCGACTCGAGTCGCGCGATAGGGCCGTCGTGGAACGTCATAGCGCCTCTTCGGTACCGCTTCGCAGCCTCCACGGACACAGCGCGAACGTTACACCGGGCCCCTCTCCGTAGAATGGCCGGGCATGTCGGACGCCGCCCTCTGGCGCGAGTTGGGCCAGCAACTCCGAGTCGACTCGATCCGTGCGAGCGCGACGACGAACTCCGGGCATCCGACGTCCTCGATGTCGGCGGCTGATCTGATGGCCGTCCTGCTCGCCGAGTACCTGCGCTACGACTTCGGCGCGCCGGAGAATCCGGGTAACGACCACCTCGTCTTCTCGAAAGGGCACGCGTCGCCGCTCCTCTACGCGCTGTACAAGGCGGCGGGGGCGATCACGGACGACGAGCTGCTCTCGTTCCGGCTCTTCGGCAGCCGGCTCGAAGGGCATCCGACACCCGTGCTGCCCTGGGTGGACGTGGCCACCGGCTCGCTCGGGCAAGGCCTGCCGTACGCGGTCGGCATCGCGCTCGCCGGCAAGCGACTCGACCGGCTGCCGTACCGGGTGTGGTGTCTGTGCGGAGACAGCGAGATGGCCGAAGGCTCGATGTGGGAGGCTTTCGACCACGCCTCGTTCGAGCGGCTCGACAACCTGACCGCGGTCATCGACGTCAACCGGCTGGGGCAGCGCGGCGAGACGATGCACGGCTGGGATCTCGACGTGTACGCCGAGCGCGCCCGCGCGTTCGGCTGGCACGCGATCACGATCGACGGCCACGACGTCGAGGCGATCGATCGTGCGTACGCGGAGGCGGTCGAGACGACGGGCCGGCCGAGCGTGATCGTCGCCCGCACGCTCAAGGGCAAGGGCGTCGCGGCCGTCGAGGACCAGGAAGGCTCCCACGGCAAGGCGCTCGACGAGGCGGAGGCGGCCGTCGAGGAGCTCGGCGGCGTCCGCAACATCCGCGTCGACGTCGCGAGGCCGCCGTCGGCGGTGGAGCAGCACCGGTTCGAACCCGGCCCGCTCGAGCTGCCGAGGTACGACGCCGGCAGCGAGGTCGCCACTCGCAAGGCGTACGGTGACGCGCTGACGGCCGTCGGCCGAGCGTACGGCGAGGTCGTCGCCCTCGACGGCGAGGTCTCGAACTCGACCTACGCGGAAATCTTCGCGAAGGCCCTCCCCGAGCGGTACTTCGAGATGTACATCGCCGAGCAGCAAATGCTCGCCGCCGCGGTCGGCATGCAGGTGCGCGGCTGGAAGCCGTTCGCGTCGACGTTCGCGGCGTTCCTCACGCGCGCGTACGACTTCATCCGCATGGCGGCGATCAGCCGCGCGAACATCAGCCTGTGTGGGTCGCACGCCGGCGTCTCGATCGGCGAGGACGGGCCCTCGCAGATGGGGCTCGAGGACCTGGCCGCCCTACGCGCGGTTCACGGAAGCACCGTCCTCTATCCGTGCGATGCGAACCAGACGGCCGCGCTCGTCGCCGAGATCGTCGACACGGACGGGATCGTGTACCTGCGAACGACGCGGGCGGCGACGCCGGTGATCTACGAGCCCTACGACCGGCATTTCGAGGTGGGCGGAAGCCGCGTCGTCCGCTCATCGGATCACGACGACGTGGCGCTGGTCGCCGCCGGCATAACGTTGCACGAGGCGCTGAAGGCCGCGGGCGTGCTGGCCGACGAGGGCATCGCCGCACGCGTGATCGACCTCTACTCGGTGAAGCCGGTCGACGTCGAGACGCTGCACGCCGCCGCCGAGGCGACCGGCGGACGGATCGTCACGGTCGAGGACCACTGGCCGGAGGGCGGGCTCGGCGAGGCGGTCCTGTCGGCGCTCGCCGCGTCGGAGCGCCCCTCGCAGGTCGTCAAGCTCGCCGTCAGCGACATGCCCACGTCGGGTAAGCCCGCCGAGCTGCTCGCGGCAGCCGGGATCGACGCGCGACACATCGCCGACGCTGCGCGTGCCCTCGTAGCCGCGCCCGTCGAGGCGTAACCCTGGGGACCAGGGCCGGGGCCACGGCCCGGGACCTGGTCGCGGGAGGGGCGCCGCGCTCGGGCTTCTCTACGCTTGCAGGCATGGCCGTGGTCATCGCCACCAGCCTGCGCAAGGAACTCGCCGGCGACGTGCTGTTCGACGGCGTCTCGTTCAAGGTCGAGCGGCGGGAACGGCTCGCGCTGGCGGGACCCAACGGCGCCGGCAAGACCACGCTGCTGCGGATGCTCGCGGGGCAGACGGACGTGCACGGAGGCGAGCTCGCCTTCGAGAAGGGGACGCGCGTGGCGCTGCACGACCAGCGGCCGCCGCTCGAGCTCGGGCTGAGCCTGCGCGAATACGCGTTCTCAGGCGCCGCGGACCTCATCGCCGCCGAACGAGAGCTGGCACGGCTCGAAGCAGCGATGGCCGGCGGCGACGCGAGCCCGACCACGCTCGCACGTTACGCCGAGACCCAGGCGACCCTCGAGCATGGCGGCGGCTACGCATGGCGCGAGCGGGCCGTTGCGTCGCTGCGGGGCCTCGGCTTCGCGGACGCGGATCTCGACCGCCCGCTCACCACCTTCTCGGGCGGGGAGCTGACACGCGCGTCGCTGGCGCGCTCGCTGGCGGGCGGGCCCGACCTGCTGCTGCTCGACGAGCCGACCAACCACCTGGACGTCGACCGGCTCGAGTGGCTCGAGCGCGAGCTCCAGTCGCTCGATGCGGCGATCATCCTGGTCGCCCACGACCGCTGGTTCCTCGAGGCCGTCACGACGTCCGTGCTCGAGCTCGACGGGGGCCGCTCGATCTACTTCCACGGCCCGTGGCACGCCTGGCGGCGCGAGAAAGCCGCCCGCGCACTGCACGCGGAGAAGGCGGCCGACCGGATCGCCGACGACATCGCGCGGCTCGAGCGCTTCGTCGAGCGCTTCCGCTACAAGAAGGAGAAGGCCAAGCAGGCGCAGGCGAAGCTGACCCAGATCGGCCGCCTCGCCACGGAACGCGCGAAGCACGCCGACGAGCTCGAGCGACTGACGGTCAAGCGCCGGGCGCGCGGCTTCGACTTCCTCCAACCCAAGCGCAGCGGGCGCACCGTCGTCGAGGCCGAGGAGCTGGCCGTCGACGCCGGCGACAAGCAGCTGCTGCGCGGCGTGACGTTCGCCGTCGAGCGCGGCGAGCACCTCGGGCTCGTCGGCCCGAACGGGACGGGCAAGACGACGCTGCTCGAGACCGTGCTCGGCCGGCGAGAGCCGACGGCCGGCCGGGTACGGCTGGGGCACGGCGTCGACGTCGCGTACTTCTCGCAGCAGGAGGCGGAGCTCGACACTCGCGGCAGCGTGCTCCAGTGCGTCCAGCGCGCCACGAGCCTGCGGCGGCCCGAAGCGCAGGCACTGCTCGGCCGCTTTCTCTTTTCCGGCTGGTCGGAGCACGAGAAGCCCGTCACGGTGCTCTCCGGTGGCGAGCGGCGACGGCTCGCGCTCGCCATCGTCGTCGCATCCGGTGCCAATTTCCTCCTCCTCGACGAGCCGACGAACCACCTGGACCTGGAGAGCCGCGAGGCGCTCGAGGCGGCGCTCGAGGCGTTCCCCGGCACGCTGCTGCTCGTCTCGCACGACCGCGCGCTGCTCGACGCCGTAGCCGAGCGGACGCTCGCCGTCGAGGACGGAACGCTGCGCTCGTACGACGGCGGCTGGGCGGACTACGTCCGGCGCCGCGAGGAGCTCGTGGAGGCCGCGCCACCCCCGCGCGAGCCGGCACCGCCGACGCGCAAGCAGCGGCCCGCGCCGGCACGGCCCCCGCCCCCAAGCGAGCTCGAGCTCGTCGAGGCCGAGATCGCCGCCCAGGAGAAGCGTGTCGCCCGCCTCGAGCGCGAGCTCGCCGAGGACTGGACGCACGTCGAGCGCCTCGCCGCCCACCGCGCGGCGCGCAACGAGCTCCAGGCGCTGCTCGCGCGCTGGGAGCAGCTCTTCGAGCGCGCGCAGGCATAGAGTCCGTCCTTACGTCTTCTCGACGAGCGTGGCGACCACTGCCTCGGCGACGACGCGGAGCGGCCGGCCGGAGACCTGACTCGCCTTGCGAAGCCGCGCGAAGGCATCGTCCTCGGAAAGCCCGTCGCGCTGCATCAGCAGTCCCTTCGCGCGCTCGATCACTTTGCGGGCGGCGAGCGCGTCGGCCAGCGAATTCGCCTCCTCGCGCAGCGCCGCGAGCTCGTCGTGACGGGCGCGCGCGGTGTGGATCGCGGGCACGAGGTCCGACTCGCGGAACGGCTTGACGAGATAGCCGAAGACGCCGGCGTCGACCGCGCGCGAGACGAGCTCGTCCTGGCCGTACGCGGTCACCATCACGATCGGAATCGGCCGCTCGTCGAGGATTCGCCGGGCCGCCTCGATCCCGTCGAGCCGCGGCATCTTGACGTCGAGGACGGCGACGTCGGGCGCCTCGGCGCGCGCGAGCTCGACCGCCTCGACGCCGTCCCGCGCCTGCGCGCACACCTCGAAGCCGGCACGCCGGAGCATGTCCGCCAGGTCGAGCCGGATGATCGTCTCGTCCTCGGCGATGAGAACGCGCCCGGCCACGTCGTGAGTGTAGGGACAGGCCCCGAGCGGGGCCCGTCCCTCCCTTCGTCCTAGGCCTGTGCGCTCAGGTTTTGCGCGAGCCCGTACGTGTTGCCGTCCGGGTCGGAGAACGACGCGAGCTTGACCATTCCCTCGATCTCCGTCGTCTGGCCCTCGAAGCGGGCACCGGCCGACTCGAGGTGGCGCCGCGCCGCCTCGATGTCGCGAACTCCGAAGAACGGCGACCCGCCACCCTTCGGGCCCTCCCCCTTGTTGAGCCCGATCGAGACGCCCTCGATCGGGGTCGCCACCTCACACCAGCCGTACTCGTCCAGCTTGTAGATGAGCTCGAAGCCGAGCGCCTCGCGATACCAGTCGATCGCCTCTTCGAGATCGCTCACGTTGACCGAGATCGTCACCTGCCTGTCGTACTCGAACGGCGTCTGGGCTGCGACGGCTGCGGAAGCCTGCTCGCTCATGTGTCCTCCTCTCGCGTCGTCGGCGCGCCCGGAAAGGCGAGCGCTCCCTTCGGGGTGAGCCACGTTACGGCGTCGAACTCCAATCGACCCGCCTGCACCGCCGGGTCTTGCTCGGCATGGCGCCGGGCCTCCTCGAGGCCGGTGCCGTAGATGCAGACGCCCCGCATGCTCTGATCGTCCTGGTCGCGAAACGGCCCGGCGACGAGCAGTGCGCCGCGCCTACGCAGCGCCGCGAGATGCGCGAGATGCTCGGACTGGAGCCGTTCCACCTCGTCGTCCGACAACTCGGCTGCGCGTCGACCGCGGCGCAGCAGTACGAGCGTGTAAGTGTCGAACTCCATGCGTGCTCGCCTCAGCGACGAACGAGCATCGCCGAAATCGACACGGGTCAGGCGGGGAAGACCACTTCGGCACGGAGCCCGCTGTCGAGGTCGAGCGACAAGCTTCCGCGCAACTCGTCGCGGACGAGCGCACGGACGATGGAGAGCCCGGTTCCGGCCAGCTCGCCCTTGACCGGACCGCCGTCATCCGCAATCGCGAGAACGACGTCGCCGTTGCGCTGCGAGAGCTCCACCTCGACGGACGCGCCGCCGTGCTCCAGCGCGTTCTGCAGCAGCTCGCTGAAGACGAGCGCGAGCGCCGTGGCGCGGCTGCCGGCGAGCGCGACCGGCTCGAGCCGCGTCTCGACGGCCTTCGCGACGCCGAGCCCCTGAACCAGCATGCCGCGCAGGCGGTCGAGCAGCTCGGCGAGGTCGAGCTCCTCCTCGCGACGCTCGGTGAGCACCTCGTGGACGGCGGCGATGGCGAGTATGCGGTTCGCCGAGTCGGAGAGCGCCTTACGCGGGTCCGCCACGTCGGGTGCGCGCGCCTGGAGACGCAGGAGCGACGCCACCGTCTGCAGGTTGTTCTTGACGCGATGGTGGATCTCCTGTGCGAGCACGCCCCGCAGGACGGCGCGCCCGTGCTCGAGCGCCATCGCCGCATGGTGCGCGATCGACGCGAGCAGCGCCCGCTCCTCGTCCGTGAACGGCGCGTCGCGGTCGCAGACGAGCTCGCCGATCTCGCGGCGTCCCCAGCGCAGCGGCAGTCGCACTGCGTACCTGCCCGCGCGCCCCCCGGGCCACGCGACGCGGCCGTCCTCCAGGACGAGAGCTGCGCCTGTTGCACCGACCGCCTCGATCGTCGTCTTGACGATCGCCTCCAGCGACTCCTCGAGGTAGAGCGACTCGGCGACGGCCTCGGAGATGCGCGCGAGTGCCTCGAGCTCGGTCACCCGCCGCTGGGCGGCGTCGTAGAGCCGCGCGTGATCGAGCGACTGCGCCACCTGAGCGGCGATGGCGAGCAGCAGGTCGATCTCGGCGCGGGTGAACTCGCGCGGCTCGCGCGTGCGCAGGTTGAGGGCACCCTCGAGCTTGTCGCGCATGAGAATCGGAACGGCGAGGATCGACTCGTATTCGTCCTCGGGCAGGTTGGGAAACGCCTTGAAGCGCGGATCCAGGTGGGCCTGCGCCGAGAGCATGATCGGCTCACGCGCGGCCGCAGCCGAGCCGGTGATGCCCTCGCCGGGCCGCATGCGCGGACGATTCGTCATCTCCTCGACGCGCGTCCCGTGCGTCGCTCGCAGGACGAGCTCGTCGGTGCGCTCGTCGTAGAGGTAGACGAAGCACGCGTCCGCTTCGAGCGCCTCGGCAACCTTGCGCGCGATCAGCGCGAGCACCTCCTCGAGGTCGAGCGTGGAGTTGACGGCCGCGATCGTCTCGGTGAGCAGCGCAAGGTGGCGCGCCGTCGTCTCCACGCGGCGCCGATTGTAGGAGCCGGGCGGCGGAGCGCCGCCCGGCGGCGTTAACAGACTTCTTACCGCGCGCGCGCTTTTCGCT
>JACVRM010000105.1 GCA_014534415.1 Thermoleophilia bacterium | reverse complement strand
GGTGAGCAGGAAGCCGAGCACGTAGAAGAAGACGAGCGGGTGGAAGTCGCGGATCACGTACTTCTCGCGCAGCCGCCAGAAGAAGCGCCGCACGAGCAGCCACGAGATCGCCGGCACGACACGTCGCAGGCGGATGCCCGAGCGCTCGCCCACACCGTAGATCGGCCGGGACGGGAAGTCGCGGACACGTGCGTTCCAGACGTTCAGGTGTACGAGCATGTCGTTGGGGAAGCCGTAGCGGCGGTACAGGCGGTCCAGGTCGAGCCGCTCGAGCAACTGGCGTGAGATCGCCGTGTAGCCCGACTGCGAGTCGGCGACGTGCCAGTAGCCGGAGGCGACCTTGGTCAGCAGCGAGAGCACTGCGTTGCCGAGGTAGCGCGACCGCGGGATGAGCTGCCACGCCTCGCCGGTGAAGAGCCGGTTGGCCTTCGCGTAGTCGACCTCGCCGCGCGCGACGGCGCCGGCGAGCGTCTCCAGATCGGCGGGGTCCATCTGGCCGTCCGCGGCCATGACGCACGTGACGTCGATGCCGTCGGCCAGCGCGCGCTTGTAGCCGGTCACGATCGCGGCGCCGACACCGAGGTTGTCGTCGTGTCGGACGACCTCGACGCGGCCGTCGCCGCCGGCGCGCGCCTGTTCCGCGGTGCCGTCCCCCGACGCGTCGTCGACGACGTAGACGCGGTCGACGAACTCGGGGACGCCGGCGAGCGTGGCCGCGATCAGGCGCTCCTCGTCGTGCGCGGGCACGACGACGGCCACGCGCTTGGCGTCGAGCATCAGTCGCGAACGCGCCGCGCCACGGGCTCCCACAGCAGCGCGACGAGCGCGCCGAGCAGGAGGCCGAGCAGGGCGCCGACGAGCATCGAGTTGCGCTTGGAGCGCGCCGTCGTCTTGAAGGCGACAGCTCGCTCGATCACCTGCGCCTTCTCGAAGTTCTCCGCGAGCGCGAGCAGCGTGGTCGTCTCCTGCTCGCTCTCCTCCGCGACAGCCCGGCGCTCCTCGAGGTTCCCGAGCTGCGTCACGAGCACGAGCTGCTCGACCGGCGGAAGGTCACCGGACTCGCGGACGGCGCGATCGAACGCTGCGATTCGCCGGTCGAGCGCCTCGATGCGGTTCTGCTGGGCCTCCAGCTCGCGCTCGAGCGCTGCGATCTTGGCGTTCACGTAACCCGAGACGTCGTCGATGACGATCGCCGCGAGAGCGTTGGCGGCCCGAGCGGTCTTGCGCCGGTTGGCGCCGGTGACCGAGATCTCGGTCAACTGCGCCTGCCCGGTGGCGGGACGGCGCGCGCCGGCGCCGATCGCCTGGGTCGAGACCCGTCCGCGGAGCTGGTCGACACGCAGCCCGGCCTGCGCGGCCGCCCGCCGGAGGGCCGACTGCGAGTTGACGATCTCACGAACGACGCTCGGGTGTGTCTGGAAGCTCGGGATCTGGTTGTTCGAGGTAGGGGTCAGAGGAGTGCCGAGACTCAGGGTCGCCTCCGCCCGATAGACCTGCTTGCCGCCCACGGCCAGCACGTAGCCGAGCGCGAGGCCGAGCGCGAGGCCGGCGAGCGGGATCCACCACCGCGCTGCGATCGCCCTCCAGTAGCGCCGGACGTCGACCTCCTGCTCGGCGTCGAGATCGAGATCGAGGTCTTCGCGCCGCCGGCGCGGGAGCTCGCGCTGGACGCTCATCGCGGCGACTGTAGCCAATCCGCCGCCGCGGATCGGTTACCGGGTACCTGCTGCCTTCTCCCAGACAGGCGGCACGCCGTGGCGGGCGTAGCGCCCGAGCGCCACGAGCGTCGCCCACGTGACGAGCGCGTAGTAGTACGCGAGCCCGGCGGCGGGCACGGGCAGGCGCAGGCGGCCGGCGGCGGCAAGCGCGAGCCACGCCAGCTGGGCGGCCAGCGCGCCCGCGTACACCGGGCCGTTGCGCGCAAGCGCAACGCTCGACGCGAGGAGCACGACGTGCAGCGCGCCGCTGCCGTAGCGGAGCACGCGGTGGGAGACCAGCGCAGCGAGGTAGAGCGGCGGGACGCCGCGCAGCATCCCGCCCTCGAAGAGGTGCTGCCACGCCCACGGGAACATGCGCACCTTGCGGCCGTACTCGTCCTCCAGGTTGGGCGGCGGCGGCTCCCAGGCGACCGCTTCCGGCTCGTACACCGCGCGGCGGCCGCGCTTGACCATCGCGTCGGGCAATCCGAGGTCGTGACCGAAGCGGTGCGTGACGTAGTCGGACCGGCGCACCGCGTAGATCGAGCCGTTGCCGCCCGTGATCGAGCCGAGCGCCGACTCGCTCTCGCGCAGCCACATCTCGTAGCGCCAGTAGAGGCCTTCTCGGTTGGTGCCGTCGGGCGCCAGGAGACGCAGCTGCCCACAGACGTAGCCCACGTCGGGATCGGCGAAGTTGCGGACAAGCTTGCTCAGCGCGTCGCCCTCCCAGGTCGCGTTCGCGTCGGTGAACGCGACGATCTCGGTCTCGGTGTCGGCGACGGCGCGGTTCAGCGCCGCAAGCTTGCCGCCGCGCGGGCAGCGGAGCAGCCGGACGCGCGGCTCGCGCGCCGCGGCGGCCTCGACCAGCTGGTCGGTTCGGTCGGTGGAGGCGTCCGAGGCGATGAGGATCGAGAAGCGGTCGGGCGGGTAGTCGAGGGCGAGCAGGTTGTCGAGGCGGCGCTCGATCACGTCCTGCTCGTCGTGCGCCGGCACGATCACGGTCACGTCGGGCGTGATCCCGCGCGTGCGAACGGGCCGCGGGCGCAGGCGGGCCAGCGCCGCCGCCGCGAGCGGGTAGCCGGCGTGCGTCCACGCGAGCGCGCCGAGGCTGCCCCAAAAGAGGCCCTTCAGCAGCACGGCGCGTGAGGCTACCGACCCGAGCGCGCGCAGGGCCGCACGGAGTTAGTGGCTGACAGCCACTAACTCGCTCGCGCCCCTGCAGAACGCGAGCGGCGATAGGCGGGGAAGAAGCCGCGCAGGTCGTCGGGGTCGCCGCCCAGGGCGCGGTAGGCGGCCGGGTCGTGGACGGCCTTGCCGATCGCGGCTTCCAGCTCGCCGCCCGGGTCGAAGCGCCGCTTGAACTCGTGCAGCGAGTCGCGCTTGCCACTTAGGCCGCCGCCGAGGTGAAAGCGCGCGTAGCCGCGCTCCTGCGCCCAGCGCGCGGTCTCGTACAGCAGGAGCGTCGTCGCGCCGAGCGCGCGGCCGGCCTCCGCCGTCGCGCCGAGGTGGTAGTGCAACCACGGCGGCGTGGCCAGGCACAGCGCGCTCGCGACGACTTCGTCACCGCGCACGGCGTCGAAGCGTGCGAGCGCGTCGCCCAGCCCGGCGAGGGCGCGCCAGTACGCCGGCGAGAAGAAGTAGAACGGCGTCGCGCCCGCGCGCCGCATGGTCTCCTCGTAGAGCGGCCGAAACTCGCCGAGCCCCTGCGCCGCGCGCACCTCGAGACCCGCGCCGGCCGCCTTGCGGACGGCGTTGCGGTGCTTCGAGTGCATCCCGGCGAGCAGGTCGCCGTCGAGCCGCCACGCGATCGTCGGCGCCAGCCGCTCGACGTGGAGCGGTGCGCCGCGCTGGTTCGCGAAGAGGGGATGGAAGCGGACGAACGTGGTGACGACGCCCGACCCGCGGCACCACGCCTCGTACGCCGGCCAGAACGCGGCGGCGGCGCCGACCGGCCCGCCGTAGCCGTACGGCGTGACCACGTCGGGCGGCTCGTCGCGAACGACGCAGGCAAACGCGGCGCCGTCGTGCTCGAGCAGCACCGGCCGGCCCCGCTCGAGAACGCACGTGCTCTCGACGTACGAGCGGCGCAGGTAGGCGTCCGTGTAGCCGAGCTCCGCGAGGAGGCCGTCCCAGACGGCCGGGTCGACCTCCCTCACTCGTCCGCGGCGCGCGATGCCCTCGCGCGCTCGATGTTGAGGCGATCCTCGACGGGCTCGGGATCGGGCCGGCCGAGCTGCGAGAACGTCCGCGCGAGAATCCGAGCATCGAGCGCGAGCGACCAGTTCTCGACGTACCAGGCGTCGAGCCGGAAGCGCTCGTCCCACGGGATCTCGTCACGGCCCTGGATCTGCGCCCAGCCGGTAATGCCGGGCAGCACGGCGAGGCGGCGGCGGTCTGCCGGCGTGTAGTTCGCGACCTGCTCGAGCAGGTCGGGGCGCGGGCCGACGAGGCTCATCTCGCCGCGCAGCACGTTCCAGAGCTGCGGCAGCTCGTCGAGGCTCGTCCGCCGCAGCCAGCGCCCGCTGCGCGTGATGCGCGGGTCGTCGGGGATCACGCCGAAGGGGTCGTCGCTGAGCCCGAGCTCCCGGCCGAGCTCGACGGCGTTCGGGAGCATCGTCCGGAACTTGAGCATGTGGAACGGCCGCCCGTCCTTGCCCGCGCGCGGCTGGAGGAAGAAGACGGGGCGGCCCGACTCGAGCAGCACCCAGACCGAGATCCCCACGAGTAGCGGCGAGACGACCACGAGCCCGGCCGCCGCCAGCGCCCGGTCCGCGACGCGCTTGACGAGCCGTTTGCGCCTCACCGCGCGACCTCCTCGTAGACGCGCTCGTGCTCGGCGGCGGCCGCCTCCCAGGTCAGCGTCCGGCGGGCCGCCTGCGCGCCCTCGAACGCGCGGTCGAGCGCCGTTCCGTCCGCCAGTAGCTCGGCGCACGCCTCCGCGAGCGAGCCCGGGTCGTTCGGCGGGACGACCCGACCTGCGCCGAAATCGTGTACCGGATCGGGCAGCGCGCCGACGTCCGACACGACGACGGGGCGGCCGTGGCCGAGCGCGGTCGCGAGGACGCCCGAGGAGTCGATTTGCCGGTACGGCAACACGACGAGCGTACTGTCGCGCATCAGCGGCGCAATCTCCTCGTCGGCCAGGAAGCCGAGCCGCCAGTCGATCCGGTCCACCACGCCGAGCTCGGACGCGCGCCGCCGGAGCGGCTCGACGGGGTCGACGGGATCGCCGGCGACGACGAGGCGTGCGCCGGGAATGCGGCGCGCGATCGCCGGCAGCGCCTCGATGAGCTCGGCCAGACCCTTGTACTCCCGGATCAGGCCGAAGAAGAGCAGCGTCGCGCCGCTTGGCCGTTCGGGCCGCTCGGGCGCAGCCGCGTCGAAGACGGCGTGCGGGATCCGTACGAGCCGCTCGGGCGCGACACCGAGGGCGACGAGCCGCTCGCGCGCGCGGTTTGAGTGGACGACGACGCGGTCGGCGCCCGCCAGCACCTCCCCCCACGCCTGCATGTTGCGCTCCTGCCGTGGTACGACGTCGTGCGCGGTCAGGACGAGCGGGTAGCGGCCGACGAGGCGCCGTAGCCAGTGGATGTCGAGGCGCGCGGCGCCGAGCCACTGCACGTGCACGACGTCGGGGCGCAGCGCCCGCACGCGCCGCACCAGCCGGGCCGCGCTCGGCGCGTACTCGAGGCCCTTCAGCAGATGCCGCAAGCGCGAGCGTGGCGCACGCCGGACGAGCCGGGAGGAGAGCGGCAGGAAAACCTCCTCGCGGCGGTAACCAGCCGGTTCCGGCACGTTACCAAAGGCGAACGGCGAGGCCAGCAGCGTCACGTCGTGCCCGCGGCGCGCCAGCGCCGAGGCCAGCTCGTGGTCGTACGGCACGGTGAAGCTCGGCGGATCGAGCAACGCGACTCTCACGACGCGCGGTCAACCAAGCTTCGAGCTCAGATACGCCGGGACGGCGAGCGCCGGCAGCGGATCGTCGGCGGCGAGCACGGCGCGCGCCTTCTTACGGCGCAGGTACGGGCGCAGGAAGGCGCGCGGGCCGAGCTCGCGCCGCCGCGCCATGCCGACGGAGACCCACACGTCCTTCGCGAGGAAGCTCCACGACACCTCGTCGTCGAAGTGGCGCGGCTCGGGCTCCGGCCGGCCGCAGAGGTCGTCGTAGGCGATGCGCGCCGTGTCGAGGAACCGGCTCATCGCGACGCCCGCCCACATCGGGACGCGCGTGTTCACCTCGAGTACCTTGAAGTCGCCGTCGCGGGCGTCGTGGGCGAACTCGACGTGGCCGAAGCCGCGGTAGCCGGCCGTCTCGAGCAGCCGGACGCCGAGCTCGCGGACGCGCGGCTGCGGCCGCGTCTCGAAGACCGCGCTCGTGCCGAAGCGGACGGGGCCCTGGCGCACCTTCCGCCCCGTGACGGTCGCCAGCGGGCGGCCGCCACGGGAGATGTACGCGAAGAGCGACCAGATGTGCTCGTGCGCGTCGGGCACGAGCTCCTGGACGACGGTCCCGAACCCGCGGGCGTGCGCCTCGCGCCACACCGCCACCAGCGACTCGGTGTCCTCCGCGACGAGCACCTTCTGGCCGAAGGAGCCTGCGAACGCCTGGCCCTCCACCGGCTTGAGCAGGTAGGGCGGGCGGAGCTCCAGGCTGAGGAGCGTCCGCTCCGAGTCGGCCGTCACGGTCGCCGGCGCGGCCACGCCGGCGCGAGCGGCCTCGGCCGGTAGCGACTCCTTGCGTCGCAGGCGGTGCGCTATGCCCGGGTCCGGCGGCAGCGGCACCTCGTAGAGCGCCGCCAGCTCGTCCCAGTGTCGGAGGACGAGCTCGACATGGTCGTCGCGCTCCGGCAGCAGGACGGGCTTCGGGCCGTCCGCCGCGGCCCGGCGCAGCCCAGCGAGCGCGGCCGCGTCGCCGTCCGCGCGCACCACGTCGGTGAGGTAGCGCGAGCGGATGCCGAACTCGTGCGGGTGCATGCTGATCCCGGTAACGGGGACGCCCGTACGACCGAGGCTGCGGGCGAACGAGAGTCCGGCCCAGAGCAGACCGAGCACGACGGCCGGCCGATCCTCTGCGATGTCCGCGGCCGCCGGTGACCGCGCGCCGGGCTCGCTCAGCACGTGGGCACGCTAGCCCAGCACCTCGCCGAACACCTCTTGCACGAGGCCGTCGAACGTGGGCGGCAACCCGCCGTCGGCGCGCGCGAAGTCGCGCAGGAAGGCGACGTAGGCGCGCCACTCCTCGGCGCGCTCCGGATGGTCGGCCTCATGCTCGTCGACGAGCCGCTCGAGGCGCTCGATCGTGAAGGCGCCGGCGGGCGCGACCGGCAACGGCTCGAGCGCCGGCGCGGGCTCGGGCGGGGCGGCGAGCCGCTCGCGCAGTGACCGCTCGAGCGCGTCGAGCTCCCGCTCGCGTTCTGCCAGCGCGGCCTTGACGCGCTCGTTCTCGGCGCGCTCGCGCTCGCGGGCCTGCGCGGCCCGTTCCAGCTCGTCGGTGAGGCGCCGCTGCACGTCGCGCCGCGACGCGAGTTCCTCCTCGCGCCCGCCCAGCTCCTTCTGCTCCGCGGCGAGCGCCTCACGCTCCCGCGCCAGCGTCTCGCCCGCGGCCGCCGTCTCGGCGCGCCGCCTCTCGAGCTCGGTCTGTCGGTCTGCGAGCCGGCGCTCGCGCTCGGCGGCCTCCTGTTCCCGCCCGGCGAGATCCGCGCTCGCGGCATCCAGCTCCGCACGCACCTTCTCGAGCCGCGCGGTCGCCTCGCGCGAGGCTTCCGCCGCCTGCTGCGCCGTCTCCTCCAGCGACCGCTCGCGGCCGGCGAACTCCGCCTCCGCCCGCT
>JACVRM010000008.1 GCA_014534415.1 Thermoleophilia bacterium | reverse complement strand
GGTCCGGCATCTCCGGCGCGTAGAGGCACGCGGCGAGGCGCTCCTCGTTCACCTCCTCCGGTGTCACCGCCGCCGCCACCAGGCGCCTTACCGCCTCGACCAGCTCCGCGCGACCGCCGTAGTCGAACGCGATCCAGAGCGCCAGCCGGTCGTTGGCCTCCGTCGCACGCTCGAGCTCCTCCATCTGCGCCCGCAGCTCGTCCGGCACGCGGTCGCGCCGCCCGATGAACCGCGTGCGGACGCCCTGGGCCGCGAGCTCCGGGAGCTCGCGCTCGATCGTCTCGCCGAAGATCTCCATGAGCTCGCCGACCTCTTCCGGCGAGCGCGCCCAATTCTCCGTGGAGAACGCGTAGAGGGCGAGCGAGCGTACGCCGAGGTCGATGGCCGCCTCGACGGTCCGCCGTACGGCCCGCGTGCCGGCCCGGTGCCCCTCGGCGACGGGCAACCCGCGCTGAGACGCCCAGCGCGCGTTCCCGTCCAGGATGATCGCGACCGCCGTCGCGGCCTTCTCGCTCACTCGCGGCACCCTAAAGCGCCGCAGCACGCCGGGCTCGGAACGGGACAGTCCCGGTTCGCGGACAGTCGCTGCAAGATCGGCCGAGGCGTGTCGGCGCCGACCCGGGCTCGGCGCGGGCGGCGGTGGCTCAAAGAAACGAGGAGGCGGTTGGAGCTCGTGCAGGAACCAGGCGGTTCCCTTACGTTCACACTTCGAGGATCTCCGCTTCCTTGCGCTTGAGCAGGTCGTCGATCTTGGCGACGTGCTCGTCGGTCAGCTTCTGGACGCGCTCCTCGGCCCGGTGCTCCTCGTCGGCTCCGACGTCGCCGTTGTCGACGAGCTCCTTCAAGTGATGCATGCAGTCGCGCCGTACGTTGCGCACCGCGACCCGGCCCTCCTCCGCCAGGTGCCGGACGACCTTGACGAGCTCCTTGCGACGCTCCTCGGTCAGCTGCGGGATCGGCAGCCGGATCAACTTGCCGTCGTTGGACGGGGTCAGACCCAGCTCCGACTCCTGGATGGCGCGTTCGATCGAGCGCAGCGAGCTCGGGTCGAACGGCTGGATGGTGAGGAGGCGCGGCTCGGGCACGTTGATGGTCGCCAGCTGCTTGAGAGGCGTCTTCTGCCCGTAGTACTCGACCTGCACCCGGTCGAGCAATGCCGCAGACGCTCGCCCGGTTCTCACCGTGTTGAACTCGTGCTGCGTGTGCTCCACCGACTGGTCCATGCGCCGCACCGCGTCGGAGATCAGCTCATCGATCATCGGGTTCCTCCTCCACGCGGGGCGTGGCGATGATCGTCCCCACTCGCTCGCCGCGGGCGACGCGCTCGATGTTGCCCTGGACGAGCTCGAAGACGTAGATCGGCAGGTGGTTGTCCATGCAGAGCGAGAGCGCCGTCGTATCCATCACCTTGAGGCCGCGCTCGATCGTCTCGCGGTGCGTCAGCGACGGCAGAAACCGCGCGCCCGGATCGTCGCGCGGGTCGCCGTCGAATACCCCCTCGACGGCGTTCTTGGCCATGAGGATCGCCTCGGCGCCGATCTCGAGGGCACGCAGCGCCGCCGCCGTGTCGGTCGTGAAGAACGGGTTGCCCGTCCCGGCCGCGAAGATGACGACGCGGTTCTTCTCGAGGTGACGGATGGCGCGACGCCGGATGTACGGCTCGGCCACCTCCGGGATGCCGAGCGCCGACTGGATGCGCGTCTTCGCGCCGCGCCGCTCGAGGACGTCTTGCAGCGCGAGCGCGTTCAGCACGGTCGCGAGCATCCCCGCGTAGTCGGCAGTGGCGCGATCCATACCCTCCGCGGCAGCGGCGATGCCGCGGTAGATGTTTCCGCCGCCGACCACGAGTGCGACCTGCGTGCCGCTCTCCTGGACGGTCACGACCTCCTGAGCGATGCTCTCGATGCGCGCGAGGTCGAGTCCGTAATCCTCGTCCCCCATCAGCGCCTCACCCGAGAGCTTGAGAAGCACCCGCTCGAACGGCGTGGCGGTGCGCCCCGCGGGCATTGCCGTCTCAGAGTGGACCGCCATCAGCCCGCGAGCGCGATCCGCTCGAATTCGAGCAGTTCGGCACCCGCCTCGGAGAGCACCTGGCCGGCCGTCTTGCCCGTGTCGTGGATCCACGGCTGGTCGGTCAGCACGTGGGCCGCGAAGAACCGCTTGTTGAGCATGCCTTCGACGATCTTCTCACGCGCCTGCTCGGGCTTCGATCGCACCTCGTCCGAGTTGGCGAAGATCTCGCGCTCGGACCGGACGACGGCCTCGGGAACGTCTTCGCGGCTCACCCACTGCGGAGCCGACGCGGCGATGTGCATCGCCGTCTGCCGCGCGAGCTGGCCGTCGCCGCCGCGGAGCTGGACCAGCACGCCCAGCTTGTTGGCCGGCGGGTGCACGTACCCGTCGACTCGACTGCCGTCGACGGCCGTGAAGCGCGCGGCGCCCGCGAGGGCGATGTTCTCGCCGAGCTTGGCGACGAGCTGCTGGCGCTCCTCGTCGAAACGCTCGGCGGCCTCGACGCCCTCGGCGTCGACGGCTCTCAAGACCTTCTCGGCAAAGGCGAGAAACTCGTCGTTCTTGGAGACGGGCTCCGTCTCGCAGCCGAGGCCGACTATCGTGCCCGTGCTGCCGTCGTCGGCGACCAGGTAGCCCACGCGCCCCTCGGTCGTCGCGCGGCCCGCTCGCTTGGCCGCCTGCGCCATGCCGCGCTCGCGGAGGAGCCGTTGCGCCGCCTCGATGTCGCCGCCCGTCTCCTGGAGCGCGCGCTTGCAGTCCATCATCCCCGCGCCGGTGCGGTCGCGGAGCTCCTTGACGAGCGCGGCCGAGATCTCGGTCATGGGCTCTCCTCCTCGCCGGTGGTCGCGTCCTGCTCGGCATGCTCGCGCGCGCCGACCTTCTCGTACTGCGGGTCGGAGGCGACCTCCTCCACGCTCGGCTCTTCGTCGCCGGGCGGCGTGCCGACGTCGGTAGGCGCGAACTCCTCGACGGTCGCCCGCTGGCGCCCCGCGTCGATCCCGCCGGCGATGACGCGGGTGACGAGCTCGCACGAGCGCATTGCATCGTCGTTACCGGGGATCACGTAGTCCGCCTCGTCGGGATCGCAGTTCGTGTCCACGAGCGCGATGATCGGCAGCCCGAGCCGGCGCGCCTCGCGCACTGCGAGCTGCTCCTTGCGGAGGTCGACGATGAAGACGGCGTCGGGCTGCCGCCGCATGTCGGCGACGCCGCCGAGATTCGCGTCCAGCTTCTCGAGCTCGGAGAGCATCGCGATGCGCTCCTTGGCCGGGAGGAGCTCGAGCTGACTTTCCTCGCGCAGGCGGCGCAGCTCGTGGAGGCGCTCGATGCGCGCCGCCATGGTCCGCCAGTTGGTGAGCAGCCCGCCCAGCCAGCGGTGGTTCACGTACGGCATGCCGACGCGCCGTGCGTGCTCGGCGATCGCGTCCTGGCTCTGCTTCTTGGTACCGACGAAGAGGACCGAGCCGCCGCGCTCCGAGACGTTACGCGCGAAGCCGTGCGCTTCCTCGAGCAGCTCCAGCGTCTGCTGGAGATCGATGATGTAGATACCGCCGCGTTCGGCGAAGATGAAGCGCCTCATCTTCGGGTTCCAGCGGCGCGTCTGGTGGCCGAAGTGCACGCCGGCCTCCAGCAGCTCTCGCATCGAGACGACGGGCACGAGGCCTCCTTCCGGTTGGTTGCGGTGCAGCCGGCGGAGACTCGGGTGGAACCGGCGTGCGAGAGGCCGGCACCGCCACCCCGTCCTTTCCGCCGGGACGGGTACGGATCCGAAGGAGTGTAACCGTTCGACGGCCGTCCTCCCCCGAAAGGGGGATTTGGTCGGAGTCCCCCTAAAGGGGGACAGGCCCCGCGTCGATGACGAGAACCGAGATGAGTCTCATCGGCATCCAGATCGAAACACCGCTCGAGGCCCTCGCGAACGGCCTGCGAGAGGCCGCCTGGGAGCTGGCGCTCGAGGCAGTCGAGGAGGGTCTCGCCGGGGAGACGTTGCCGAGCCTCGCCGAGCTCGACGCGCTCAGCCGCCTCGGCGACATACCGTCCTTCATCGCCGAGCTCGCCCGGGAGATCGCCGATCCGCAGCCATCGCGGCTCCTTCCTGAGAGCCCCTTCCTAGCGCTCGGGCGTGAGCACGCCCGCCGCCGTGAGGAGCTCGGCTTCGCGCCGCGTGAGGTGCTCACCGAGTTCCTGGTGCTACGCCGCGTATTGTGGCGCGCCCTGTCGCAGCGCCGCGAGCTCCTCGACGCGGTCGACCCGCTCCTCGTCGAGCACCGCCTGGATTCGGCGTTCGACCGCCTCGTGATCGAGTGCGCGGTGGCGTTCTTCGACCGCGCGACCGAGGAGCTCGCCGAGCGCGCCCGCTGCGACGCGCTCACCGGCCTGCTCAACCACCAGACGTTCTGGAAGGAAGTGCGCAGTGAGCTCCAGCGCGCGCACCGCTACGGACACGGCGTGGCATTCGTCTTCATCGACATCGACTGGTTCAAGGCGATCAACGACACGTACGGGCATCCGATCGGCGATCGCGTGCTGCGCGGTGTGGCCGACGTGCTGCGCAACGATCTGCGCGAGTCGGACCTCGTCGGCCGCACGGGCGGCGACGAGTTCGCCGTCTGCCTCGTGGAGAGCGACCCGCAGGCCGGTCGCATCTTCGTCGAGCGCCTGCGCGAGCTCGTCGCGAGCCTCGCTGCCGACCATGACGTGCCGGACGGGCTCACGGTCAGCGCCGGTTGCGCGCACTTCCCGACCGAGGCGGCGAGCGCCGAGGCGCTGTTCGAGCTGGCCGACACCCGGCTCTACGAGGCCAAGCGGTCGAGGAAGCTCTGAAGGTCGGCTGGTAACGGCGACTCGGCCTCCACGCGCTCGCCGCCGAGCGGGTGCGGGAACGCGAGCCGGCAGGCGTGGAGGAACTGACGCCCGAGCGCGGCCTCCGGCGAGCCGTACAGCACGTCGCCGACGACGGGCAGTCCAATCGCGGCCAGATGCACGCGAATCTGATGCGTGCGGCCCGTCTTGAGCCGCACCCGCAGCAGCGCGTACCCGTCGAGCAGCCGCGTGACCTCGAAGTACGTGACTGCCTCGCGCGGGCGATCGGTCTCGAGCGAATGGCGTAGCGGATCGGAGCGGTCGCGGCCGATCGGCGCCTCGATCTTCCCCGCTCGGGAGCGCGGCCGGCCGCGCACGAGCGCGACGTACGTGCGTTCCAGCTCCCGCCGCCGGACGAGCGCCCGGAGCCGGCGGTGCGCCTCTTCCGAGCGGGCGACGACCATCAGCCCCGAGGTGTCGCGGTCGAGGCGGTGGACGATCCCCGGCCGCCCGGCCTCTCCTCCGGCGGCCCCGTGAGCGAGGAGACCGTGGACGAGGGTGCCGCGAGCGTGGCCCGGAGCCGGGTGGACGACGACGCCTGCGGGCTTGTCGACGACGAGCAGGTGCTCGTCCTCCCAGGCGATGCGCAGGGGCAGTTCCTCGGCGACGAGGGCGTCGTCGGGCGGTCGCGAAATCGCGAGATCGATCGTCTCGCCGCCGGCCAGCCGATGGCTGCGCGCCTGCTCGACGCCGTCGACGCGCACGACGCCTGCGCCGAGCAGGCGATCGGCCTCGGAGCGCGAGCCGACCTCCGGGAGGCCCGCGAGGAAGCGGTCGAGGCGGAGGCCGGCGGCCGCTGCGGGCACGTCGACCCGCACCGTCCGGTCAGCCGGACACGCGACGACGCTCGGGCGGCATCTGCGCGACGTCGCGTGGCGGCGGCGTGGTGCGCGCGGGCTCTCGCCGGCGCACGACCGGCGCCGGGCGGGCGGCCCGGTCGGCGGCGAAGAGCGCGAGGACGAACAGGCCGACACCGGTGACGATGAAGGTGTCGGCGAGATTGAACGCGGGCCAGAAGCCGACGTCGAGGAAGTCGGTCACGTGGCCGAGGCGCAGGCGGTCGACGAGGTTCGATGTGCTGCCGCCGATCAGGAAACCGAGCGCGACCGGCAGCAGACCGTGGCGGCCGCCCGAGCGTGCGAAGAAGACGGCCATCCAGGCGAGTGCGAGCGCGGTGAAGGCGGCGACGAAGAGGGTCGCCCCGCCGAGCAGGCCGAACGCGATGCCGGTGTTCTGCACGTGGTGGATGGTGACGGGTCCGAGGACCTGCGCGTCTTCGCCGAGGTCGAGCGTGCTGGTCACGACGTGCTTCGTCACCTGGTCGGCGGCGACAGCCGCCCCCGCGACCGCGCCGAGGGCGAGCCAGTGCGGCCGCCGCGCGGAAAGCGCCGGGACGTGCGACACCGCAGCCAGGCCGTCCGTCGCGGAGCCGACGCGGACGTCGCGCACGCGCGGCTCGGCCTGGCGTCGGCTCAACCGCGTTCCTGCCGACGCTGATCGTCGATGCAGAGCGTCGCCCACGGTCGCGCCTCCAGCCTGTCCGGGTCGATCGGCCGCCCGCACATCTGACACGTGCCGTACGTGCCGTTCTCGATCCTCCGGAGCGCGGCGTCGATCTCTGCGAGCACGGTCTCGGCGTTGTCCTCGAGCGTGTAGTCGAGCTCGCGATCGAAGGTCTCGGTTGCCAAGTCGCCCATGTGGTTGTCGGCGGAGCCCGAGACGAGCTCCCCCGTACCTTCCTCGAGCGAGCCGGAATTCTCATGATGGAGGTAGTCGATCGCCCGCTGAACGCGGTCACGTTCGGCGACCAGCACCTCGCGGAACCGGTCGGTGGGGACTTCGCTCATCGCGTTCCTTCCTGCTCGGCCGCTGCAAGGCGGCGATTGATCTCCTCGGTGGTTATCCCGGCGAGCTCCACGACCTTGTCGCGCGCGCCGTGGCCGGAGACCAGGCGCAGATCGCGCCTCGGCACGACAAGCGTGCCGGCGAGCAGGTCGAGCACCGCGTCATTCGCGCGACCGCGGTCGGGCGCCTCGCGTACGCGCAGCTTCCACGCGTCGCCGTGGCGTCCGACGACCCCGGGCTTCGCCGCCCCGGGCACGACCCGCAGCCGCAATCTCGTCCCTCCCACGCGACAAAGTATAGGTCCGGGCGGGGCGGCTAAACGGTCAGGCGGCTCTCTCGACGGGCGGGACCGCCTCGTCGATGCTCCGCAGCGCCGTCGCGAGCAGTGCCCGGACTCGGTGCGCCTCTCCGACGAGGCGCTCGCGCTCCGCAAGCGCATCGTGCTTGATCGTGCGTGCGGCGCTGTGCGCCTCGCGAACGATGAGCTCGGCCTCCGCGTGCGCCTGCTCCTTGATGTCCTGCGCCGAGCGCTCCGCCGAGACGAGCGTCTCGCGGAGAAGAGCTTCCAGCTCGCGGTAGCGGCGTAGCTCGTGCTCGAGGTGCTCGACGCTGTCGCGCAGGTCGGCCCGCTCCCGCCAGACGTCCTCGAAGCTGTCCGCCACCTGCTCGAGCAGCTCGTTGACGGCGCGGCGTCCATAGCCGAAGAGCAGCGAACGGCGGAGGCGGACATGGCGTAGCTCCACCGGCGCGATGGCCACTACCCACCACCCTTCATCGCAGCTGCTCCAGAAGGACGCTCACGAGGTAGTCGATCGCGCCGAGTGCGAAGATCGCGATGATCGGCGAGAGGTCGAGCGGCCCGAACGACGGCAGGATCCGCCGAAAGATGCGAAGCCACGGCTCGCAGACGTCGTACAGGAAGCGCTGGATGCGATTGAGCCACGGCGAGTACGGGAGCCGAATCCACGAGGTGATGATGTAGGCGAAGATGAGAAGGACGTAGACGGCGATGAACACGTGGACGAAGTTCTCCACGGAGTCGATCGCGTCCGCCAGCAAGCTCGATGCCGCCGAGACCGGCCACACGGTCAGGGGTTCGGCCTCGTGATCGTTCCTCCTCCGCAGCCTCTTGCGGGTCCCCGCGAGACGCGCCTGCCGGGGCGATCTCGCGGGACCGTCGCACGCGCTGCGCTGGCCGTGGCCCGTGCCTACGCTTGGTTGAAGAAACCGCGCTCGAGCATGCGCGCCCGTTCTTCCGCCGAGACGGAGACGTTGCGCGGCGTCAGCAGGAAGACCTTGTCGGCGACGCGCTGCATGCCGCCGTCGAGCGCGTACGTGAGCCCGCTCGCGAAGTCGATCAGACGCTTCGACAGTTCCGAGTCCGTCCCCTGCAGATTGAGGATGACCGGCACGCCCTCTTTGAACCGGTCGGCGATCTGCTGGGCGTCGTTGAACGAGCGCGGCACGACGAGGTGCACCTGCGCGGGCACGGGCGCGGGCGCGACTTCGAGGTTGCGCTCGCCGCGGCGGAGCGGCGACGAACGGAGCGCCGGCGACCGGGCGGCCTGCTGCTCGGGCTCGGTCCAGTCCTCGAACTCGCCGCGCCGTCGGCGCGGCTGCAGCCGGCGGACGTTCGGTCGCTCGGCGTAGGTCCGCTCGAGCTCCTCTTGCGTGGCGTACCCGTCCTCGTCCCAGTCGTCGTCCTCTTCGGCGATGCCGAAGTACACGAGCGTGCGGTTCCAGACGTCGGCGAGTCCCATGTCGCGCCGGATGTTAGAGCTACTTACGGAATGACGCTCGTCCGTCGGATACGGGTTCGCTCCGAGTGGACAGTTACGAACGCCCGTAGAGGACGGATCCGAGCCGCACGAGCGTGGCTCCTTCCTCGGCGGCGACGCGGTAGTCCTGGGACGTACCGATCGAGAGCTCGCGTAGGCCGTGCTCGTCGGCGAGCTCGCGTAGCCGCCGGAAATACGGCCGCGACGCCTCCGGGTCGTCGGCGGGCGGCGGCATCGTCATCAGCCCGCGGACGTCGCGGGCAGCCTCGAGCAGCGCGTCGAGCTCGGCCGGGGCGATCCCGGACTTCGTCGGCTCGCCGGAGAGATTCACCTCGACGAGCGCCGGGACAGCCAGCCGCTGCGCCGCGGATGGCGACGACAGCGAGTGGACGAGCTCGCAGATCCGATTCAGCACCTTCGCCTTGTTCGACTGGAGGTGACCGATGAAGTGCCAGCGGAAGGCGTCGCCGTACACGGCGTGCTTGCGCTCGAGGTCCTGGGCCCGGTTCTCGCCGACGACCTCGAGCCCGGCCTCGGCGAGCACCGCCATCTCCTCGAGCGAGACGTACTTCGTGGCGGCGACGACGGTCACGCCGGCGCCGACCTCGGCGCGAATCCGGTCGTAGCGTGCGCGAACGTCGTCAGGCGACAACGCCGATTACTCCTTGGCGGCCCGTCACGCGGCCGTCGCGGCGGTGCGAGAAGAACAGCTCCGGATGGCACGCGGTGCAGAGCTCGACGCGCTCGACGCGCGTGCAACCCGCCTCGCGCAGCGCTCGCTCCGCGGCAGCCGGCAGGTCGGCGTGCGTACCCCGCAGCACGCTCGAACCGAAGCGGTCACGGAGTTGCGCAGCGACGTCCGGCCCGACCTCGTAGCAGCAGGCGCCGATCGCCGGCCCGAGCGCCGCGGCCACGCGGCCGTTACCGAGCGTCCCTAGGGCGGCCTCCACGATGCCGGCCAGCAGTCCGCGCCACCCCGCGTGCACGACCGCAAGCGCGGGTCCTTGGCCATCCATGCGCGCAACCGCGATCGGCACGCAGTCCGCCGTGAGCGCCGCCACAGGCACGTCCGCCTCGTGGGTCCACAGAGCGTCGCCCGGCTCGCCACGCCCGCCCGCGCGCGCCCGGTTCGGCCGCGCGCCGTGCACCTGGCGGTTGAGGGCCAGCCGGGCCGCGTCGGCGCCGATCGCCGCGCACGCGCGGCAGCGATTCTCGTCGACGCGGTCCGGCTCGTCGGCCGTCATGCGGCCGAGGTTCAGCGAGGAGTACGGCCCCTCGCTGACGCCGCCGGCGCGGGTCGTGAAGACGGCCTCGTACGGCCCGGGTGCCGACCAGTGGATCACGCCGCCAGCAGCTCGACGGCTCGCGCCTCGAGCCAGTCGCGCCTGTTGCGGGCGGGGTCGGCGACCACGTCGTCGAGCAGGCGCTCGAGCGCCCGCCCGAGCTCGGGTCCCTCGCGGTAGCCGAGCGCCATCAGGTCGTCGCCGTCGACGGCCAAGTCGGCGACGCGGTACGGGCTCTCGCGTTCTGCCTCGAGCAGGTCGCGGAAGCGCTCGAGCCGCTCCAGGTCCTCGTTCACGGGACGCCCCTTGCCGCGCAGATCGGCCTCCTTGTGCACGACGAGGTCGCGAGCGAGCGCGGCCCCCTGCGTGCGCAGGAACCGGCGGGCTCGTACCGGCTCATCGCCCTCGGGCGGCGAGAAGCCGTGCTCGCGGACGATGCGCCGCACCCGAGCGCGCAGCTCCGTCGGGTACCGAAGCCGAGTTAGCACGTTCGATGCGATCTCCGCGCCGATCTCCTCGTGCGCCCGCATGCCGAGCGCCGGGTTCGCGTAGTAGTGCAGCCGGCCCCGGTCGTCGCGCCAGGCGGCGGCCGGCTTGCCGAGGTCGTGGAGGAGCAGCGCGAGCCTGACGGCCAGGTTGGCGCCCGCGTCGGCCGCCGCCTGAACGGCCACGAAGTGGTGCTCGTCGAGCGGGTGCTCGTGCCAGCGCGTCGCCTGGTCGAAGCCGATCGCCGCCTCGTACTCGGGCAGCACGACGGTGAGCACGCCGGTGTCCCGCGCGAGCCGCAGCGCCTTCGCGGGCCGCGCACCGAGCAGGAGCTTCGACAGCTCGCCGCGACTGTCGGCTGCGAGCCCGCCGCCGATCCGCTCCCCGGAGACGAGCGCAACATGGGGCGCCCATTCGCGCATCTGGGCGAGCGTCTGCTCGTCGGCATCCAGGTCGAGCTCGGAGACGAATCGCAAGCCGCGCACGATGCGCAAGGGATCGTCTCGGAAGCTCGTCGGACCGGTCGTGCGTAGCAAGCGCCGCTCGAGATCGCCGCGTCCGTCGAGCGGGTCGAGCACCTCGCCCGTCGAGAGCCGCTTGGCGATCGCGTTGATCGTGAAGTCGCGCCGCTCCATGTCCTGCTCGAGTGGGATCGAGCCGTCCGCGACGATCTCGAAGTCGTGCCGTCCGGGGCCGGTCGACTCCTCGATGCGCGGCGGCGCGAACTCCACGCCGGCCGGCGCGAGCGCGCGCACCGACGCGTCGCGTGGGTAGAGCCGCACGCCGACGTTCTGCCCGCCCACGACGAGGTCCTCGACGTGGCCGTGCTCGGCGAGGACGCGTTTCAGCTCGTCGAAGCCGAAGCCGGGAACGACGAAGTCGGTGTCCTTGACCGGCCGACGGAGCAGTTCGTCCCGCACTGCGCCACCGACCATCCACGCGTCGAGACCGAGCGAGCGCACGTAGTCCGCGACCGTCTGCCACGCCACGCTCACATTCTCGCGCCTCGTTCGGCGGCGACGACGCCGTGCCGTGTGGCAATGTCGGCAGCGATGCTGCTGCCGGCGGGTTCACACCGCGGCTACGGCCTCGATTTCGACGAGTGCACCCGACGGCAGCCGCGATACCTCCACGGTCGCGCGAGCGGGCGGGCGGTCGCCGACGCGGCGCGCGTAGACCTCGTTCATGCCTGCGAAGTCGTCGAGGTCGACGAGGAAGACCGTGGTCTTGACGAGACGGTCCAGACCGCTGCCGGCCTCGTCGAGGATCGCCGCCAGGTTCGCCATGACCTGCTCGGTCTGCTCCTGGATCGTCGCGCCGACGATCTCGGCATGTTCCGGACGCAGGGCGAGCTGGCCCGAGACGAAGACCAGGTCGCCGGCGCGCACGGCCTGCGAGTACGGCGCTCCCTGGAACGGCGCGGGCGCCTGTTCCGTCCGGATGACGGTCTTCTCGGCCATAGTCACTCCTTTGTCGTGGGCCGGCGCGCCTGCGCGAGCGCGACGCCGAGCGACTTGAAGATCGCTTCGAGCACGTGCTGCGCGTCGTCGCCGCCGATCAGCCGTACGTGCAGCGTGAGCCCGCCCCCCTCGGCGAGCTCGCGTAGGAAGCGGGAGACGAGATCGAAGTGCAGACCTCCGACGTGCGCGGGCGTGAGATCGACGTTCGACACCACGCGCGGCCGCCCCGACGCTTCCAGCGCGACGTGCGCCAGCGCCTCGTCCGCGGGCACGGCGCCCGAGCCGTGCCCGCGCACGCCTGCGTCGTGGAGCTGCTCACGAAGCGCTGAGCCGAGCGCGCGCCCGGCCGCGGCCACCTCCGCGTCGGCGCCGCCCGGCGCGACTTCGAGCTGGAGCGAGAAGCCGGCGTGACGCGCGAGCAGCTCGAGGAGGTAATCGAGGATGGGCAGGCCGGTCGCGACGTTCGTGCCCGAGCCGTCGAGCGCGGCGCGGACACCCAGGCCGTCGCGCGTCTCCTCCATGCCGCGAGCGTACCGAGCTAGTAGCCGCTGATGCGCTCTATCCGCGCGCCGAGGCCGCGCAGACGCTCGTCGATCCGCTCGTAGCCCTTGTCGATCTGGAACGCGTCGCCGATCGTCGACGTTCCCTCCGCGCACAACGCGGCGAGCAGCATCGCCATCCCGGCTCGGATGTCCGGGCTGGCCATGCGCTGGCCGTACAGCTTGGTCGGACCGGTGACGACCACGCGGTGTGGGTCGCAGAGGATGATTCGCGCGCCCATGGAGACGAGCTTGTCCGTGAAGAAGAGGCGGCTTTCGAACATCTTTTCGAAGATCAGGATCGTTCCGCGCGCCTGCGTCGCGACCATCACGGCGATGGACGTCATGTCGGCGGGGAACGCGGGCCAGGGGCCGTCCTCGAGCTTCGGGATGGCGCCGCCGAGGTCGTCCCGGATGACGAGCTCTTGCCCGGGCGGGACGCGCACCGACGTGCCGTCTACGTCGACGCGGATGCCGAGTCGCTCGAACGCCGGCAGAATCGGCACGAGGTCGTCCGGCACGGCGTCGTCGACGGTCAGGTCGCCGCCCGTGAGCGCCGCCATGCCGATGAAGCTGCCGACCTCGACGTGGTCGGCGGCGATGTGGTGCTCACCTCCGCCGAGCCGCTCGACACCGGTCACGCGTATCACGTTCGAGCCGATTCCGTCGATCTGCGCGCCGAGCGAGACGAGGAACCGACAGAGGTCCTGGACGTGCGGCTCCGACGCGGCGTTCGTGATCGTCGTCACGCCCCGTGCCAGCGTGGCCGCCATGACCACGTTCTCGGTCGCCATGACCGAGGCCTCGTCGAGGTGAATCGGGCGGCCCGTCAGATCACGGGCTTGCAGCTGGTAGCCACCGTTGACCGTGACGTCTGCGCCCAGCTCTGCGAACGCGTGGATGTGCGGGTCGAGGCGGCGCCGGCCGATCACGTCGCCGCCCGGCGGCGGCACACTGCCTCTACCGATCCGCGCGAGAAGCGGGCCGGCCAGCAGGAACGACGCGCGGATGCGGCTCGCGAGCTCCTCGTGCACCTCGTGCGTCGCAACCTCAGCGGCGTGGACTCGCACTTCGTTCGCGCCCTCCCAGCCGACCTCCACGCCGAGGTGCTCGAGCAGCGCGAGCATGGTCTCGACATCGAGGATCCGCGGCACGTTGTACAGCGTCACGGGTTCCGCCGTGAGCAGGCACGCGGCCAGGATCGGCAAGGCACCGTTCTTGTTGCCGGACGCGGTGATACGGCCGTTGAGCGGCCGGCCGCCCTCGATGAGAAACGACTCGGTGACCGCGTCGGTGAGGGTCAACTCGGACATCGGCGCTTAGTGTGCCCGCCGGTTCGGCGGTCGCGCGGCTTATCCTGACCGACGTGCAGCTCACGCGCGAGCGGGCCTGGGAGACGCTGACGCGCTACACGGCGAGCGAGGCGCTGCGCCGGCACGCGCTCGCGGTCGAGGCGGCCGTGCGGTGGTACGCGCGGCGCTACGGCGACGACGAGGATCTGTGGCGCGTGACGGCGCTGCTCCACGACTTCGATTACGAGATCCACCCCACGCTCGACAAGCATCCGCAGGACGGCGCGCCGATCCTCCGCGACGAGGGCTATCCCGAGGAGGTGATCGAGGCGATCCTCTCGCACGCCGAGCACCTCGACCTCCCGCGCGATACGCCGCTCAAGCGGACGCTCTTCGCATGCGACGAGCTGTCCGGGTTCGTCCACGCGTGCGGGCTCGTACGCCCGGACGGAATCGACACGCTGGAGCCGAAGTCGGTGCGGAAGAAGCTCAAACAGCCGTCGTTCGCGGCGGGCGTTCACCGAGACGAGGTCTACGCGGGTGCCGAGCTGCTCGGGCTCGAGCTCGACGAGCACATCCGCAACGTGATCGAGGCCCTCCGTCCGATTGCACCCGAGCTCGGCCTGCGTACCGCCGCGACCGCGGACACCCCCGGCGCGGCCTAGGCGACCGCGGCGACGAGCCGCTCGAGATCCTCCTCGTTCGTCCACCAGCCGCACGATGCGCGCAGCCAGCCGAGACGCGGCAGCTCGCGTATCACGACGCCCTGCTCGTGCGCCGCTTGAACGAGCTGCTTGGTGTCGCCCTCGGCGCGCCAGGTGACGAGCGTGGCGTGGCCGGGCTCCGTGACGACGTCGGCGCGCTCGGCGAGGAGCTCGCGGCAGCGCGCGGCCATCTGGCTCGCGCGCTCGTACCGCCACGCCGGCGCCACCTCGAGCGCAGCGAGGACGCCCTCGAGCACCGCTCCGCCGGTCCAACCGGGATCGAAGCGGGCCGCGCCGGGCTTCGGCGAGAACGACCCGTCCGGCTCGTAGGTTTCCTGCGAGAGATAGCTGGGCGCCGCGACGCGGAGCGATTCCGGCTCACGGACGTACAGGGCACCCGTCGAGTCGGGGCCGCACAGCCACTTCTGGCCCGAGACCGTGTAGAAGTCGTAGGGCGTCGCGTCGACTGGGATCGCCCCCACCGACTGAGCCCCGTCGACGAGCAGCGGCACGGTGAGCTCCTGCTCGAGCTCGCCGACCGGCAGCTCGTGGCCCGTCGTCCATGCAACGTGCGAGAGCGCCACGAGCCGCGTGCGCGGGCCGATCTCGCGCAGGATGGCGGCGTAGGCCTCGTCCGCTTGCCGGTCGCGGACCTCCGCAACTCGCACGCGGGCGCCGCTCGCTGCGAGCGGCCCGGTCAACCCGAAATGCTCGACGTCGGTCGTCACGACCTCGTCGTCGGCACCCAGGTCGAGACCGGCGACGACGAGCCGGCACGACTCCGTCGTGGACGACGTGACGGCGACGCATTCCCCGTCGACGCCGAGCACCCGCGCGAGCGCCTCGCGCACGCGCCGGCGCAGCTCCACCACCGCCTCGAAGCGCTCCGCGCCGCCGCGCCCTTCTTCGAGCTCGCGATGCAGCTCGCGTTCCATCGCCGCGATCGTCGGCCGCGCAATCGGCCCCACGCTGCCCGCGTTCAGGTACGCGTACCGCGCCAGCACCGGAAAGAGCGCGCGCGCCTCGTCGAACGTCACGGCAGCGTCACTTCGACGGGCGCGTGGTCCGACAGGAGCCGCCGGCCGAGCCGACGGCGACGCAACGGCCAGGGGCGCGCGGGCAGCGACTCGGCGCCGCGGACGAGGACGTGGTCGATTCCCGGCCCCGGGTCGGAAAACGCCCAGTCCGGCCCACGCAGATCCCAGAGCGTCCGCGAGACACGCGCCGCGACGTTGAAGTCGCCGGCCAGGATGCAGAGCTCGTCCGGCCGTGCGACGGCGTGGGCGAAGGCTGCAGCGCGCAGGACCTCTGCGTCGGGGATCCGCTTGTCCGGCGACCCGGTGGCGTGGAAGTTCGCGACCAGCGCCGTCCGCTGGTCGACGAGCCGGACGCGCACCGCCTGGCAGACGCGCCGCTCCTTCGCCCACGCCAGCCGCGCGGCGACGTCGAGCTCGAGCCAGCGCGCCTGCGCGCGCCGGAAGGACGCCGCATTCAAGACGATCTCGTCGACCGCGTCGGCCCGGTGGCGCGACGACACGAGAATCGCGTTCGCCTGGCCTGCGAACGCGGAGCGGAAGCGGCCCGCGTTCAGATCGGTCAGGCGCCGTCCAAGCTCGCCCGTCGACGGGAAGGGACCGAGCCGGGGACGCCGCGCGACCGTCGCCAGGACGCGCATCCCGCTCCAGTCCGCCAGCCGGTCGAGCGCCCAGACGGGCAGCTCCTGAAGGCAGAGAACGTCGGGATCGTCGGCCGTCGCGAGCTCGATCATCTCCGCGAGGTACGCGCGCCGCTCGACGGGGACCGCATTGCCGTGGAAGACGTTCCAGGTGCGAACGAGCAGCGGCACGTCGCGAGGCTACTGTGGCAGCGATGCGGAGGCGAGCGCCGTTCGGCGACGTGGTAGGGCGCCAGCTCGACCTGTTCGCCGACGAGCACGCCGATCTCGTGCGCGACACGGCCGAAGCCGAGCGCGCCTACGACAGGGCGCACCGTGACGACGCGGAGGAGCGCTACGCCGACTACTCGGATCTCGTCGAGACGGGTACCGAGCTGCTCGCGGAGCTCCGAGACGCCTACGCCGCGTCGCTCGCTCCCGAGCAGGCGGAGACGTATGAAGCAGCGTTCAACCGGGCCGTAGCGCAGCGCTTTCCGGCCTTCGCGCTCGAGATCCGCGACACGTAGCCGAGCTTGGCAACCGCGTGAATGCCGAGTACCATCAGAAATGTTCCGTCCACGTTCGAGGAAGGGGTCATATGCTTCGTCGCGCGCTGCTCGCCGTGAGCGTTGCCGCGGTACTTCTCGCCGTCTTCGTTCCGGCGGCGGCCGCTACGCATTCGTGGGGCTCCTACCACTGGGCTCGCACGTCGAACCCGTTCACCGTCAACCTCGGTGACAACGTCAGCGGCCACTGGGACGGCCACCTGACCACGGCTTCCGCCGACTGGTCGAAGTCGACGGTCATGGACACGCAGGTCGTCGCCGGCAACACGGCCGGCCGCAAGTGTCGGCCGACGGCGGGACGCGCCGAGGTCTGCAACGCCGCCTACGGCAACAACGGCTGGCTCGGTCTCGCCCAGATCTGGATCTCCGGGAGCCACATCACGCAGGCGCTCGCCAAGATGAACGACACGTACTTCAACGACACCCAGAGGTACAGCGCAACTGCGCGCCAGCACGTCATGTGCCAGGAGGTCGGACACGACTTCGGGCTCGGCCACCAGGACGAGTCGGGCGCCGATTTCGACACGTGCATGGATTATTCGAGGGCGCTCGACAACCCGAGCCCGAACAAGCACGACTACGATCAGCTCGCGACGATTTACGCGCATACCGACTCATCGACGACGCTCAGCGCCACTGCAGCGACCGGCCAGCCGGGCAAGGTGGAGCGCGTCGATCGCATCAGCGACACGACGATCGTCGAGCATTACGCGAACGGGACGAAGAAGGTGACGCACATCTTCTGGGCGGTCCCGGGCGCGCACGACCACGGCGACGACGACTAGCTGACCCGGCAGCGGGTTCCGAGGGCCGCCTCGTGCGGCCCTCCGTCTACCTGTGACCGAAATGGTGAGCGTTCGGCAGCGCTGTCCCGACCGTGTCGCTCCTCGAGACGCTCCGAGCGAGCGGGCCGAGCGTCTCGATGTGGCGGACGACGACGTTGCGATTGCGGCCGGCGCGCTCGAACGTCCCGCGCGCGAGCACCAGCGGCTCGCCGCGCACGACGGCTCGGTTGCGGTCGTACACCGGCGGCGGCACGATCAGGTTCACATGGCCGTGCTCGTCCTCGACGAGCATGAAGACGACCCCGTTCGCGGTCGCCGGACGCTGCCGAGCGACGACCATGCCTGCGACCGCAACGTCGCTGCCGTGGTCCAGGTCGCCGAGGCGATGGCTCGGGACCAGGTCCCGGGACAGGTGCGGACGGAGCAGCTCCAGCGGGTGCACCCCGACCGACATGCTCGTCCCGCCGTAGTCGGCGAGCATGCGCTCCCACACGGTCTGTTCGGGAAGCTCGGGCGTCTCGACGGTCGGGTCGAGCGGCAGCGCGAGTTGGCGTTCTTCGCCGCCCGAGCCGCCCACGCTCTCGGCGCGCGGGACGAGGGCGAGCTCCCACAGGAGCTCACGGCGCGGGCGTCCCCAGCAGTCGCAGGCGCCCGCCGAGACGAGCGCCCGGAGCCGGTCCCGCTCGAGCGGAACGCGCTGAGCGAGATCGCGCACGCCGGCGAACGGCCCGCCTCGGGCGCGCTCGTTCACCAGCGCCTCGGCGTCCGCCTCCCCGACGGAGCGGACGTAGCCCAGCCCGACCCGCACGACGCCGTACTCGACGACGCACTTTGCCTCGCTCTCGTTGACGTCCGGCGGCAGCACGTCCACGCCGCGCCGCTGGCCGTCGCGTACGAGCGTGGCCGGCGGATAGAAGCCCATTGGTTGCGCGTTCAGCAGCGCGCAGAGGAACTCCGCGGGGAAGTAGCGGCGCAGCCACGCCGACTGGTAGGCGAGCAGCGCAAACGCCACGGCGTGTGACTTCGGGAAGCCGAACCCCGAGAAGGCGGCGAGCTTGTCGTAGACGCGGTGCGCGGTCTCCTCGTCGACGCCGTTGCGTCGTGCGCCCTCGACGAAGCGCCCGCGCAGCGCCTCGAGCGCCGCCTCCGAACGCTTGCGGCTCATCGCGCGGCGCAGAGCCTCTGCCTCCCCCACGCTGAACCCGGCGAGCGCCATCGCCACCGCCAGCACCTGGTCCTGGAAGACGACGACGCCGAGGGTCTCGCGCAGCGGCTCGGCCAGCAGGGGGTGATCGACCGGTGGCTCGAAGGCGGGGTCGCGGCGCAGCGCCTCGCGATGCGCGATGTATGGATGCACGGCCCCGCCCTGGATCGGGCCCGGCCGTACGAGCGCCACCTCGATCGTGAGGTCGTCCAGGTTCTCGGGGCGCGTCCGCAGCAGCATCTGCATCTGCGCGCGGCTCTCGACCTGGAAGACCCCCACCGTGTCGGCCTGCTTGATCTCGCCGTAGACGTCCTGGTCGTCGAGCGGGATCCGCGAGAGGTCGATCGGCTCGCCGTGCAGCCGCGCGATCTGCTCGACACACTCCTCGACGGCGGACAGCATGCCGAGCCCGAGCAGGTCGATCTTCAGGAAGCCCGCATCGTCGCAGGAATCCTTGTCCCACTGGCAGATCTGGCGGCCGGCCATCGCCGCAGGCTGGACCGGAACGAGCTCGACGAGCGGCCGTGAGGAGATCACCATCCCGCCCGGGTGTTGGGAGATATGGCGCGGCAGGCCGGCGATCGCGGCGCAGAGCTCGGCGAAAGCGCGCCAGCGCGGGGAGCGCACCTTCTCGCGTGCGTCGGGCAGCTGCGCGAGCTCGGCGGCGACTTGCTTCGCGTTCCAGCCGTCCGAGAAGCGCGCGAGCCGCTCGAGCTCGGCGTGCGGGAGGCCGAGCGCCTTCCCGACATCGCGGATCGCGCCGCGCGACCTGTACGTAGCGAAGCTCGAGACGAGCGCCGTGTGCTCGTGCCCGTACCGCTCGATCACGCGCACGATCAGCCGCTCCCGGATGTCGCGCGGGAAGTCGAGGTCGATGTCCGGGACGGCGACCAGCTCGCGGTTCAGGAAGCGCCCGAGCGACAGGTCGGCTTCGACCGGGTCGACGTGCGAGAGGCCGGTCAGGTAGCAGACGATCGAGCCGACCGAGCTGCCGCGGCCGCGGCCGGGCGGCAGGAAACGGCGCGGCGAACCCGGGCCCCGCACCTCGTGGGCGACCTCACGCGCCAGCTCCAGCACCTCGTGATGGAGCAGGAAGAAGCCGGCGAGCCGCAGCTCGCCGATCAGCGCCAATTCCTTTCGCAGACGCGCTCGCGCGCGGCTGCGATAGCGGGAATTGGCGTAGCGCTCTTGGAATGCACGTTCGCAGACGCGGGCGAGTTGCATGTCGGCCGTCTCGTCACCCTCGGAGAAATCCGGATAGCGGTAGCCGAGCTCCTCGGTCACGTCGAACTCCAGGCGCGCGGCGAGCTCGGCGGTACGCGCGACCGCCTCGTGGTCGAGCGGGAAGCGCTCCGCCACCGCCGCCGGCGCCCGAAGGACGCACTCGTGGTTTCCGCGCCGCTCCGGCTCGCACCCCTCGAGCGACGTATTCGCGCGGATCGCCACGAGCACGTCCTGAAGCGACGCCCGCGCCGGGTGGTGCGCATGAACGCCCCCGGTCACCACGGTGCGAACGCCGAGCGCGCCGGCGAGATCGCGCAGCAGCGCGTTCCTGCGCGTGTCGCCGCGCCCGAACGGCCGCTGGAGCTCGACGTAGAAGCGGTCGCGGCCGAACGCTCGGGCAACGCGCGCGGCCGTGTTGGGGTCGCGCACGCCGAGCCCGTGCCGGGCGCAGCCGGACAGGCATACGAGCCCCTCGTTCAGCTCGAGCAGCGTCTCGAGCGGGAGCGCCGGGGGCAGGGCCTCCCGGTACGCCGTCGAGAAACCTTGTAACAGACTGTTACTTGGCAGCGGGCGCGTGCGGGCATGCGCGGCCGTGAGGAGTCGACACAGGTTGGCGTAGCCGCGGGCTGACTCGACCAGCAGGGTCAGGTGAGCGCCGCCGTCGAGCGTCACCTCCGCACCGGTGATCGGGCGGACGCCGAAGAACTTCGCGGCGTGCGCGAACTCCAGCGAGCCGTAGACGCCGTCGTGGTCGGTAAGCGCGAGCGCCTCGTAGCCGAGCTCGGCGGCCGCCGCCGCCAGCTCCTCCGGCCGCGAGGCGCCGTCGAGGAACGAGTACGCCGAATGTGCGTGGAGCTCGACGTACGTCGGCGCGCCTCGGAGGCGCGACCGGAACGGGATAATCCCCCGCGGGGCCGGTCCCTCACTAGACACGCCGCCCCCGATCACCGGCGGAGGCGGGCTTCGCCCGCCGCAGCCACACCGCGCGAAGTCGCGTCTGATTCCGAGCCCCGCCGAAAGTCGTCATGGCGCGCGCGCAGCGCGCCGGACTTTCGGCGGCTAAGCACCGCGCTGCGAGAACCACCCGCCGCGCTCCTCGTCCCGGAACACGACGACGTTCTGGCCCGTCTCGAGCACGACCTCGAAGTAGCGCCGGTCCACCGGCTCCTCGGTCCACCAGCGGTCGACCACGCGCCATTCCTCGCGCACGAGTGCAACGCCTTGACCGTTCACGCGTCGCGGCGTCCCGTCGGCGTGCGCCTCCACGAGCGCGGCTCGCGGCGCGTTTACGCGTCTTTGGGAACCAGCAGCGCTCGCTGCTCGGGCAGGCGCGACCACGGCGCGATCTCGACGACGGTGCAGACTGCGCCTCCGCCGGCGCTCGCCCGCGCCTGGCGGAGCCCTTCGCGGAGGCGGACGTCGAGCTCCTCGCCTTCCGGCGCGACGAGCGCGAGCTGCTGGCCGCGCGACTCCGTGAGCTCGACCGCCTCGATCGTGAGCCGGACGACGGGCGCCGGCAATTCGGCGAGCTTCGGCCCGAGCGCCGCGCGGACGCGGTCGCGCTCGGCGGTCGGATCGCGAAGCGTCACGGTGCGGCGCCACGACCCGCCGCCGGCGAGCCGCGCGACGAGCGCGATCTTGCGGAGGAAGCGGCCGTCGCGGTCCGGCCGGGCGAGCAGCCGGTCGACGAGCACGGCGAATGCGCGTCGGAGCGTCAGCTCGTTCGCAACCGACTCCGGAAACTCGAGCCGCTCGACGAGCTCGGCAGGCGGACGGCGGCCCTCTACCACGCGCGGGCCCCTCCCTTGCGCGAGGTTCCAGGCCGTCCGTCCGTCCCGTCCGAGTCGCTCGGCAACGGCGGCGCCGGGCAGTGCTGCCAGCTGGCCGACCCGGCGCACTCCGAGCTCTTCGAGTTCCTGGCGCCGCTCGGGCTCGAGCGGCAGGAGCGTGAGCGGCAGCGGCGCGAGGAAGTCGCGGGCGTCGTCGCCGTCGGCGACGACGAGCACCTGTCCCGAGCGTGCGACGCTCGCCGCCGCGAGTGCGGCAAACCGCCGCCGAGCGGCGCCCACGCGCGCGTCCCAGCCCGCTCCGACACTCGCGAGCGCCCGCTGGAGCGCAGCCTTGACGCCGCCGTAGAGCCGCTCGACGCCGTCCGTCTGGAAGTACGCCGTGCCGAGCCCGGCCGACTCGACGGCAAACCCCGAGTCCTCGAGCCGCCGCACGATCGCCTCCCACTCGTCGTCGGCGCCCGCGGGATCCTGCTCGACGAGCACGAGCGACGGGCACGTGGCGAGCGCCTCGCCCAGCCGCATACCGGGCTTCACACCGGCCGCCTCGGCGGCCGCCGTCACGGGGCCGAGGAGCGGCTCGCGCCCCGGCAGCGGCGCGAGCGCGGCCGCGCGCCGCGCAAGATGAGGCCGCGATCGCAACGCCGCGCGAAGCTCGAACCCTGGGATGGTCAGGCAGGCGATCATGGGAACATATGTTCTACACGAACGCATGTTCCCATGTCAAGCGCTTAGCGTGTCTCGGATGAGCCAGCCGGACGAGCGCCCCACTGAGTTCCAGATCCAGGTGCCACCGGAGCTCGAGGCGGGCGTGTACGCGAACTTCCTGAGCGTCTGGCACACCGCCTACGAGTTCACGCTCGACTTCGGCGTCACGCAGCCGCCGCAGGTCGAGACGCCCGAGGATCCCGACGCGCCCGTCCGCGTCGGCTGCCGGGTCGTCTCGCGCGTGAAGATTCCGGTGACGGTGTTGTTCGACGTGCTGCGCGCGCTCAACGAAAACATGACGCGCTACGAGGCCGTCTTCGGCGAGATCCGCCGGCCCGAGTCGCCGGAGCCACCCGGTACGAGCGGCAGCTAGAGCGCCAGCTCGGCGGCCGCACCGACCATCCGCGTGAAGCGCGGCACGACGTCGATCGTGTCGACCTGCGAGCACCACGCGAGGTCGTCCTCGAGGCCGGGTGGACCGTACGTCCGGGCGTTGAGCCCGTCGAGCGCATTCGGGAAGGTCCGTGCGATCACCTCCGAGGCCACCGCCGCGTCCGTCCGCGACCCGTCGACCAGCGCGACGATCCGGCCGGCGCAGTAGGCGTCGTCGATCGCGAAGGCGCCCTGGAAGCCTGCGCAGACGATCGTCGCGTCGCGGCCGCGCTCGCGCACCGCACGGGCGACAGCGGACACGTTCAGCAGGCTCCCGAGCAGCACCTCGTCGCAGTGCTGCACGGCGGTCAGGATCGCCCGCGTCCCGTTGGTCGTCGAGAAGATGACCGGCACGTCACGACCGTCGAGGAACTCGCGCGGCGACGCACCCGCGTCGAAGCCCTCGATGCGGACGGCGTTCCGCTCGCCGCCGAGCAGCCCTCCGCCGAGCGCCTCGCGCACGCCGCGCGCCTCGTCGATGCCCGGCGCGGCGAGCACCCGCGGGTAGCCGGACGCAAGCGCCTGCGTGATCGTCGACGTCGCGCGCATCACGTCGACGACCACGCCGACGTGAGCTTCGATCGCCTCCACAGGCGTGAACGCCACGTGAACGCGCACGGCCACTACGCTACTTCGGTGGCCACGACGATGACCTGTTATCGCCACCCGGACCGCGAGACCGGCGTCTCGTGCTCGGAGTGCGGCCGCGGAATCTGCCCCGACTGCATGGTCTTCGCACCGGTGGGAATCCGCTGCCCGGACCACTCGGGTCAGGCACAGGGCGCCGCGCGCGTGCGACGCGAGGTCAAGCGCGCCGGCTACGAGGGCACCGGCGCGCTCGTCACGAAAGTGCTGATCGGCGTCAACGTCGGCGTGTTCATGGTCAACCTCGCGCAGGGCGCGTCGCTCGAGCGCAACGGCGGCGACCTGTTCGTCGACGGTTTCCTGATCGGCCGCGCGTTCGACCCCGCGGCGGGCCAGCTGATCGGCGTGGCAGAGGGTCAGTGGTGGCGGCTGATCACGGCAACGTTCCTGCACGGCGGTCTGTTCCACCTGCTGATCAACATGCTGATGCTGTGGTGGATCGGCGGCCGGATGGAGGAGGCGCTCGGGCGCGCCCGCTTCATCGCCCTGTACCTGGTCTCGGGCCTCGCCGGCTCGGCCGGCGCGCTCGCGCTCACCGACGCCGGCACGCCGACCGTCGGCGCGTCGGGCGCGATCTTCGGCATCCTCGGCGCCGCGCTCGTCTTCGAGCGCCAGCGGCACTACATCCTCGGCGGCAGCGCGCTGTCGATCGTCGTCCTCAACCTCATCATCACGTTCACGTTCCGCGAGTACATCTCGGTGGGGGGCCACGTCGGAGGACTCATCGGTGGGGCGTTGATCGGCTTGGCGCTCTCGCGCTTCGGCCGCTCGCATGCCGCGTACGGACGCGCCGGACTCCTCGGCAGCGCCGGCGTCGCCGCTGTGGCGGTCGCCGCGCTGGCGCTCTCGTACCTCACCGTGCAGAGCTACTGACGCGGTGGGCGAGTACCGCCCGGTCCCGCTCAGCGCGCGAACGCTGCCCGCCGACGAGGCGCTCGCGCGCTCGCGTGCGTTCCTCGAGCTGATGCGGCAGCGGCGCTCCGTGCGGACGTTCTCGCGCGAGCCCGTGCCGTGGGAGCTCGTCCAGAATGCGGTGGAAACGGCCGGCACGGCGCCGTCCGGGGCTCACCTCCAGCCCTGGACGTTCGTCGTCGTTTCCGACCCCGAGGTGAAGCGGCGGATCCGCAACGCTGCGGAGGAGGCCGAGCGGGAGTTCTACGAGCGGGTCGCGCCGCCCGACTGGCTGGACGCGCTCCGTCCGCTCGGCACCGACTTCGTGAAGGACCACCTCACGGACGCGCCCTACCTGATTGCGGTCTTCGAGCAGGCGTACGGGCTCGGCGCAGACGGCGCGAAGCGCAAGCACTACTACGCGAAGGAGTCGGTCGGCATCGCGGTCGGGTTCCTACTCGCCGGCCTGCACGCAGCCGGGCTCGTCGCGCTCACGCACACGCCGTCGCCGATGGGCTTCCTTCGGCGCATCCTCGAGCGACCGGCAAACGAGCGGCCGTTCGTGCTGATCCCCGTCGGCTATCCCGCCCCCGAGTGTGTCGTGCCGGACCTCGAGCGCAAGCCGCTCGGCGAGATCCTCGTGACGCGTTAGGCGGTCAGCACCGAAACGCCGTAGCGATGTCGGGGCGAAAAGCCAGCGAGCGCGAGCGGCCAACCCAGAGGCGAGCCGACAGCACCGGCAGCCCGCGCGCTCGCGCGAGGCAGTGAAGGGCACAGCGCCCGCGACTCGCTGCGCCCCTTGTACTACGTTGCCGCGACGCTCGCCCGCGCCGACGGGTCTGGCGTTACCGGCGCCCGGAAAAGCAGCACGCTCGTCGCAACGATCCAAAGCAGCCCCACGATCACGACGACGTAGACGTATCCGCCGCCGGGAGACCAGAAGCCCTCGTCGGCCCAATTCGTGCCGTGGAGGGCGACGAGGAGCGCGGCAACAGCGCCGAACCACGTGAACCAGGCCGGCAGCAACCGAGCCCGTGCGAGACCGACGCTCGCGGCGAGGATGGCGGCCGCCAGCGCAAAGGCACTGATGTTGTCGATGCAGAGGCCAAGCGCATGCAGCGCGTAACTCACGTCGGGATCGGCCCTCTCGGCGACAACGACCGCGAGTGGCGCCGCCGATGCACCAAAGACGAACTGCGCTGCGGCCCACGCGGCAACAGCTGCAATGGCAGTCGCAGCCAGCCGGCCCTCGCCCGCTGAGCGAAGCGCGTTCGCAATGGCACCGACGAACCAGAAGAGCGGGATGAACGCGAACGCGAAGATCGTGAGCGCGGTCAGGACGCGCCCGCCGTCGTCCTGGTAGAACGACGCCACCTCCTCGGGGCTGTCTTCGATCTTCGGCGCCTCGCCGAAGATCAAGAACGCGGCGAGCGCGAGGACAGCGAACACGACGCCCATGCCGCGGGACCAGCGTTCCCACGTCGCATCCGTCATGGCACCTCCTTCGTCCGATCAGCGCAATCTTCCGACCAGGCCGGTGCGAGGTCAAGCGCAGCACGACGCGTTTCGCCGCTCAGCACGTCGTTTTGAACCGAGTCCTAAGTCGGGCAGCGGTGATGCCGCGTCTCAGCCTCCGGCGACGGCGGCCTCGACGCCCTCCTCGGCGAGCGCCGCCTGCGCGGCCGCCAGGCGCGCCAGCGGAACGCGGAACGGCGAGCAGGAGACGTAGTCGAGGCCCAGCCGGTGGCAGAACGCGACCGACGCGGGCTCGCCGCCGTGCTCGCCGCAAATGCCGAGCTTCAGGTCCTTGACGGCGCGCGCGCGGTCGACTGCGATCCGCATCAGGTCGCCGACGCCCGACTGGTCGAGCGTCTCGAACGGATTGCGCTCGAGAATGCCGTCCTCGAGGTAGTGCGTCAGGAACTTGCCCTCCGCGTCGTCGCGCGAGAAGCCGAGCGCCGTCTGCGTCAGATCGTTCGTCCCGAACGAGAAGAAGTCGGCGTGCTGGGCGATCTCGTCGGCGCGGATGCACGCGCGCGGCAGCTCGATCATCGTGCCGACCAGGAACTCCGCCTCGCCCTCGTCGGCCGCCGCCGCGAGAGTCAGCCCGCGCAGGCGCTTGAGCTCCTCGGCGAAGCCCACGAGGGGGTGCATGATCTCGATGAGCGGCGCGTCGCCCGTGCGCTGCTCCACCGCGAGCGCCGCGCGGATGATCGCGCGCACCTGCATCTCGTAGATCTCCGGGAACTGGAGGCCAAGCCGGCAGCCCCGCGTGCCGAGCATCGGATTTGCCTCCTGGAGCGCGCGGATGCGTGCTCGCACGCGGTCGTCCGCCGCCTGCTCGGGCGGCGGCAGGAACTCGTGCAGCGGTGGGTCGAGCAGCCGCACGGTCACCGGCACGCCCGCCATCGCCTCGAAGATGCCCTCGAAGTCGCCCTGCTGGAGCGGCAGGAGCCGCGCGAGTGCTTCCCGGCGCTCGTCCTCGTCGGAGGCCATGATCAGCGCGCGGACGACGGGGAGCCGGTCTTCGGCCATGAACATGTGCTCCGTCCGGCAGAGGCCGAGTCCCTCGGCGCCGAACTCGCGCGCCTTCGCGGCGTC
>JACVRM010000010.1 GCA_014534415.1 Thermoleophilia bacterium | reverse complement strand
GGACGTCGTGACGGTGCTGCGCGACGGCCGCCGCATCGCCACGCGGCCGGCAGGCGAACTCTCGCACGCGGAGATCGTCCGCCTCATGGTGGGGCGCTCGCTCGAGGCGCTCTTCCCCAAGGAGGAGGCGGAGATCGCCGATGTCGCCCTGGAGCTGCGCGGCTTCACCCGGCGCGGCGTCTTCGCGAACGTCTCGTTCGCGGTCCGGCGCGGCGAGATCGTCGGGCTCGCCGGGCTGGTCGGCGCCGGCCGCAGCGAGATCGCGCGCAGCCTGTTCGGCATCGACCCCCACGACGCCGGCGAGGTGCTGATCGGCGGGCGGCCGTTCCGGCCGCGCTCGCCGCGTGCGGCGCTCCGCCGCGGGCTCGCCTACCTCCCCGAGGACCGGCTCGGCCAGGGACTCGTCCACGTGATGTCCATCTCGGCGAACACCTCGCTCGCCGTGCTACCGCGCCTGACGCGAGGCGGCTTCCTGCGCCCCTGGCTGGAGCGGCGCCTGGCGCGGAGGTTCATCGAGCAGCTCCGCATCCGTGCGTTCTCGCCCGCCCAGGTCGTGAGCACGCTCTCGGGCGGCAACCAGCAGAAGGTCGTCCTATCGAAGTGGCTCGCGGCGGAGCCGCGCGTCCTGATCCTCGACGAACCGACGCGGGGCGTCGACGTGGGAGCCAAAGCGGACGTCCACCGCACGATCTCGCAGCTCGCGGCTCAGGGGCTCGCAATCGTGCTGATCTCGTCCGAGTTGCCCGAGGTTCTCGCCATGAGCGACCGGGTCGTCGTCCTGCGCGAGGGTCGCGTCACAGCCGAGCTGGAGCGCGCGCAGGCGAGCTCGGAGCGCGTGATGGAGGCTGCCACTGGTACGGCGGCGGAGGCGGCATGAGGCTAGCCTCGCCGCACGTCTCGCTGCACACGCTGGCGGTCGCCGCCTTCCGCCTGCGCGAGCTCGGCATCGCCGTCGCGCTCATCGTCGCCGTCGCCGTCTTCGCCACGCGCGCGGACGCCTTCTTGACGACGGGCAACTGGCGGAACATCTCCGTCAGCGTCGCCGTCGTCGTCGCCGTCGCCGTCGGACAGACGATGGTCGTGCTGACGCGCAACATCGACCTCTCGGTCGGGTCGGTCGTCGGTCTGTCGGCCTTCATCAGCGCCGACACGCTCTCGGCGCACAACGGTCTGCCGATCGCCGTGGTCGCCGGCATCGCGATCGCCGTCGGGCTCGGCTGCGGTCTCGTCAACGGCCTCCTCGTCACCGTCGGCAGGGTGCCGGCGATCATCGCCACGCTCGGCACGCTGTACGTCTTCCGTGGGCTCGTGCACCAGGTTTCCGGCGGCTCACAGGTGCTCGCGTTCGAGCTGCCGAGCTCGTTCAAGACGTTCGCTCTCCGCGAGGTGCTGGGCGTTCCCGCGCTTGCGGTGATCGCGATCGTGGTCGCGCTGCTCGGCGCCGCGACACTGCGCTGGACGCACTGGGGGCGCGACTTCTACGCGATCGGATCGAATCCGGACGCCGCGCGGCTCTCCGGGATACCGGTTGCGCGGCGCGTCCTGCTCGCCTTCGCGATCTGCGGCGCGCTCGCCGGACTGGGAGGGTTCATGTTTGCCGCTCGCTTCGCCAACGTGAGCGCCGCGTCCGGATCGGGCTTCGAATTCGACGTCATCTCGGCCGTCGTGATCGGCGGCGTCAACGTGTTCGGCGGCGTCGGAACGGTGCTCGGTGCCGTGCTCGGGGGCCTCTTCATCGGCGTAATCGAGAACGGCTTCACGCTGCTCAAGATCAACGAGTTCTGGAAGACCGCCTTCCAGGGCTTCGCAATCGTCGCGGCCGTCACGGTCGACGCACTCGTCACGCAGCGCCTCCAGGAGGCGCTGCGGCGGCGCCGGCGTCGCGAGGCGCGGGCGGCGGCGCACGCCGAGGCGGCCGGATGAACACGCCCGCCGCCGTCGTCGCCCGACGCGCCGTCGCGCGGTGGGAGTTCGTGCTCGTCCTGCTCATCCTCGCGGCGGGCGCCTGGAGCACGACTCAGTCGCCGTTCTTCCTCGACGCGGACAACCTGCTCGACCTCATGAAGCCGTACATCTTCATCGGCCTCATGGCGCTCGGGCTCACGCTCGTCGTCATCGCCGGTGACATCGACATCTCCGTCGCCTCGACGCTCGCCGTCAGTGTGGTCGTGTTCGCCGACGTGTGGGACCACGGCCTGAACATCTGGCTCGCCTGCATCGTGGGCCTCCTCGTCGGCACGGGGCTCGGCATCGTCAACGGCGTACTCGTCGGCCTCCTGAACCTGCCGTCGCTGGCGGTCACGCTGGGAACGCTCGCCGCGTACCGCGGCGTCGCCTTCGTGATCCTCGGCGGCGGCGGCATCACCGGGTTCCCGTCCGACTACACGCGGCTCGGCATCGGCTACCTCGGCTCGAGCATCGTTCCGCTCGGACTCGCCTTCTTCGTCGCCGTCGCGGCCGCCTTCGCCGTGCTCCTCCACGCGACGCGGTTCGGACGGTACGTCTACGCGATCGGGTCGAACCGGGAAGCGGCGCGGTTCTCCGGCATCCCCGTCGACCGCGTTCGCGTGACGCTCTTCGCGATCTCCGGGCTGATGGCGGCCGCGGGTGGCCTCGTCTATGCCTCGTACTTCGCGACCGCGCGCGCGGATGCGGCGACCGTGGCGCTCCTCGACGTCGTGGCGGCGGTGGTGCTCGGCGGTGTCAACATCTTCGGCGGCTCCGGCACGATCCTGGGCGTCTTTCTCGCCGTCGTCCTGATCGCCGTTCTGCGCAACGGCATGGGGCTGGCGAACATCGGCGGCGAGACGCAGAGCATCGCCATCGGCGCTCTTCTGCTCGGGGCGATTCTCGTCGGCAACGTCATGCGCGCTGGCCGCGAGCAGGACATCGGCCGGCGCATTCTCGACCGGCTCCAGCGAAAGGGGGTTCCCACGCGAGAGGCACAGGCGACGGCCGGGAATCCGGCCACGCAACAGCACAGAAACCACGAAAGGAGCTAGATAATGGAAAGGACGAAGCGCCTCTTCGGTGCGTTCGCGCTCCTCCTCGTCGCGCTCGTGTTCGCCCTCGCCGCGTGCGGCGGCGACGACGACGACGACGAGGAAGGCGCGGGCGGCGAAGGCGAGGGCTACTCGCTGTACATGATCCCGAAGAACGTCGGCAACCCGGTCTTCGACCTGGCGAACAAGGGGATGCAGGCGGCCGCCAAGGAACTCGGCGACACGACGCAGTTCAACGGGCCGGCGGAGGCCGATCCGCAGCAGCAGGTGCAGGTCATCAACAGCGCGGTTGCGCAGGGCCCCGATGCGCTGATCATCTCGGCGAACGACCCGGATGCAATCCTGCCGGCGCTCCAGAACGCGCGGGAGAAGGACGTCGAGGTCGTTACCTTCGACTCGGACGCGAATCCGGAGGGCCGCACGGTCTTCGCCAGCACGCCGGAGGCGCAGAAGGTCGGCGAGACGCAGATCGAGATGTGCGGCTCGCAGATCAACTACAAGGGCGACATTGCGATCCTCTCGGCGACGCCGACGGCGACGAACCAGAACACCTGGATCAAGTTCATGAAGGAGACGCTCGAGCAGGACAAGTACAAGAACATGAAGCTCGTCACCACGGTCTACGGGAACGACGACCCGACCAAGTCGACCGAGGAGGCGCAGGGCCTGCTTCAGGCGTATCGCAACCTCAAGTGCATCATCGCGCCCACGACGGTGGGGATCGCCGCCACCGCCCGGGTTGTGTCGCAGCAGAACGCCTGCAAGCGCGTCGTCGTCACGGGCCTGGGCCTGCCGAGCGAGATGCGCGACTTCGTGAAGTCGGGCTGCGTCAAGAAGAACGCGCTCTGGAGCTTCGAGGACCTCGGCTATCTCGCAGCCTACGCCGCCCACGCCGTCGTGTCGGGCGAGGTCAGCGGTGAGGAAGGCGAGTCGTTCGAGGCGGGCAAGCTAGGCGCGGTGACGGTCGACGCCAACGGCGCCGTCTACCTGCCGGAGCTCCTCGTCTTCACGCCGCAGAACATCGACAAGTACAAGTTCTAACCGGTTGGCTGCGGAGAGGCGGAGGCCCAAGGCTCCGCCTCTCCGACCGAAGGCGCAGGCTGCCTCCCGCCCAGCGCCTTCGGCGGCTCGCCGCCGAAGGCGAAACCGCTAGCGGTCACCGCGGCCGCGTCGTGAAGGTCAGAGCAGCAGCCCCATGTCGAGCGTGTCCCAGAGCTCGCCGCTCGCCCGCCGATAGTGCTTGATGCGGCGCCCTTCCTCGACGAAGCCGAACTTGCGGTAGAGCGCGATCGCAGCGGCGTTGTGCGGGAAGACGCTGAGACTCAGCTTGTGCAGGCCGCGCTCGCGCGCCCACTCGATCGCCGCTGCGAGGAGCGCCGAGCCGACGCCGCGCCCGCGCCACTCGCGCGCGACCGCCATCCCGATCTCGCCGAAACCGAAACGGCTCCGCTCGATGTGCAGCGAGGCGATGATCTCCGCGCCCGCGACCGCGACGAGCGTGCCGTCGAGCGTCCAGCTCGCGGCGCGCGCCTCGACGTCGACGGGCGGCTCCGTGGCGATTCCGTCGCGCTCCTCGGCGACCGCCGCGAACAGGACGGCGAGCGGGCGGCGGTCGTGATCGCGCGCGGGGCGGATCTGGAACGGCGCGTCGAGCACGTGGAGATCGTCGCACGGCGCGTAGCGGCTGGCCGTCTCGGGCGGCCCGCGCCGGCGCCGTACTGGCTGGCGCCGGGTTGCGGCGAGGTGCGGCGGCCGATCAGTACGGCTTCGCGCGGTCCCGGAAGCGCGGCGCCAGCTCGCTGCTGCGCTCGCGCGGGAACGAGATGCTGTCCGGGTCGCCGTCCGAGACGTAGCGGCGCCCCGGCTCCCGGCGCAGGATGTCGAGCCACCACGTGCTGCCGTACTCGGGCTCGGACGCGCCGCGCGGGCTCGTGCGGATGCGCGGGATCGCGTGCGCGTCGAACGCCCGCGAGAACGGCGACTTCGACGGCTCGGCGCCGACCATGAAGACGCCGTCGTGCCGATAACTCTTGCCGTTCCAGCGACCCCGCCAGGCGATCGAACGGGGAGTCGGCCACCCGCCGAGAGGCAGCGCAAGAGTCCGCACGCGGGCGTCGGGGACGGCATCGGTGATGAGCTTGGCGCCCAGCACCAGCTGCCGGCGCGCCTCCTGCGCACTCATCTGGTTCAACGGAATGTGGTCCTTCGTGTGGTTGCCGAGCTCGAAGCCGTGCTCGACGAGCCAGCGCAGGAGGTCTGACCCCTCCGCGACACCCGCGAACGGCTCCCGGTTCGGATAGAACGTGCCGGCCGGCTCGAAGCCGGGATGTTGCTCCGCGAAATCGAGCATGATCCCGATCGCGGTGTCGGGCTTGATCTCGCCGGAGGCGTCGAGCGCCAGCTGCTCCTTCGTCGAGTCGTCGAAGGTGAGGACGACCGGGCTCTTCCCGGCGGGGACGTCCAGCCGCCCCGTGACGAGGTCGACGGCGCGCACCGGCCGGTAGCCCTCGCGCCACAGCCGCTCGAGCTCCGCGCGGAACTCGGCGGCCGTCAGGTCGTAGTCGCCGCCCCCGTCGGCGCGAATCTGGTGGTACATGATGACCGGCACCTCGCCCAGCTCGTTCGGCTGACCGGCGGGCGCGTCGCGCCTCGCGGCGGGCTTGGGGTTGGTGAGAGCCGGCGCAGGGACAAGCTGCTTGCGCTCGGTCTCGATCGGCCCGAGCTTCGCGCCCGGCGTGAGCGCCCCCTCCGTGTACGTCACGTTCGGATCCCAGAGCAGCCACTCGCGGATGCCGACAGCGGCCGCCGCCTGAATCTGAGCGCGCACCTCGGCCGTCCCGTACGAGACGCCGAGCGAGAAGTCCTGAAGCCACGGCACGACGCGCGCGCCCGTCCCGCGCACCCGGCGCTGGAAGTCGCGCAGCGAGCGATTCACGATTGCGTACGGCTCACCGTTCGGGTAGGGGACGTCGTACTCGCCTGGCCCCCAGTGCGACGGGTAGAGCATCGGCGCGATGTAGTCGACGTTCCGCGCCATCGCGCGGATTGGCTGCGCGACCTCGGTCGGCCGCGTCGCCGCGACGCCGAAGACGCTCGCGCCGAGGAACGTGCCGTACGGCTTGAGCGCCCGGCGGGCCTCGGCCAGGAAGCTCGCGATCGACTGCTCGGGCGCGCCGCGCAGACCCGGGAAGACCATGCCGCCGATCGGCCCGTCCGGCCGCCGCACGTAGTCGTAGAGAACGTCGTCGATGCCCGCCGCGGCGGCGACGCGAGCGACGTCGATGTTGTAACGGCGTACCGCGGGACTCGCGAAGTTCGTGAAGCCGCCGTAGCCCGCGTAGGGGCCGCGGCCCGGCGTCTGCACGACCTGCGCCCGCCAGCCGCGCCGCCAGGCGGCCCGCGCGTGGATCGGGTCCCGGAAGGCGACGATCCGTCCGATCACCATCACGCCTCGGCGGTGGAGCATGTCGATCGCCGCGGGCAGGTCGTAGATCGGTTGGACCGCGCCGATCTGCCGTCCAAGCGGGATACGCGCGTCGAACCCGATCGTGCCCGACTCGTCCTTCAGGTCGAGCTCGACGGCGTTGATCCGACCCTCGTCGATCAACCGGAGGATGCCTCGCCGCAGCGCCGGATCCGCCCAGGCGTGGAACGTGACATGGACGCCGCGGACGGGCGCGCGCGGGCGGCGCGGAACCAGCTCGACGGTCACCTCTCGGGTCGTCGAGTTCCCGAACGCGTCGGTCACGACGACGCGGACCGGCTGGGACGGCGGCTGCCGGAACGGAACGCTGAAGCGGCCGGCCTCGATCGGCGCCTTCCGCCCGTTGACGCTCACGGTCGCACCCTCCTCGACGGCACCGGCAAACGTCATCGGCTGCGCGACCGGCGCCTTGCGGGCGCCCGCGTCGAGAGCGACGTCGGGCGGCGTCGTGTCGATCCTGAAGCGCCAGACGTGCTTCGTCCGCGAGCCGGGCAGGTCGCCCTCCGCAATGACGGTGAGCGTGTGCTCGCCGTCCTCGAGCGTGGCGCCGGAGAGCGTCGCCTCTTCGCCCGCCCGCCGCACGCGCGCCGTCACATCCTCGTTGTCGAGCACCCAGCGCGTATCGCGGAGTGTCCCCGCGTCGCCGCGGACGGCGAAGGTGAGGACGGGCAGGTCGGCCGCGCCGATCTTGGCATCCGGCGGCGGGCCGCCGATCTCGAGGTCGGGTGCCGCGATGCGAACGGCCGCGAGACCCGCGCCGACGACCAGCGCCGCCGCGGCGGCGGCCGCGAGCGTCCTGCGGCCCGGTAGCGGCAGGGGACGCGGTGCGCCGCGAACCGGGCGGAGCCGCCGCGGCCGGCGGAGACCGAGCGGCGCGGCCTGCCCGTCGTGCCCGTCGCCGCCGTCGAAACGGATCGGCTCGTCGACCTGCGGACCAGGCGGGCGCTCGACGAGAGCCGTCGCCGTGCCGTTTCGCCGTGCGTCCGCGCGCCCCGGCGCGCGGTCTAACGGTTCGGCCTCTTCATCCTCCGCCTCGACGTCGAAGATTCGCCGCGTGCGGCGCCGTGACTCACGTGGCGCGGGATCGGGGGCGGGTGCGGATGCCGGAGGCGCGAGCCGCTCAGCACGCAGCCGCTCGATCTCCGCGGTCGCGAGGTCGAGAGCGCGCCCGGCCGCGCGCAGCTCGGCGGAGTCTCCCTGCGAGCGGAGGCGGCGTGCCCAGTCCTTCAGCTCGGCGAGCTGGTCCTCGTCCATCCGGCGAGTATCGCTTACGCAGCACAGCGTTGCTGCAAACTGCGGGTTTTCAGCGCCGTTCGAGCAGCGTCACCGAAAGGTCGCCGGGCAGGTCGCGAAGCCGCTCGCCGCCGTACAGCTCGACGTCTCGGCCGCTCAGGACGTCGCGCCAGCGGCCCGCCGGCGCTTCCAGGCGGGCGTCCCGGCCCGCAGGGCGCAACGGCACGGCGACGAGCACCTCGCTATCGCCGCGCACGAAGGCACAAACGTCGCGGCCCGCGTCGAGTGCCGTATACGCGCCGGCGAACGGGCGGGGTCGACGGCGGCGCAGATCGAGCGCGCGCCGGATGACGCGCACCTTCGGCGGCGGATGGGCGAGCGGGCGGCGTCGCGCGCGCCAAGCGACCGGTCGCCGGTTATCCGGATCGACGAGATTCAGCGACTCCCACTCGTCGCCCTGGTAGATATCCGGGACGCCCGGCACCGTCAACTTGAGCAGTGTCTGCGCGACGGAGGCGCTCGCGCCGTACGCCGCCACGCGCGCGGCGAATGGCTCGAAGTCGTCCGGCGGATCGGCGTAGAAGCGCCGGATCGCCTCGCGGACGCGCCGCTCGTGCTCGACGTTCGGCGCTGCCCAGTTCGTGCTGAGCTTCGCCTCTCGGAGCGCCTTCTCCATGTACGCCTCGACGCGCTCGGGCGCGATCGGCCAGGCGCCCACGAGCGTCTGGAGCAGCAGGTAGTTCTCGTTGGGATCATCGAGGATCCGCCAGCGGCGCGCCCGTTCGGCCCACTCGCCGGCGAGCACCGCGAGGGCGCCGATGCGCGCGCGGACGTCGCCGGAGCGCTTCGTGTCGTGCGTCTGCGTAGCGAGCAGCTGGAGCGGGAAACGCTCGGCGCGCTCGGCGTTGGCGGCGTGGAACTCGTCGATCGGCAGCGAGAAGCGGTCGGGGTTGCCGCCGACCTCGTTGAGCGCCGTCAGCCGTAGCCAGCGGTAGAGCGCCGTGTCCTCGACGCCCTTCGCCATGACCGGGCCGGTCGTCTGCTGGAAGCGCGTCACGAACTCGTCGTACCCGCGCTCTTCGAGCAGGAGGATGCGGCGCAGCTCGTCCGGCAGTGCCGCGAGCGCGTCCCGGTCCTCCGGCTCGACCTTGCCGCTCCAAGGCTCGACGTACGTCCGGTAGACGTGCAGCAACGCGGCCGCCTCCTCGAGGCTGACGTCGCGCCGGTCGACGAGCGTGCGCAGGCGGTCGAACTCGCGGCGGAAGTCGCCGCGCGCCTGCTCCAGCTTCGCCTCGTAGGCGACGTCTGCGAACGACCGCCGCTCGCCCGTCAGCTCGGCGTAGAGCTCGGTGAGCGGCTCCTCGCCGGCAGGATCTACGAAGAGCGCAGTGACGTCGTTCGCGAACTCGTAGCCTGTCGTGCCCTCGACCGGCCAGTCGCGCAGCCGTTCGCCGGGCTCGAGAATCTTCTCGACCCAGACGTGCCGGGCGCCGCGTGCGCGCAGGCTCTCGAGGTAGCCCGCCGGGTCGCGCAGCCCGTCGGGATGGTCGACGCGCACACCGTGCACGAGACCGTCTGCGATCAGCTCGAAGAGCTTCCGGTGAGTCTCCTCGAACACCTCAGCGTCTTCCTGCCGGACGCCGCTGAGGTCGTCGATCGTGAAGAAGCGCCGGTACCAGCCCGTCTCGGGATCCCAGTCGAAGAACTTGGCGCGCCGGGTGGGGTCAGACCAGTACGGGTTCTCCTGCTCGCTCGTCGCCATGTGGTTGGGGACGATGTCGAGCAGCACGCCGAGGCCGGCCGAGCAGAGTGCGCGGAACTCCTCCTCGCCGCCCAGCTCGTGCGAGATGCGGGTCGGGTCGACGACGTCGTAGCCGTGCGTCGACCCCGAGCGCGCCTGGAACGACGGCGAGAGGTACAGGTGCGAGATGCCGAGCTCGCTCAGGTACGGGACGAGAGCGCGCGCCTGCCGGAAGTCGAGGTCTGACCCCAGCTGGAGCCGGTACGTCGCGCGCCACTCCACTACGAGGCGCGGCGCAGCACGACGACCGAACGCGCCTCGAGCGGCACGAGGCCGCGGCCGGGGAACGTCTGGCGTTCGGCGTGGGGGTCCATCGTGGACAGCTCGAGCTGCCAGCGACGCCCGAAGCGCGGCGGCGGCAGCGTGAAGACGACGGGCTCGTGGAACGCGTTGAAGATGAGCAGGAACGAGTCGTCGTGGATCGCCTCGCCCTGTTCCGTCCGCGCATTGATCGCGGCGCCGTTCAGGAAGACGCCGAGCCGATGACCGTCTGCCTGCAGCCAGTCGCGCCGCGTCATCCGCCGTCCGTCCGGCCGGAACCACCAGACGTCGGGCAGCAGCGCTCCGCCGGCAGGCCGGCCCTCGAGGAACGTCGTCCGCCGGAAGACCGGATGCTCGGCGCGGAACTGCATGAGGCGCCGGACGAACGCGAGGAGCTCCTCGTCGACGGCCTCCCAGTCGAACCAGGAGATCTCGTTGTCCTGGCACCAGGCGTTGTTGTTGCCGTGCTGCGTGCGGCCGAGCTCGTCGCCGCCGAGCAGCATCGGGACGCCCTGAGAGAGGAAGAGCGTCGTCAGGAAGTTGCGCTGCTGGCGGCGGCGCAGCGCGACGACCTCCGGGTCGTCAGTCGGCCCCTCGACGCCGCAGTTCCAGCTGCGGTTGTCGTCGGTACCGTCGTGGTTGTCCTCGCGGTTCGCCTCGTTGTGCTTCTCGTTGTACGAGACGAGGTCGACGAGCGTGAACCCGTCGTGCGCGGTAACGAAGTTGATCGACGCGTAGGGCGTGCGGCCGTCCGACTGGTAGAGGTCGCTCGAGCCGGTGAAGCGCGTGGCGAAGTCGGCGACGCGCGCCCCACCGCGCCAGAAGTCCCGGATCGTGTCTCGATACTCGCCGTTCCACTCCGTCCAGAGAACCGGGAAGTTGCCGACCTGGTAGCCGCCGGGGCCGACGTCCCAAGGCTCGGCGATCAGCTTCACCTGCGAGAGCACGGGATCCTGGTGGATCGTCTCGAAGAACGCCGAGAGGCGATCGACCTCGTAGAACTGGCGCGCGAGGGCCGAGGCGAGGTCGAAGCGGAAGCCGTCCACGTGGCAGTCCGTGACCCAGTAACGGAGCGAATCCATGATCAGCCGCAGCACGCTCGGGTGGACGGAGTTGAGGCTGTTGCCGGTGCCCGTGAAGTCCATGTAGTACCGCGGGTTGTCCGGCATGAGCCGGTAGTACGCGGCGTTGTCGACGCCCTTGAACGACAGCATCGGGCCGAGGTGGTTGCCCTCCGCGGTGTGGTTGTAGACGACGTCGAGGATCACCTCGATGCCGGCGCGGTGGAGCGCCTTGACCATGCCCTTGAACTCGCGCACCTGCTCGCCGCGCGTGCCCGTCGCCGCGTAGAGCGCGTGCGGCGCGAAGAAGCCGATCGAGCTGTAGCCCCAGTAGTTCGAGAGACCGCGATCGACGATGAACTGCTCGTCCGCGATGTGGTGGGTGGGCAGCAGCTCGACGGTCGTGACGCCGAGCGATTTCAGATGTGCGACCGCCTCGTCGGAGGCGAGGCCGGCGAACGTGCCGCGTAGATCGGGTCTGACCCCGGGGTGCCGCTCGGTGAAGCCCTTGACGTGCACCTCGTACACGACCGTCTCGTGCCAGGGGGTTCGCGGGCGCACCCAGTCGTCGTCCTCCCACTCGAAGCGCTCGTCGACGACGACGCACTTCGGGACCGCCGCCGCGTCATCCGTGTCGTCGCGCGTCAGATCGGCGTCGTCCCCGTCCGGGACGTACGGGAGAACGTTTGCGCGGTCGTAGGCGACCGGCCCTTCGATCGCCTTCGCGTAGGGATCGAGGAGAAGCTTCGCCGCATTGAAACGCTGGCCCTGCTCGGGGGCGTACGGGCCGTGGCAGCGGTACGCGTAGCGCTGCCCCGGGCCGACGCCCCGCATATAGCCGTGCCAGCAGTGCGCGGTGCGCTCCGCCAACTCGACGCGCGTCTCCCGGTCGCCGTCGAACAGGCAGAGCTCCACGCGCTCGGCGTGTTCCGAAAAGAGCGAGAAGTTCGTGCCTTCGCCGTCCCACCGGGCTCCCAGCGGAAACGGCCGGCCTGGCCACGGCCTCAACGGCGCAGCTCGGCCGTTCGCTTGGCGAAGTCGGCGACGAGCGTCGCGTGTCCGCGGCGGACCGTCAGCGTGCGCGTCTGCTCGTCCCACTCCGCGCTCGCCTCGCGCGGCAGCCCGCGGCGCAGCGCGAGCAGGTCGGCGTAGAGAGCGCGCAGCTCGGGGTCGGGCGTGCGGGAGAGCTTGGAGCGCTCGAAGGTCTCGGGCGCCTGGGGGTCTGGCACCTCCTCGCCCGCGAACGCGGCCCAGGCGGCGAACTCCCGACGGCGTCCCTCGCGCGTCGCGTCGGCGATCGCCGGATCGACGTGGTCGGTGAAGAACTGGAACGGATTCCGCTCGCCGTACTCCTCGCCCATGAAGAGCAGCGGCGTCTGCGGCGCGAATAGCGTGACGAGCGCGCGAAGGCGCAGCTCGTCCACCGCCGGGCGGTCGCCGAGCGCCCGGTTGCCGACCTGGTCGTGGTTCTGCGAGCAGACGACCAGACGCTCGGGCGGCGTGCGCTCCAGCTGCCGCGCAAGGTTCGCGCCGTTGCCGTAATCGGCGTAGTAGCCCTCGCGCTCGCCGGTCAGCAAGACGTGCAGCTCGTGGTGGAGTTCGTCGGCCCACTGCGCGTCGTGGCCCCACTCCTGGATCGGGCGCAGGTCGCCGCTCTCCATCTCCGAGATGACGAGCGTCCGCCCTTGCTCGGCGCGAACGCGGTCGGCGAACTCGGCCAGCACGTGCCGCGGGCCTTCGTCGAAGACGGCGTGCGTCGCGTCGAGGCGCAGGCCGTCGACACCGTAGTCGCGGACCCACATGCACGCGTTCTGGATCGCCCACTCGCGGACTGCCGGCTGCGAGTAGTCGATCGCGTCGCCCCAGAACGTCTCGTAGCGGTCGGTGAAGTAGGGCCCGAACGCGGCGAGCGCCTCCGAGCCCGGGCCGACGTGGTTGTACACGACATCGAGGATCACGCCGAGGCCGTGCGCGTGTGCCTCGTCCACGAGGTGGGCGAGGCCGGTCGGCCCGCCGTATGCGGCGTGCGGCGCGTAGGTGTACAGGCCGTCGTAGCCCCAGCCGCGCTTCCCCGGAAACGTCGCAACGGGCATCAGCTCGAGCGCGGTGACGCCGAGCTCGCGCAGCTCGGCGAGGTACGGGACTACGGCGTGGAACGTGCCAGCGCGGCTGAACGTGCCGACGTGCAGTTCGTAGATGACGAGGTCTTCGAGCGCGACGCCCGGCCACGGGTCCTCCGCCCCGCGGAACGCCGCAGTGTCGACGACCCGGGACGGGCCGTGCACGCCCTCCGGCTGGAAGCGCGAGCACGGGTCCGGCCAGGCGTCGTCGCCATCGAGGACGAGCAGATAGTCGTCGCCCGGGCGGGCCGAGAGCTCGCCTTGCCAGACTCCGCCGCCGGCATCGGACAGCTCGTGGTGGTCGCCGCGCAGGCGGACAGCGACGGCGAAGGCCGTCGGCGCCCACACGCGGAACTCGACGAGCCCTTCGTGAATCGGCACGGCCCCGAAGGGTCGCCTGACTGCAGGAGCCCGCGGCAAGGGGCCGACTCTAGCCGCGGCGGCGGCGTACGGCGGCGGCGCGCGGCAGCAGCGCGCGGCAGCGGCGCGCGCGGCAGCGGCCCGCCCCGCGACGTTACGCGACCGTGTCGGAAGCGAGCCGAAATGCGTGCGAGCCCTACCGGCCGCCCGGGCTGGCGAGCAACGATGCGCGCGGCGGGCCGTTCGGGGTCAGACCCCGCAAGAAATGGCGAGCGAGAGGAGGTGAGCGATGGCGCGGCCGCTGCGGCCAGCGTACCCGGGCGCGATCTACCACATCACCGTCCGCGGCGTGGAGCGTCGCCGGCTCTTCATGGACGACCGCGACCGCGAGGGCTTCCTCGGCCTGCTCGCGGACGTCGTCGCTCGCTTCGAATGGCGCTGCCACGCCTACTGCCTGATGACCAACCACTTCCATCTCGTCGTCGAGACGCCGCTCGGCAACGTCTCGGCGGGGATGAAGCAGCTGAACGGCGTCTACGCACAGGCCTTCAACCGGCGCCACGGTCGGCGCGGGCACCTGTACGAAGATCGCTTCCATACGACGCTCGTCGAGACCGAGGCGCACTTGCTCGAGTTGACGCGCTACGTCCCTACGAACCCCGTCCGCGCGCGTCTCTGCCGTGCGCCGGGGCAGTGGAGGTGGTCGAGCTACGCCGCTACGGCAGGCGACGCTCCCGCGCCCCGCTTCCTGACAGTCGACTGGACACTCGCGCAGTTCGCCGCGCGACCCGAGCGCGCGCGCGTCCGCTACCGGCTCTTCGTCGCAGAGGGGCTTCGCGTTGCGACCTTCTCGCCGGGAACGAGCCAGACGACGCCGAGCGGGGGCAGCGTCAGCGCCGCGGAGAACAGCTGGTCGTGCCACGCAACGTCCTCCGCGATCACGGCGCCCTCGTTGCCGACGTCGGAGCCTCCGTAGTACGCCGAGTCCGTGTTCAGCACCTCACGCCACGCGCCCGCCCGCGGCATCCCGATGCGGTAGCCGTAGCGCGGCACCGCCGAGAAGTTGCAGATGCAGACCACGGGGCGCGCCTCGGCGAGCCCGACTCGCGCAAACGCGACGACGTTGTTCGCGGCATCGTTCGCCTCGAGCCACCGAAAGCCGGCCGGCTCGAAGTCGACCTGCCACAGCGCCGGCTCCTCCCAGTACAGCCGGTTGAGGTCTCGCACGAGCCGCTGCACGCCGCCATGTTCGGACCGCTCGAGCAAGTGCCAGTCGAGCGAGCCCTCCGCATCCCATTCCCGCTCCTGCGCGAGCTCGCCGCCCATGAAGAGCAGCTTCTTCCCGGGGTGCGCCCACATGTAGCCGTAGAGCGCGCGCAGATTGGCCAGTTGCTGCCAGCGGTCGCCCGGCATCTTGCGAAGCAGCGAGCCCTTGCCATGCACGACCTCGTCGTGCGAGAGCGGCAGGATGAAGTTCTCCGAGAAGGCGTACATCAGGCTGAACGTGAGCTCGTGATGGTGGAACCGCCGGTAGAGCGGGTCGCGCGACAGGTAGTCGAGCGTGTCGTGCATCCAGCCCATGTTCCACTTGAACCCGAAGCCGAGCCCACCGAGCCAGGTCGGCCGTGAGACGCCTGGCCAAGCGGTCGATTCCTCCGCCGCCGAGACGACGCCGGGCTCGCTCGCGTGCACGATCTCGTTCAGCTCCTTGAGGAACGCGACCGCGTCGAGATCTTCACGCCCGCCGAACTCGTTCGGGAGCCACTCGCCCTCACGCCGCGAGTAATCGAGGTACAGCATCGAGGCGACCGCGTCGACGCGCAGCCCGTCGGCGTGGAACTCCTTGAGCCAGTAGAGCGCGTTCGAGTGCAAGAAGTTCCGAACTTCCCGCCGCCCGTGGTTGAAGACGAGCGTCCCCCAGTCCGGGTGCGCGCCGCGCCGCGGATCGTCGTGCTCGTAGAGCGCCGTGCCGTCGAAGCGTGCGAGCGCCCACTCGTCGCGCGGAAAATGGCCGGGCACCCAGTCGAGCAGCACGCCGACGCCGCGTGCGTGCAGCCGGTCGACGAACGCCCGAAAGTCATCCGGTGAACCGAATCGCGATGTCGGCGCGAAGAAGCCGCTGACCTGGTAGCCCCACGAGCCGGAATACGGATGCTCCATGACCGGCAGCAGCTCGACGTGCGTGAAGCCGAGATCGCACGCATAGTCAGCCAGCTCGTCGGCGAGCTCGAGATACGTCAGCGGGCGGCCGCCCTCGAGCGGGTTGCGGCGCCACGAGCCGAGGTGCACCTCGTAGATCGACATCGGCTCGGCGAGCGGGTCCGCGCCCCGCCGCCGCTCGAGCCATTCGGGGTCAGACCACTCGTGGCGCGAGCGAAAGACCACGGACGCGTTGGCAGGCGGCACTTCGGCGGCGCGCGCGTAGGGGTCCGCCTTGAGCGCCACGCCGCCGTCGACGCGCCGGACGGCGTACTTGTAGCGCGCGCGCTCGTCGACGCCCGGCACGAACAGCTCCCAGATGCCCGAGGCCGCCAGCGAGCGCATCGGGTGCAGCCGGTCGTCCCAGGCGTTGAAATCGCCGACCACGCTTACGGCGCGCGCGTTCGGCGCCCAGACGGCGAATGCGACGCCCGCTACGCCCTCGACCTCGCGGGCGTGCGCGCCGAGCCGCTCGTACAGCTCCTCATGGCGGCCCTCCACGGCGAGGTGAAGGTCGAGCTCGCCGAGCGTGGGCGGAAACGAGTACGGATCGCGGACGCGGAGGGTCTCGCCGTCGGCGTAGCGAAGCTCGAACTCGTAGCGGAGCGGCAGCTCGGCACCCGCGACCACGCCCTCCCACAGGCCGGGCTCCCCCGTCGGCGCCAGCTCGACCGGCTGCCCGCCGTCGGGGCGGACGATCACCGCGGCGGCGTCCGGCCGGAGCGCCCGGATCAGGACGCCGCCCTCGTTCGCGTGGGCGCCCAACGTCGCGTGCGGGTCGTTCAGCTCGAGCGCCGTCACGCCTCGAGCAGCCGCTGGATCCCCGCCACCGGGATCCCCAGCCAGTCCGGCCGATGGTTGAGTTCGTAGCGGAGCTCGTAGATCGCCTTCTCGAGCTCAAAGATGGCGAGGAGGCGCTCGACGGCCTCGCCGCCCGGCGGGACGATGGCCCGGTCGACGGCGCCGAAGTACCCGTCCAGGAATTCCCGCCGCGCCCGCTCCTCCCAGTCCGGCGGCGGCGCGACACTGTTGACGAGCTCCGACGCCGAAGCCGCATACGCGAACGAACGAAGCATCCCGGCCACGTCGCGGAGCGGCGAGCGCTTGCGGCGCCGCTCGGCGACCCCGCGGGCCGGCTCACCTTCGAAGTCGAGCACGATCCAGTCCGATCCATCCCACAGCGCCTGGCCGAGGTGGTAGTCGCCGTGATGGCGGATCGCCCGGCCGACCGGCCCGACGTGGGAAATCTGCCTGAGCCGGTCGCGAATCTCCTCGCCGCGACCGGCGACGGGAGCGAGCCGCTCGGCGTCGGGCAGATCGAGGAAGATCTGATCGATCTCCTCGTCCACCGTCGCCACGAGCAGCGGCAGCGCCTCCGCGCTTGGCTCCTCGGGCGCGAACGCCGGGTCGAGCGGGTCGGAGGCGAGCGCCGTATGCATGGCGCCCGTCACCTCACCGAGACGTCGCAGCCGCGCGAGAAACGTCTCGGGGTCAGACCCCAGCGCGTCGAGCGCGAGTTCCCACCCGTCGCGCGCGCCGGGCACGTACGCCTGGAGGATGCCGAGCGTGGCGTCGACCGGGCGGCCGGTATACGCGTACCAGCCTGCGAGGGCGGCGATGTTCGGGAAGCCCCGCTCGCTCAGGAATCCCAAGAGCTCGAGCTCGGGGTTCGGACCGGGCAAGAGCCGGCGGTATGCCTTGAGGATCAGCCGGTCGTCGAAGACGACCGAGGTGTTCGACTGCTCGACCGCGACGAGTCGTACATCGCCGCGCTCGAGCGCAAGCGCGCCGGCGTCGACCGCATGGAACTCGAGCCGGCCCTCGCCCGCATCGACCGTCGCGCCTCCGCGCACGAGTTGGACGAGCTCCCGGGCGAGCGCCGGGTCGGCGAGCCCGTCGTACACGACGAACCCGTCCGCCGCCCCGATCACCTGGTCACTCCAGCCCTCGTCCTCCGGCCGGAAGCCGAGCAGCAGCTGGTAGAGCTCGTGCGTCCCGGGCTGGAAGCGGATCTCGGTGATCGCGGCCGCGAAGAGCGGCGGCCGTGTGCGTAGCAGCGCCGCGTCGAGCACGTGGGCATGCGTGACGTCCTCGCTCTTCGAGCCGAACCAACGGCGCGACTCGACGAAGTCGATGAGGCTCGGCTCGGCGAGCACGCCGAGCTCGCCGGCACGGATGCGATCGCCGATCACGCGGGCGCCCGCAGGTCGAACCAGAAGAAGCCGCGCGGCCCGAGTGTCAGGAAGTACGGCAGCTCGCCGATCGGGGGAAACCGCGTGCGGCCGAACATCTCCTCGGGCACCCTACCCGCGTACCGCGAGAGGTCGAGCTGCACGGGCTGGGCCGACCGGGCCAGGTTGTGGACGCACAGCACCGTGTCCTCCTCGTACGAGCGGATGTGGGCGAACACGCGCGGGTTGTCGGTCGCGAGCGGCTCGTACGAGCCGAGGCCGAAGACGGGGTGCTGCTTGCGCAGAGCGATGAAGCGGTGCAGCCAGCGCAGGAACGACGTGGGCGTGCGCAGCTCCGCCTCGATGTTGACGGCCTGGTACCCGTAGACGGGGTCCATCAGCGGGGGCAGGTACAGCTGCGCGAAGTCGGCGCGCGAGAAGCCGCCGTTGCGGTCGCCCGTCCACTGCATCGGCGTGCGGACGCCGTCGCGGTCGCCGAGGAAGACGTTGTCGCCCATGCCGATCTCGTCGCCGTAGTACAGAACCGGGCTCCCGGGCAGCGAGAACAGGATCGCGTGCAGGAGCTCGCTCTCGTCGCGCCCGTTGTCGAGGAGCGGCGCGAGCCGGCGGCGGATGCCGAGGTTCAGCTTCATGCGCGGGTCCTTCGCGTACTCCGCGTACATGTAGTCCCGCTCCTCGTCGGTCACCATCTCGAGCGTCAGCTCGTCGTGATTGCGCAGGAAGAGGCCCCACTGCGCGTTCTCCGGGATCGGCGGCGTCCGCTCGAGAATCTCGTAGATGGGCGCGGCCTCCTCGCGCCGCAGCGACATGAACATCCGCGGCATGACGGGGAAGTGGAAGGCCATGTGGCACTGGTCGCCGTCGCCGAAGTATGCGACCACGTCCTCGGGCCACTGGTTCGCCTCCGCGAGCAGCACGCGGTCGGGGTAGCGCGCGTCGATCTCGGCGCGCAGCCGCCGGAGGAACGCGTGGGTCTCGGGCAGGTTCTCGCAGTTCGTGCCCTCGCGCTCGTACAGGTACGGGACGGCATCGAGACGGAAGCCGTCGATGCCAAGGTCGAGCCAGAAGCGCAGGACGTCGAGCATCGCGTCCTGCACCTCCGGGTTGGAGTAGTTCAGATCGGGTTGGTGGGAGAAGAACCGGTGCCAGTAGTACGCGCCCGCGACCGGATCCCACGTCCAGTTCGAGGGCTCGGTGTCGACGAAGATGACGCGCGCCTCCGGGTAGCGGTCGTCGGTGTCCGACCAGACGTACCAGTCGCGCTTCGGCGAGTCCGGACGGGAGCGGGACTCCTGGAACCATGCGTGGTCCGACGACGTGTGGTTGACGACGAGGTCGGCGATGATGCGGATGCCGCGCTCGTGTGCGGCCTCGACGAGCGCCTGGAAGTCGTCGACGGTCCCGTAATCCGGGTGGATCGCGTAGAAGTCGGCGATGTCGTAGCCGCCGTCCCGAAGCGGCGACGCGTACATCGGCAGCAGCCACACGCAATCGACGCCCAGCCACTGGAGGTAATCGAGCTTCTCCTGGATGCCGCGCAGATCGCCGGAGCCGTCGCCGTTCGAGTCGAAGAAGCCGCGTACGTGGATCTCGTAGAAGACCGCGCGCTTGAACCACAGCGGATCGGACTCGAACCACTGGCCGGCGTGTCCCGCCGCCGAGGCGCGCTCGGGCGCGATCGTCATCGCCGCACTCGCACGATGTGGCTCTGGCCGGGCTCGAGCCGGACGTAGTTGCGACCGATCGCCCACTGGAACGTCCGGCCGCTCAGCAGCTCCTCGGCGCCGAACGACGGCGGCAGCCCGAGCTCCGCGGGCACGATGCAGAGCCCGTCGCGGGCCGTCGAGGGGTCGAGGTTCACGACCACGAGCACCGTGTTGCGTCCTTCCCGCTTCGCGTACGCGAACAGGTGATCGCTCTCGCTCTCCAGCAGTTGCACGTTCTCGAAGCGCTGGAGCGCCGGGTTGTCTCGCCGGATCTCGTTCAGACGGCGGATCAGCGGCAAGAGCGGGCCCGCGAGCCGCCGCTCCCTTACCTCGTACTTCTCCGAGTTGAGGTACTCCTCGCTGCCCTGCCGCACCGGCACGTTCTCGCACGCCTCGAACCCCGAGTAGACCCCGTACGACGGCGACAGCGTCGTCGCGAGCACGAGGCGCGCCTCGAAGGCCGGCCGGCCGCCCGCCTGGAGGTACTCGTGCAGGATGTCGGGCGTGTTCGCGAAGAAGTTCGGACGGTAGAACGGCGCCCAGCCCCGCAGCTGGCTGACGAGCTCCGCGAGCTCCCAGCGCGTGTTCTTCCACGTGAAGTACGTGTACGACTGGCTGAAGCCGATCTTGCCGAGCGTCGTCATCATCGCCGGGCGGGTGAACGCCTCGGCGAGGAAGATGACGCCCGGCTCGACGGCGTGAATCTCGGCGATCAGCCACTCCCAGAACGCGACGGGCTTCGTGTGGGGGTTGTCGACGCGGAATGCATGGACGCCGCGGTCCACCCAGTAGCGGACGACGTCGCGCAACGCCTCCCAGAGGCCGCGCCAGTCGTCGCTCTCGAAGTTGACGTTGTAGATGTCCTGGTAGCGCTTGGGCGGGTTCTCCGCGTACTTGAGCGTGCCGTCGGGGCGGCGGTGGAACCACTCGGGATGCTCGCGAAGCCACGGGTGGTCCGGCGAGCACTGGATCGCGAAGTCGAGCGCGATCTCGAGGCCGAGCCTCCGTGCGCCCTCCACGAGCCGCGCGAAGTCGTCGGCCGTGCCGAGCTCCGGGTGGATCGCAGTGTGGCCGCCCTCCTCCGAGCCGATCGCGTACGGGCTGCCCGGCTCGCCCGGCTCCGCGGTCAGTGCGTTGTTGCGGCCCTTGCGGTTCGTGCGGCCGATCGGGTGGATGGGCGGGAAGTAGACGACGTCGAAGCCGAGCTCGGCGATCGCCGGCAGCGCGTCCTCGACACCCCGGAAGCCTCCCCACGAGCGCGGGAAGAGCTCGTACCAGGCGCTGAAGCGCGCGCGCTCGCGGTCGACCTGCACCTCGAAGGTCGGCGACCACGTCTTCTCGCTGCGCTCGCCGGCCGGTGCGGCGAGGCCCTCTTCGAGGGTCAGACCCGCGCGCCCGAGCAGCAGCGCCCCCTCGGCGAGCTCGCTGGAGAGATCCTCCTGCCCCGCGTCCGCCTTGCGGCGCAGCTCCCACTGCCACGAGGCGATGCGGTCGAGCCACGCCTCGATGCGGAAGCACCAGCGACCACAGGCATCGACGTCGAACCCGCCCGTCCACCAGTCGTTGCCGATCGGATCGAGCGGCGTCTCGCGCCAGCGCGACGCCCCGCGCGGCTTCCAGCGCACCGCGGCGCCGAGCACGTCGTGGCCGTCGCGGAAGATGCGCGCCGAGACGTCGACGCGGTCGCCGACCGTCCGCTTGACCGCGTAGCGCCCGCAGTCGACCTGGGGCTGAACCTCCTGGATCTGGATGCGCGCATCGGGTTGCGTCTTGCGCTTGGAGGGCATTCTGGCTGTCTGCCTTTCGAACGACCGGCGAAGCTGAACGAATGACGCTACCGCGATCGAGCGGGATCCTGCTCCACCCCACGTCGCTGCCGGGCGGGCGGCTCGGGGAGGAGGCGTACCGCTTCGTCGACTGGCTGGCGTCCGCCGGGCAGTCGTGGTGGCAGATGCTTCCCCTCGGGCCGCCGGACGCGAGCGGATCGCCGTACGTCGCGTCGTCCGCGTTCGCGGGGTGGACGGGCCTGCTCGCCGAGCCGAAGGCGCCCGTAACGGCGAACGAGCTCGAGGACTTCGTTGCGCGGCATGCGTTCTGGATCGGCGACTGGGCGGCGTACGCGGGCGCGGGCGCGGTCGCCGGACAAGTCCGCTTCGAGCGCGAGTGGAGTCGCCTGCGCGCGTACGCTGCCGCACGCGGCGTACGGCTCATCGGCGACCTGCCGATCTACGTGGCGGCGGCCAGCGCCGACCACGCGCTCCACCCCGAGCTCTTCCAACGCGGCGCGGTCGCCGGCGTGCCGCCCGACGCCTTCAGCCGCGACGGACAACTATGGGGCAACCCCCTGTACGAGTGGCCAGCACATCGCGCGACGGAGTTCCGCTGGTGGCTCGAGCGCTTTCGCCGCACGTTCGAGCTGGTCGACCTCACTCGGATCGACCACTTCCGCGGGCTCGTGGCGTACTGGGCCGTCCCCGAGGGTCGGAAGACGGCGCGACGCGGGCGCTGGCGGCGTGCGCCCGGCCGCGAACTGCTTGCGACTGTGCGCAACCGGCTGGGCCGGCTACCGGTCATCGCCGAGGATCTCGGCCTGATCACGCCGGCCGTCCACCGGCTGCGCGACGAGTTCGGCCTGCCGGGGATGGCCGTCATGCACTGGGCGTGGCACGGCGGAGTGGACAACCCGCACGCGCTTGCGAACCAGCGCGACAACCAGGTCGTCTACACCGGCACCCACGACAACGACACGGCCGTCGGCTGGTTTCGCTCGCTGCCGCGGGCGATACGCGAGCGGACGGGGCTCGACGCCCGCGAGCCGCACTGGGCGCTCATCGAGGCGGCGTTCTCGTCGCGTGCCGCCCTCGCTCTCGTGCCGGCGCAGGACGTGCTCGGCCTGGGCAGCGAGGCGCGCATGAACACGCCCGCGACGCGCACCGGCAACTGGCGCTGGCGCCTCGGTCGCGGCCAGCTGACGGACGAGCACGCGGCGCGGCTACGGGAGCTGACGGATGCCGCGGGGCGCCTACCGGGCGGCGGGCGTGCGTCACGGGCCGAGGCGTCCGAGGTCTGACCAGGCTCGAGTGCGCTGCGGCGCTCGAGAGGTCTGACCCCGCCGGGCCGCCACCCCGCCGCGCCGCCCAACGGCGTCCGACGCGCTCGCGCCGGCAGCCCGGAGAGGTCTGACCCCCGAGACGTCCTGACCGCGGCGTGCCTCCGAAGAGGTCTGACCCCAATTCGGCGCTGCGCAACTCGGCGGGGCCTCCGAAGAGGTCTGACCCCGCTTGGAGCGCTGCGCCCTGCGTTCGAGCGCCGTGCGCTCGAGAGGTCTGACCCCGCTGACGCGCCGTCGCCGCGCGGGCAGCAGCGACGTGAGCCCGACGCGCGCCCGCGAATCAGAAGATCTCGGCGCACCACGGCGTCACCGTGGTGCGAAACAGCGCGTCGGCACGCTCGACGGCGCCGTCGGCGAGCTCCTCGACGCGCCCGGCCCGCTGCAGCGCGGCGAACGAGAAGCCGCCAAGGTACGCGGACGCCAGATCGCCGATATCGAGCCGGAGCTCTGCCTGGCCGCCGCCGCGCTCCACGGCCGGCTCGCTTCCCTCGACTTCCAGCCGCCACACGCCGTCGTTCCATGTGCAGAAGCGGTCGCCGACCTCCACGACGACGCGCCCGTCGCAGCCGTACGAGCGCCCTGCCAGCGCCGCGTGCACGTCGAGGAGGCGGAGCCAGAGCCCGTCGCCGACCCGCATCTGCAGCCGCCTGGGCTCGGTGACGGAGAGGAACAGGGGATGGTCGGGCGGCAGGAGCCACGCGCGCACCTGGCGCGTCAGATCCACGCCGAACAAGAACCGCCAGATCTCCCGCGTGGCCGCCGGCGAGGCGCCGAGCGCCTCGCGGACGTCGAGCTTGGCCCCCGGTACGCCGTCCTCCCACGAGCCGCGCAGGCGATACATGGCGTAGCCCTCCGGCTCACCGTCGAGCTCGAGCACGACGCAGAAGAGCGGCCCGCCGCCGTTTCGCCAGTGCTCGGGGTCGACGAGCCGCAAGCTCCGCCACCAGTCCTCGGAGCGGTCGATCATCCCCGGCGTCGCCCGGCGCACGCGCTCGTAGACCGCGGGGACGATCGAGCGGGCATCGTCGAGGCTGACGAGCCGCGTCCGCCCGGTCGGCTCGTCCGGCGCTCGAAAAGCGATGCGGTCGCGGTCGGCCTCGATGCGCGCGGCCGCCGTCGCGACGCCGTAGCCGAAGCGCCCGTAGATCGGCGCCTCCGACGCCCAGAGGGCCGCGAGCGGCTCGCCCCGCTCGTACGCGTCGTCGAGTTGCCGGCGCATCATCTCCGTCAGAATCCCGCGACGGCGGTGACTCGGGTGCACGCCGACCATGGTCACGCCGGCCGTCGGCAGATCGCCGCCCGGGATCTGCAGGCGAAACTCGTACGTCCCGGCCGTGGCGACCGCCACGTCGCCGTCCCAGGCCCACAGCTGGCGCTCGAGCCGGAGGAGCGGCGTCCAGCGCTCGACGTCTCCCTCGTGGAGCGCCTCGCCGAAGGCCGTCTCGGTCGTCTCGAGAAACGCCTTGAGCTCGCCGTCTTCCGGCGAACGGATCGTCACCTGTCCGACCTCGAGCACGCGGCGAGGTTACGGGATGCGCTCGAGCGGCGCGTACTCCAGCATGAGCCGCCGCTCCGCGCCGTCCTCCGCGAAGCGGACGGTTACGACCCCGCCCGGCTCGAGACGGGTGACCACGCCCTCGCCGAGCGTGCCATGCCTCACCGAGTCGCCGGTCGAGAGCTGCGGGAACGGGCCGCGCGGCTCTACGCGCGCCGCGCCGTAGCCGGCCCACGAGGTCGGCCGCAGGCGCTCGCGGTCGATGCGGTCGGCCGGCAACTCGTCGAGGAAACGCGACGGCAGATTGTAGTTCCGGTTTCCGTAGAGCGAGCGCGTCGTGGCATGGGTGAGCGTGAGCCGTTCCTGTGCGCGGGTCATACCGACGTAGCAGAGCCGGCGCTCCTCCTCGACCGCCTGCTCCTCCAGCGACCGCGAGTGCGGGAAGATGCCTTCCTCGATGCCGATCATGAAGACGGCGCGGAACTCAAGCCCCTTTGCGTTGTGGAGCGTCATCAGCGTGACGAGGCTCTCTGTTTCCCGGAGCGCGTCCTGGTCGGAGTAGAGCGAGATCTCTTGCAGGAAGTTCGAGAGGCTGGGCTCAGCCGCACTCGCTTGGTACTCCTGCGCGACGCCGACGAGCTCTCGGAGGTTCTCCATGCGTCCCTGCGCCTCGATCGTCCGCTCGGCCGCGAGTGCATCGAGGTAGCCCGACTCTTCGAGCGTACGTTCGACGAGCTCCGGCACGGTCAGCTCGCCCGCGGCCGCCTGGAGCGACTGGAGTAGCCGCCAGAGCGCCTCGACGTTGCGAAGCGGCGCACCGCCCACACCGGCCTCCTCGGCACGGTCGAGCGCCTCGAACAGCGAGACGCCCATGCCGGAGGCGTGCGCGGCCAGCCGTGCAAGCGTCGTGTCGCCGATCCCGCGGCGCGGCCGGTTGGCGATTCGCTGGAGAGAAATCGCGTCGGCGGGGTTGTCGAGCACCTGGAGGTACGCGATCGCGTCCTTGATCTCGGCGCGCTCGTAGAAGCGCGGCCCGCCGATCACCTGGTAGGCGACGTCCTGGCGAACCAGCACGTCCTCGAGGACGCGCGACTGCGCGTTCGTGCGGTAGAAGACGGCGATCTCGCGTCCGTTGAAGCCCTCGTCGACCAGTTGGACTATCTGGGCGGCGACGAAGCGCGCCTCGGCATGCTCGTCCTCGACCTCGAGCACCCGCACCTGTTCGCCCTCGCCGAGCTCCGACCAGAGGTTCTTCTCCTTGCGCTCGCTGTTGTGCGCGATGACGTGGTTGGCGGCGCGCAGGATCGTGTTCGTCGAGCGGTAGTTCTGCTCGAGCGCGACGAGCCGCGTGCCCGGGAAGTCGCGCTCGAACTCCAGGATGTTGCGGATGTCGGCGCCGCGGAACGCGTAGATGGACTGGTCCGGATCGCCCACGACGCAAACGTTCCTGTGCTTTTCGGCCAGGAGCTGGAGCAGCCGGTACTGCGCGTGGTTCGTGTCCTGGTACTCGTCCACGAGGATGTAGCGGAACGCCTTCTGCCAGCGCTCGAGCGCCTCGGGAAAGCGCTCCAGCACCTGCACGGTGAGCATGAGGAGGTCGTCGAAGTCGACCGCGTTCCCGGCGAAAAGCCGGCGCTGGTAGAGGTCGTAAGCGTCGGCGACGGTCTGGTCGTAGAAGGACTGGACGCGTTCGCGGTACTCGGCCGGCGTGACGAGCTGGTTCTTCGCGGAGGAGATCTGCTCGTGGATCCCCCGCGGAACGAAGCGCTTCGGGTCGCGCTCGAGCTCTTCGAGCACCTGCTTGACGAGGCGCACCTGGTCGGCCTGGTCGTAGATCGTGAAGTTCGTCCGGTAGCCGAGCCTCGGCGCTTCGCGGCGGAGGATCCGGCCGCAGGCAGCGTGGAAGGTCAGGATCCAGATGCGCCGGGCGACCTCGGGCAGGAGGTCCTCGACACGCGCGCGCATCTCCCCCGCCGCCTTGTTCGTGAACGTGATCGCGAGAATCTCGTTCGGCTGGACGCCGACGGCGGAGATCAGG
>JACVRM010000002.1 GCA_014534415.1 Thermoleophilia bacterium | reverse complement strand
CGCGCCGTAGAGGAGGAACCTGCCGCCGCCCCCGTCGAGCGCCGCCTCGATGCGGACCACAGCCGCCTCCTGAGCCTGCGTCGGCTTCGGCGGCGTCTCCGCCGCTGCCGATAGCGACTCACGGGCGACCGGCGACGGCTTCTCGACGCGGCGGCGGCGCGTGTGCGGGGCGACCAGCCCAAGCGCGCGCCCGGCCGTCGACCCGTAGTAGTCGGCCACCCAGAGCGCCAGGTCGACCAGCGCGGGCGGCAGCGTCTCGACCACGCGTTCGACGTCCACGGGTTCGACGCCCGGCGGCGCCTCGGCCACGGTACCGACCACGACGCCGCGAGTGCGTGCACCGCCGAAGCGGACCGCCACGACTGCACCCTTGCCGACGCCCTCCGGCACCGAGTACGTGAAGCGCCGCGTCAGCGCCCGCGGCGTGACGAGCGGCTGGACGTCGGCGAACGGCACGGTCGCCGAGCGTACCGCGGGGCGGTTGTAAGGTTCACCTTGCATGTCGGAGACGATCCGCCTCACCGGCGTCTCGAAGTCGTTCGGACAAGTTCCCGCCGTGCGCGACGCCAGCCTGACGGCCGGACGCGGCGAGTTCGTCGCTCTGCTCGGGCCGAGCGGGTGCGGCAAGACGACGCTCCTCCGACTGATCGCGGGGCTCGAAGCACCGGACACCGGCGAGATCGAGGTGGAGGGCAGCCTGGTCGCCGGCCGGCGCGCGTGGGTTCCTCCCGAGCGCCGCAACGTGGGCATCGTGTTCCAGGACTACGCGCTCTTTCCGCACCGCACCGTCGCGCAGAACGTCGGATACGGGGTCGAGCGGAGCGGACGCGCGCGGCGCGTTGCCGCGGTGCTCGGGCTCGTGGGGCTCGCCGGCTACGAGCAGCGCTACCCGCACGAGCTGTCCGGCGGACAGCAGCAGCGCGTGGCGCTCGCCCGCGCGCTCGGCCCGGAGCCGGGCACGATTCTGCTGGACGAGCCGTGGAGCAACATCGACCCGCTGCTCCGTCAGGCGATGCGTGAGGAGCTCGCCGAGATCCTCCGCCGGGCGGGCGTCACGGTGCTGCTCGTCACGCACGACCGCGAGGAGGCGTTCTCGCTCTCCGACCGCATCGCGCTCATGCACGACGGCGCCGTCGTGCAGGCCGGCAGCGCTGAAGACGTCTATCTGCGGCCGGCCGACCGGTGGACGGCCGAGTTCGCGGGCGCGGCGAATTTCGTTCCGGGCCGCCTGGCCGGCGACCGAGTCGACACTCCGATCGGCTCGTTCGCGGTCACGCCGAACGGACACGGCGAGGCGGTCGAGGTCCTGATCCGTCCCGAGCGCCTGGAGCTGCTGCCCGACGCCCAGGGGAGCGGCGAGGTCGTCGACCGCCAGTTCCGCGGCCACGACGTCTTCTACCGCGTGCGACTCGGTGACGGCACGACGCTCGTTTCCCAGCGCCCCTCGACGGAGATCGTCCGCCTGGGCGAGCGCGTCCTGCTGCGCGCGCACGGCGACGAGGTGACGGTGTTCGGCGCGCCGTAACTTGACTGTAAGGGTTGCCTTACATATCGTTGCGCGCCGCATGACAGCGCTCGTCCGCCTCGGACTCGTCGTTGCGGTCCTCGCCGCGTCGCTGACGGCGTCGGTGACGGCGGCCGGCCGTCCCGCCGCGCTGCAAGCGACGAAGCTCGTCGTCTATTCCGGCCGCGAGGAGAGGTTCGTGAAGCCGCTCTTCGAGACGTACACGCGGCTTACGGGCATCGAGCTCGAGATCCGCTACGGCGACAGCGCCGAGCTGGCGGCGACCCTGCTCGAGGAAGGGAGCAACAGCCCGGCCGACGTCTTCTTCGCTCAGGACGCGGGCGCGCTCGGCGCGGTCGCGGCCAAAGGGCGCCTCGCCGTCCTTCCGGCCACGACCCTCAACCGCGTCCCGAAGCGGTTCCGCGCGCCGGGCAAGCGCTGGATCGGCGTCACCGGACGCGCGCGCGTCATCGCATTCAACACCGACGCCGTGAAGCGCAGCGAACTCCCAAAGACCATCTGGGGTCTCACGCAGCGCCGCTGGAAGGGCAGGATCGGCCTCCCGCCCACGAACGCCTCCTTCCAGGCCTTCGTGACCGCCATGCGACTCAAGGTCGGCGACGAGCGTACGCGCGCGTGGCTGGTCGCGATCCGCGAGAACGAGCCGAAGCTCTACGCGAGGAACTCGCAGATCCTGACCGCGCTCGCCCGGCGCGAGATCGAGGTCGGGCTCGTCAACCACTACTACCTGTACCAGCTGAAGGAGGAGCAGCCGAACGCGCCGGTCGCGAACTACTTCCTGACCAGGCGTGACCCCGGCGCGCTCCTGAACGTCGCGGGCGCGGGCGTCGTGAGCGCCAGCGAGCGGCGCGTGCAGGCCACGCGGTTCATCAACTTCCTGCTCTCGCGCGGCGCCCAGCAGTTCTTTGCGACGAGCCCCGGCCGCGCCGAGTATCCGCTCGTCCGCGGGGTGCAGCCGCGGGCCGGCCTGCCGGCGCTCGCGAAGATCCAGGGCGCGGGCGTCAACATCGGCCGCCTCGGGCGCGAGCTCGAAGCGACGCTGCGCATGCTGAACGAGGTCGGCTTCACGCGGTGACTTCCGGCCGAGCGGCCGTCTTCGGCCGCCGCGCGCCACTCTTTCTGGCGCTTCCCGCGCTCCTCGCCGTCGGCGCGGTTCTCCTCCCGCTCGTCTACCTCACCCTCCGCGCGGGGCCGCCGGGCTCGGCCGCATGGGAGCTCGTCGAGCCGGGGCCGACCGCCGACCTCGTCGCGGCGACCGCGCTGCTCGTCTGCGCCGTGGTCGCCGCCACGGTGGCGGTCGGCGTGCCACTCGCCTGGCTCGTCGCCCGTACCGATCTGCCCGGCCGACGGTTGTGGGCAGTCGCGGCCGCCCTGCCGCTCGTGATCCCCAGCTACGTCTCGGCGCTCGCCCTGCTCGGAGCGCTCGGACCTCGCGGGCTGCTCCAGGACGTGCTGGAGGAGCCGTTCGGGGTCGAACGCCTGCCCGAGATCTACGGGTTTCCGGGCGCGCTGCTGGCACTGACGATCTCGACGTACCCCTACGTCTTCCTGTTGACGGCGGCCGCGCTGCGCGGGCTCGATCCGGCGCTCGAGGAGGCGGCACAGTCGCTCGGCAGCTCGCGGGCCGGCGTCTTCTTCCGCGTGACGCTGCCGTCGCTGCGACCGTCCATCGCGGCGGGCGCTCTGCTCGTCGCGCTGTACGCGCTGTCGGACTTCGGCGCCGTCTCGCTGATGCAGTACGACGCGTTGACACGCTCCGTGTACCTGCGCTACCAGGCGCTCTTCGACCGCAATTCCGCGGCGGCGCTCGCGCTCGTCCTCGTTGCGCTGACTGCCGCGGTCGTGCTTGCGGAGGGCTGGGTGCGGCGGGCGCGCACGGTGCGCACGTCGCCCGGCTCCGCACGCCGGCCGGCGCCCATCGCGCTCGGCCGCTGGCGGTGGGCGGCGCTCGCCTTCTGCGCGCTCGTGGTCGGCTCGTTTCTGGCGCTGCCCGTCGGTGTGCTCGCGTACTGGACGGCGCGCGGGCTCGAGCTCGGCAAGCCCGTCGATCTGCCGTGGAGCGAGGCGGGCAACTCGGTGTTCGCGTCCGGGCTCGCTGCAGGCGCGGCGGTCGTGGCCGTCGTCCCGCTCGCCGTGCTCGCGCAGCGCTTCCCGGCTCTCTGGACGCGCGCTCTCGAGCGGCTCGCGTACGTGTCCAACGCGCTACCGGGGATCGTGGTCGCGCTCGCACTCGTCTTCTTCGGCGCGCGGTACGGCGGTGTGCTCTACCAGACGCTCGCGATTCTGATCTTCGCCTACGTCGTGCGCTTCCTCCCGCAGGCGCTCGCCGCCGTGTCGGCCGGGCTAGGCGCGGTCAGCCCGCGTGTCGAAGAGGCCGGCCGGACGCTGGGGCGCGGCCGCGCCCGCGTGCTGGTGTCCGTCACACTGCCGCTCGCGGCGCCCGGCGTCCTCACCGGCGCGGCGCTCGTCTTCCTCAGTGCCATGAAGGAGCTGCCGGCGACGCTGCTGCTGCGGCCGATCGGCTTCGACACCCTGGCCGTCGAGATCTGGACCGCCACCTCGGTCGACGCGTACTCCGAGGCTGCGCCGGCCGCGCTGCTGCTGATCGGGGTCGCCGCGCCGTTCGTCTACGCGCTCGCTGCGCGCCTGCCGTGGGAAGCCGCCGCACCGGGGTAGAGTGACGGCGTGGCCGGCCACTCGGTGGACGAGTACCTCGAGACGATCTACTTCCTGGCCTTCCCGATCGGCGAGTACCGCCCCGCGACGAACCGCTCCCCGACGCTCGCGGCGCGCGTCGCCGAGATGCTCGGCGTCTCACGCGCGTCGGCGGGCGAGATGCTGAAGCGCCTCGAAGCCGAGGGACTGGTCGAGCGCGGCCGCCAGAAGGAGGCGCTTTTGACCGAGTCGGGCCGCGAGCGCGCCGAGCGGGTCGTCCGCAAGCACCGCATCATCGAGCGCCTGTTGACCGACTTCATGGGCTACACGGCGGCCGAGGCGCACGTCCACGCCGACGAGCTCGGCGACACGTTCACGGAGGAGATGGTCGACCGTATCGCGGCGCGGCTCGGCAACCCCGAGCGCTGTCCGCACGGCTGGCCGGTCGATCCTGCTGTCGAGCAGGAGGAGAACCGCGACCTCGCGCCGCTTGCCGAGCTCGAGCCGGGCACGCGCGCCACGATCGTCCGCCTCGCCGAGCACGACGGCGACCTCCTGCACTGGTTCTACGACGAGGGGCTCGTTCCGGGCGCGGAGATCGAGGTGCAGGCCGTGCAGCCGGCTGCCGGCCAGTTCACCGTGCGCCTGAACGGCGGCGAGCGCGCCGTGGGCGAGCGCGCGGCGACCGGGCTGTTCGTCCGGCCGGCGGCCGGTTAGGCGCGCTTCAGCCGCTGCAGGACGCGCTCGAGCGCGGCGGCGTTCAGCTCGCCGCGATTCCGCGCGAGCGCGGCAATGAGAGCGAGCTGCTGAGGCGTCGACGCGGCGGCGGGCACGGCGTCATGTTTCGGAATGGGGCTGAGTAGTCCTCCCGGCCGCCGCGCAGCGCGCCGCCGCCGGTACGTGGCGCTCGCCGGTACTCGTTGTGCGAGAGCGCGCTCGGAATGCGGCCACGAATCCGCGGGTCCGACTTACAGCGTTGAAGTGTCTAAACGCTGTTGAAAACGTCCAACATCCTGCGTATGATGGACTCGACCGGTTCTAGCCAGGGGTCGAGAAAAGGGGAGGTGACTGCGGCCACACTCGACCTACGGCGCTAAGCGGCAGACTCGAAGAATCTCCGCGCATAGCGCCGAACTGCATTGGCTCGGCTCGTTTCTTCTGCGCCGTACATGACCGGTGTAACTCCGGCCAATAAAGGTTCGCGCGTGGATTCAGCGAGCGAAGCATGGACAGGGGATCGGACGCCCTTAGCGGAGGGACCGACTGCGCCCTGACAGACGAACAAGGAGAATAATGCGAAAGATTCTGCTACTCATGGTCGCGGCTGCGGTGGTCACGGTTCCGGCAGCACTCGCTGGAAACGCTCACTTCATCGGCGCGCCGAAGATCAGCACGTCCGGGAGCACGGCTACCGTAAGCGGCAAGGTGGCGGGCCTCGGCAACATCCCGGACGTCCGGGTCGTAGCAGAGGCAGAAGCTGCCTGCGAGAACCGTGGCAACAACAAGCCTCAGGCCGCCAACAAGCAGACGGTCTCCGCTGAAGGCATCACCCCCGTACAGAACGGGAAGGCGATCTTCTCGCTCGGGTTGACGGCGACGTTCCAGCCGTCATGCAGCCCGCCGATGACGGTCCAGTGGACGCTGATCAGCGTCAAGGTCTTCGACACTTCATCGGGAGAATTGCTGGCTCAGTATCCGTAACGATCGCTGACAACCTGCGATTCGAGACAGACGGTCAGGGCGGCGGACGCCGCCCTGACCGTTCGCACGAGAAGGCGAACTTCGGCGGACTACGCCTCGATAAGGCCGCTGCGGATCGCGTACCTCGTCAGCCCGGCCTGACCGCGCACGCCGAGCTTCTCGCTGATGTTCGAGCGGTGGCGCTCGACGGTCTTCGTGCTGATCACGAGCGTCTGCGCGATCTCCTTCGAGCTGTGCCCCTCGGCGACGAGCTTGACAACTTCGCGCTCACGCGGGGTCAGCACGTCGTCCGCTATCTGCTCGCCGCGAGCCGCCCGCTCGAGCAACTCAAGGACGCCTGCCTGCGCGGTGGCGCGGGTAGACGAACCGTTCGCCGCCGACATCGTGGCGCTTAGGAGCCTAAGACACTCGGGGCGAGGCTTCGCCCCGAGTCTCGTTTGACGGGCGCTCGCATTAACGGGGGCGACGCGGCGGGCGGGCGGCGGCACCCGATCGGCGCGCGGCTACACTCAGCGCGCGCCGATGAAGAAGCGTCTTCTTTCCGCGGGTCGACGGGCCTCGCCTGAGACGCGGCAGGGGCTCACCGGCTTTCCGCGCTGACTCGAGGCAGTGACGTTGAGCCGCGAGGAGCGACCGGACGACGGGCTCGCGGCACGGCTCCGCACCGCGAAAGCGGACTTCAAGCGGGGCTTCCGCCTGGGCAAGCAGGCGCTGGACGATCCGGCCGACCCACGCGTGATCCGGAAGGTGCTGCGAGACGGACTCTTCGTCGCGGCGGCGACTGGCCTGGTAGCCGTCATCGTCGTCGTCGGCCGCGACTGGCTGGCCTCCGACGACGATCTCCGTCTGCGCGCTCCCACTACCGCGTCCCCGACCATCACGGCCGATGCGCCATATCGCGTCGCAGTGTTCGGAGACGCGGCGTACGAGCTGCGCGTGCTGCGGAACGCATGGGTCCGCGTCGGGCCCTCCTTCTCGCCGGCCGAGAGGCAGGCCGGCTCCGCGGTGTCGACGACACGAACGCACCAACTCCGCGCGTTCCCACCCCGGGTAGCGCTGAGCCTCGGTGGCTCGTCACGCCGGCTGCTGATTCGCGAGGGCATCTGCCCGAGCGCCCGCACCGAGGGCCAACTCCTCCGGTGTCTGCGAGCCGCCTCGGCGCCCTAACCAGGGGCCGGCGAAGCATCGCCGCGAGCTACCTACGCCGGCGTCTTCGCCTCGAGCCCAGCCGCCGCCCGCAGCGCGCCCGCCTTGTCGACGCGCTCCCAGGTGAAGTCGTGGTCGTCGCGGCCGAAGTGGCCGTACGCCGCGGTCTTCGCGTAGATCGGCCGGCGCAGGTCGAGGTCGCGCAGGATGGCGGCCGGCCGCAGGTCGAAGTGCTCGCCCACCAGCTCCTCGATCCGCGCCACCGAGATCCGCTCGGTGCCGAACGTGCGCACGGCGACCGACACTGGATGCGCGACGCCGATCGCGTACGCGACGTTGACCTCGCACCGATCGGCGAGCTGGGCGGCCACGATGTTCTTCGCGACGTAGCGGGCCGCGTACGCACCCGAGCGGTCGACCTTGGTCGGGTCCTTCCCGGAGAAGGCGCCGCCGCCGTGGCGCGCCGCACCGCCGTACGTGTCGACGATGATCTTGCGGCCCGTCAGCCCCGTGTCCCCCATCGGCCCGCCGACCACGAACTTGCCGGTCGGGTTGCAGTAGAAGAACTCCTTGTCGCCGAGCAGGCGCCGGTCGTCGTACATGTGGCCGGGCAGGATCGGGTGGAGCACGTGCTCGGCCACGTCCGGCTTGATGAGCGTGTCGGCGTCGAGCCCCTCGCGGTGCTGCACCGAGACGAGCACCCGCTCGATCTCGACCGGCGTCTGCCGGCCCTCCGCGTCGACCTCGTAGCGAACGGTCACCTGTGCCTTGCCGTCGGGGCGCAGGTAGGGCAGCACCTCCGCCTTGCGCACCTCGGCGAGCCGCCGGCAGATCCTGTGCGCGAGCATGATCGGGAGCGGCATGAGCTCGTCGGTCTCGCGCGTCGCGTAGCCGAACATCATCCCCTGGTCACCCGCGCCCAACTGGTCGAGCGGGTCGTCGTCGCCCGGGTCGTGCTGGATCTCGTACGAGGCGTCGACGCCCTGGGCGATGTCGGGCGACTGCTCGTCGATCGCGACCACGATGCCGCACGTCTCGGCGTCGAAGCCGTACTTCGCGCGGTCATAGCCGATCTCGCGTACCTTGCGGCGTACGAGCCGCGGTATGTCCACGTAGCACTCGGTCGTGATCTCGCCGGCGACGACGACGAGCCCGGTCGTGATCAGCGTCTCGCAGGCGACGCGACCGTCGGGGTCCTGCTCGAGCACGGCGTCGAGGATCGAGTCGGAGATCTGGTCGGCCATCTTGTCGGGATGACCCTCCGTCACCGACTCGGACGTGAACAGGAACTCGCGGCTGGACACGGCGAAAACGCTACTCGATGCCGACGAACCCGGCGACGCGCAGGCCGGTGTCCTCCTCCGTCGCGTACGCGACGAACGACTTGAGCGGTTCGAGATTGCGCCGCGTCTTCGCGTCGACGTCGTCGCCCTCGTCCTCGGCGACCTCGATGAAGTACGGAATCGCCGTCGCCAGATCCGAGTAGACGACGGCCGCCACGTCGTCCGGCGCGCCCGCCCCGTCGAGCGCGGCGGTGTACGCGTCGTCGTCGGCGAGCCGCGCCCTCTCGCCCCGCAAGGCGCCCAGCCCGCGCTCGCCCTCCGTCGAGATTGCGAGCTTGCCGTCGAACACGGCCCAGTAGAGCGAGAAATCCTCGTCGGTGAACTCCAGCCGGGTCGCGTCCAGCTCGCCGACCTTCGTCTTGACCGAGCGGCCGCTCTCGGCGAGCTCGAGCAGTCCGCCGAACCGCTGCATCAGGCGGCGCGCCTTCGCCTCGTCGTCGACGTCGAGGACGTAGTCGACGACCACCGGCAGCTCGCCGCCGTCGTTCGCGTAGACAGCGAGCGCGCTCTCGCCGTCGAGCAGCGCGATCAGGTCGTCCTCGACCGAGAAGCCGAGCGCGGCCTCTGCCTGCCGGAGCTGCCGGCTGAACCCCGGGATCGTCTCCCGCACGACCTCGAGCAGCTTTCGCGCAGGCTCGTCGAGATTCGCGACCGAGGAGTAGAAGAGCGGCTGCGCAGGCAGCGTCTCCGCGAGCTCCGGCGTGTACGAGCCGACTCCGAGCTCGCCGTCGTACGTGGCGAACGAGTCGAAGCGCACGCCGTCTTCCTCGGCCGTCGTCGACGAGACGAGCGAGCGGAAAGCGCCGAGCTTCGCGGTGAGCGACCTGGGCGCACCCTCGTCTTCGAGTCCCTCGTTGAACGCCTCCTGGACCCCCCGCCCGCCGAAGTAAGTGAAGACAAGCGCGTCCTCTTCCACGGCTTCGAGCGCGTCTCGGAAGTCGTCCTGATCGGCCAGGCTGCCCTCCTCGCGGCCTGCGAGGAACCGGTCGAGGTCCGCCTGGTTCTCCGCCGCCACGACCCAGCCGTCGACCTCGCGCGTGACGACCTCCTCGTCGTCGCTCGACTTCTCGAGGAGGGCGTCGAACTTGGCCCGGTCGGGCGGCTTGGTGTAGACCACGACCGGCGGCTCGTCGGCCGGCAGATCGAAGCCGGCGACGCCGACCTCCGGCCCGAGCGCCGGCTTGACGTCCCGCTCGAAGTCGACGTCCTCTGCCTCGAGCTCGTCCTGGATCGTGCCGAGCAGCTCGTCGCCGTCCGGGAACTCTTCGAGCAGCGCCTCGGCCTGCTGCCACCGCTCGCCGTCGAAATCCGTCTCCACCGAGATGAAGAACGCCGTGTCCGCCGGCGCGAGCGTGGCCGCCTCCGGAAGGGCCGGGGCGTCGCCGTCGTCGCCGCCGCTGCAGGCGACGAACACGACGGAGAGCGCACAGAGAGCGGCCACTCGGCCGGCACGGCTCACGCGGCGTCCGGACGCGGCGGCCATCCGTCGAATCGTACTCGCCTACCGCGACGAACCCGCCGAGCCGAGCACCCCCGCGAAGCGCGTCAGGTACTCGACGGCCGACATGACCGTCACGAACGCGGCGGCCAGCATCACCCACTCGTCCAGGTAGAGCGGGCCGAGCGGCTCGCCGGGCCGCAGGACGGCGAGGAGGACGGCGACGAACTGGACGTTCGTCTTCAGCTTTCCCCAGACGGACGGCTCGAGCCAGGAGCCCTCCGAGGCGACCATTCCGCGCAGCGCGAGAATGACGAGCTCGCGGCCGACGACGACCATCGCGATCCACGCGGACGTCCGGTCGACCGCGACGAGTGCGATGAGGGCGCCGGAGACCAGCAGCTTGTCGGCGGTCGTATCCAGAAACGAGCCGAGCGCAGACGTGACTTGCCATCTGCGCGCGAGGTACCCGTCCAGGAAGTCCGTTGCTGCGGCGGCCGCGAAGACGGCCGCGGCGACCGGCTCCCAGTGAGTCCAGTCGCCCTCGAGAAGGATCAGCCCCATGACCGCCGGGACGAGCGCGATGCGAAGCGAGGTCAGCCGGACGAGCAACGAGGCGCCGCTCACGATCGCTCCAGAGGGGACTGCATCCTGCTCATGCCGGCGCGGCCTCCCGCGTCCGGCGCGCGACGAGCTCGCGCACCGCGTGCGCCGAGTCGAGCTCGAGGGCCGCGGCCGCGAGGCGTCGCGCCTCGTCGAGGTCGACGGCGCGAACGGCGTCCTTGACGGCGGCCACGAACGGCGGCGCGACGCTGAGCTCGCGGACGCCGAGCCCGAGGAGCACGGGCACGGCGGCCGGGTCGGCGGCGAGCTCGCCGCACACACCGGCCCAGCGCCCGTGCCGCTCAGCCGCATCGCCGACGAGGGCGATCAGCCGCAGGACGGGCGGGGTGAGCGCGTCGGCGAGCGCCGCGACGTTGGGGTTGCCGCGCTCTGCCGCGGCGGTGTACTGGGAGAGGTCGTTCGTTCCGATCGAGAAGAAGTCGACCTCTCGCGCGAAGGCTCCGGCCGTCAGCGCGGCGGCCGGCACCTCCACCATCACGCCCACCTCGACCTCGCCCGTGACCGTCCCTTCGGCGGCGAGCTCGTCCCGGCAGCGCGCGAGCAGCGCGACCGCCTCGCGGTACTCGGCGAGCGAGGCGACCATCGGAAACATGACGCGGAAGCGGTGGTCGGCCGCAGCCCGCAGCAGCGCGCGCAGCTGCGTCGTCAGCAGCTCCGGCCGTGCGAGCGCGAGCCGGATGCCGCGCGTTCCGAGGAACGGGTTCGCCTCGGGCTGCTGCTCGACGTACGGGAGCGGCTTGTCGGCACCGACGTCGAGAGTGCGCAGGACGACCGGCCGGCCGTCCAGCGCGCGCGCCACCGCCCCGTAGGCGGCTGCCTGCTCGAGTTCGTCGGGCATCGCCGAGCGTCCCACGAACAGGAACTCGGTCCGCAGCAGTCCGACGGCGTCGGCGCCGGCCGCCAGCGCGGCTGCGGCATCGGCCTCCGAGCCGACGTTGGCGGCGACCTCGACGTGCGTTCCGTCGAGCGTCCGCGCCGGCTGCTGGGCCGCATCACGCAGCGAGCGCTGACGCTCCGCGCGAGCCACGGCCCGCGCCTCGAACGCCGCCGTCACGCCGGGCGGCGGGTCGGGAATGAGAAGGCCCTCGTCGCCGTCCAGAGCCACGACCGTGCCCTCCGCCAGCTCGAGCAGCTCGGCACCCAGACCGGCGACCGCCGGCACGCCGAGCGAGCGCGCGAGGATGGCGCTGTGCGAGGTCGGACCCCCGTACGCCGTCGCAATGCCGCGCACGGAGCCGGGGTCGAGCGTGGCCGTTTCCGCCGGCGTGAGATCGGGCGCGACCACGACGCCCGCGGCCGCAACGGGCGCAGCCTGGACGCCGAGCAGGTGCGCGAGCACATGCCGCCCGACGGCGCGGACGTCGCCCGCGCGCTCGCGCAGGTACGGATCGTCCACCGCGTCCCAGGCGGCTTCGGCGTCGGCCAGTGCGAGCTCCCACGCGCGCGCGGCGCGGACGCCGTCCTCGGCGACGCGGCGTCGCGCCGCACCGACGAGCGCCTCGTCTTCGAGGAGCAGCAGGTGCGCGTCGAAGATCGCGGCCTGTTGCGCCGACGCGCGGACCGCGACGCTGTCGCGAGCCGTCGTGATCTCGCGACGTGCGTTCGCGAGCGCCACGTCGAGCGCGACGAGCTCGGCGTCGCGGTCCTGCGCGGGATCCAACGGCGCGGGTGGGAGCTCGACCCGCAGTCGCGCGACTTCACCGACGGCCGTGCCAGGCGAGACCGGCAGGCCGGCCAGCGCGCCGTCGCGGCGAGCCGCCGACGGCGCCACCCGCGCCACGACGGGAGCCGCCGGAAGCTCGTCCTCGAGATCGTCGAAGTCGCGCTCGGCGAGCGCGCGGAGTGCGTCCAGGACGCGTTCCGCATCCGGCCCGCTCGCCGCGACGGCGATCTGGTGTCCCTGCCGCACCCCCAGGGTGGCCAGCGCATTGAGGCTGCGTGCGCTGGCCGGCCCGCGTCCGGTCGTGACGTTGACGACCGTCACGTCGGCGTCGAAGCCGGCGGCGGTGCGCACGAAGCGCGCGGCCGGCCGCGCGTGCAGTCCGAGCCGGTTTCGCACGTCGAGCCGCAGCTCGTGCGTGCTCCGCGCGGGAGAGACGGGCGCCGCCTCCGCCGGCTCTTCACCGAGGTGCGCCGCCTTCGGCGCGAGCCCGCCTCGGGCCTCGGCCGCGACCTGCTCGAGCGGCGCGCCGGCCTGCGCGGCGACGGCGGCGGCGACTGCGCCCTCCACGAGCGGCGCCGCCGAGAGGAGCACTCGCGCGCGCCGGTCCTCAGGAAGGAAGTCGAGCGCCAGCTCGGCAGACAGCACGGCGCTACCCAGGTCCATGAGCACGAGCGCGCCGTCGCCCGTGTCCGCCCGCTCGACGGCCGCCAGCACGCGCGCCGCATCGGTGCCGAGCGCGGGCTCCTGCGTGTCCAGCCCGCCCGCCGCCTCGACGGCCACGTCGCCGGCCATGCCGCGAGCGAGCTCCGCCACGCCTTCCGCGAGCGCGGCGCTGTGCGAGACGAGGACGATGCCGACCATGGCGCGTTACAGGCCGTAGGCGCGGTGCAGGAGCTCGACCGGGTGCACGCTCGGGACGCCCGTCCCGTGCGTGATCTGCCAGCGGCACGTCTCGCTGTCGCAGGCCGTCAGGTCTGGCTCGGCGTCGCGGACCTGCGCGAAGAGCTCCTCGCCGACCCGCATCGAGATCTCGTACTTCTCGCGCTTGAGGCCGTACGTGCCGGCGATCCCGCAGCAGGCCGCGTCCAGCTCGACGAGGCGGAGCTCGGGAATGAGCGCGAGCAGGTCGAGCGCCGGCTTGCCGATGCCGTGGCCGCGCTGCTGGCAGGGAGCGTGGTACGGCACGGTGAGCGGCAGCGGCTGGAAGTCCGTGCGCAGCTCGCCGCGCTCGTGGAGGCCGAGCAGGAACTCGCAGACGTCGTACGTCCGCTCGCTGACCCGCCGCAGCGCCTCGTCGTCGACCTCGAGGATCTCGAGCGCCTCGCGCTTCAGCATCAGGCTGCAGCTCGTCGAGTTGGAGACGATCGGTGCCCCCTCCCCGGCGGCGTCGAGCGTTGCGGCGAGACGGCTGGCGTACCGGCGCGCCGCCGGGAAGTCTCCGTTCGACTGGAGAGGCAGACCGCAGCAGCCCTGGCGCGGCACGACCACGCGGAAGCCGTTGTGCTCGAGCAGTTCCACGACACGCTCGCCCGTCTCGGGCTCGTAGTAGTTCGTGCTGCAGCCGTGGAAGTAGGCGACCGTGCCGCTCGCGGCTTGCGGGCCCCGCCTGCGCCGAGCCCAGGCCTGGAACGTGCGCCCCGCGAAGCGCGGCAGCGGCGCACGCCGGTCGATGCCGAGCGTGCGCTCGAGCGCCCAGCGCGCCGGACGCGCGCGCAGCGTCAGGTTTGCCAGCGGCGCGACGGGCGTGCCGAGTGCCCCCGTAACGCTCGGACGGGCAACGATACGGTTCCGGAGCGGAATGCCGCGCTCCTCCCAGAGCTCGGCGCGGGCCTGCGAGTTGATCTCCGCGATCTTCACGCCCTGAGGGCACACCTGCGTGCAGATGCCGCACCCCGAGCAGTAGTCGAGCGAGTAGTCCGGGGAGCCCTCCGTCCCGCGGAAGCGCTCCGCCTGCGGGCCGACGTACTTCGGTCCGGGGAACAGCGGCGTCGCCTTGGAGTACGGGCAGAACGTCTCGCAGATCGTGCACTTGACACAGTGGTCGAGCGTCTCGCGAACGCTGCTCATCGGGCCGTACTCTGGACGATCGCCTCGGCGGCCGCAAAGCCCGTGGCCACGCTGATTCCCTCGCCCGACGCTTCCCGCCAGGGCTCGGCGCCGCCGAGCGTCGCGCCCGCCGCGTACAGGTTCTCGTAGGCGACGTTGCCGTCCTCGCCGAGCGGACGGAGTCGCTCGTCGACCGCCAGCCCGGCGCGGGCGAACGGCTGCACGCCCAGGTACTCCGGCGAGAAACGCTCGCCGTGCGGCGGCAAGCCGGCGATCGGCAACCCGAGAACGGTCTCGCGCGCCGCTCCGTCCGAGCCGAGCTCCAGCCCGCCCGACGCGAAGCCGCCGGTCGCGAGCACGAAGCTTTCCCCGCTGTACTCGACGGTGCGCCCCGCCGCCTCGGCGACGACTGCCTCGACTCTCCGCCCACTCGTGCGCGCGCGGACGACGGCGTCGCCGACAACGATGCGCGCCCCCGCCGCGCGCAGCGCGGAGCGGAGCGACTCGAACATGCGGATCCCGGGCACCGAGGGAGGCAGCGTCGGTATCTCGAACACCCGCGTACGCACGCGCTCCTCAAGCTCGCGCCAGACGCCTTCCGCTTCGCGCAGCCCGAGGACGGCCGGGAAGCCGACCCGCTCGCCGGGAGCGAACGTGATGCGCAGCTCACGAACGACCGCTTCGCGGAACGGCTCGTCCTCGAAGCGACCGGCAAAGCCGAGTCCATTCACGTCATGCTCGCCGCCGAGCGGCGGGTGCAGCTCGACGGCGCGCGCGCGCACCGGCGCGGCGTTCTGAAGGTTGGCCGCGCAGAGCGCCGGAAAGAAGTCCTTGAGCCCCTGGAGGCCGACGATCAAGAAGCGCCCGCCCGTACGCAGATCGCCGCCCACCGCACTGGGCGGTACGACGGCGGTCGGTTTGACAGCTCCGAGCGCGGTCGGCAGCAAGAAGTTCTCGTCGGCCGAGCCGACGTAGCCCAGCCGCGCACGAAACCACTCGGCGGACTCGGAGAGCGTGCGGGCACCGACGCGCGCATAGGGATGGTCGGGGCGCTCCGCGAGAAAGGCGCCGAGCGCAGCGGCGGGCCGCTCGATCCGTTGTCCGCCGGCCGCGTAGCCCAGAATGTCGAGGCGGCCGGGAGCGAGGTGCGTAGAGCCCACGCCTTTGGCCACCACGAGGACGCGCCGGCCGTGCTCGGCGAGCCGAAGCGCAGCCGTCAGGCCCGCCACGCCGATGCCGACGACCACCGCGTCGTACGTCACCGCGCCAGCTCGCGCACATTGAGGACGCCCTGGAAGATCCAGTCGTCGAGGTGCGCCTGACGCAGCTGGTCGCCGTACAGGATCGGATGCACGCCCTTCCACCGCTCCTGGAGAAACGAGAGCAGCGAGCCGTTGGCGGTCTCCGCGTCGACGCCGTGACGCGCGTGCAGGATGCCCGTGGCGCGGTAGATGCAAAAGCCGCCCTGGCAGGGGCCCATGCCCAGGCGCAGGGTGCGGCGGATGTCGTCGAGGTTGACGGTACGGCGGCGGTCGATCGCTTCCTCGAGCTTCCGGCGCGTGATCAGCTCGCACTCGCAGACGATCTGTTCCGAGCGCGGCACCGGCTCGCGCGACGCCAGTCGCGCGCCGAGCCAGTAGTGGCCTCCGTCCTGCGAGCCGGGCAGCGACTCCTCGTGTGTCCGGCAGGGCCGCTTCACGCCGAGGTGCTCGCAAACGGCATCCACGGTCACCTCCGCCATTAGCCGGAACGTCGTCGTCTTGCCGCCCGTGATCGTCAGGAGGCCTTCGACACCGTCGCGCCTCGCGTGGTCGAGCAGCGTGTGCGAGCGGCTCACGTCACGCGTGTCACTCACCAGCCCCGGCTTCGTCTCCTGGAAGAGCGGTCGCACGCCGGCCCAGACGCGGAGCGCACGCGCGCGCCGGAACCCCGGCACGAGCACCTCGCCCTCGTCGAGCATCTGCTCGACCTCGCCCTGCGTGACCGGGGCCTCGTCGGGATCCGGCACGCGCACGTCCGTCGTACCGATCACCGAGACCGTCCGGATCGGGACGAGGATGTCGCCGTCTGCCGGCATCTTGCAGCGGTTGATCACCGTCTGCACGAGCCTGTGGTTCATCGCGATCATGATCCCCTTGCCGGGCTGGATCTCGACGTCGCAGCCCGCCATGCGCGCGATCTGCCCGGCCCAGGCGCCCGACGCGTTGACGACGACCGCGGCCTCGACCCCGACCTCCTCGCCGGTCAGGTCGTTGGCGAGCCGCGCGCCGACGACTCGGTCGCCGGAGCGTACGAGGTCGACGACTCGGTGGTAGGTGAGAATGCGCGCTCCGTACGCCTGCGCGGAACGCGCGCACGCCCACACGGTCTTCCACGGGTCGATCGCGGCATCCGGAACCAGAAACGCGCGAGAGATGCGCGGATTGAGGCGCGGCTCGCGCTGCAGCGCCTCGCCGACCGGTAGCTCCTCGACGGGTACGCCGGTCGCTCGGCAGCCGGCGAGGAACTGCTCGGCGTACGCCGGGTCGTCCGGCGGCGTGGTCACGAACAGGCCGCCCGTATCCTCGATGCAGTCGGCCGCGATGCGACGCAGGATCGCGTTCTCGGGGACGCACTCGCGCGCGGCGGGCGGGTCCTTGACGACGTAGCGGCCGCCTGAATGCAGCAGGCCGTGAAAACGGCCTGTCGTCCCGTCCGCGAGATCGCGGCGCTCGACGAGCACCGTGCCGAGCCCGCGCATCGCGGCGTCACGCGCCACGCCCGCGCCCGTGGAGCCGCCTCCGATGACCAGCACGTCGGTCTGGAGAGCAGCCACGACCCGAGTATCGCAGCGCCGGCGGGGGTGACGAACCAGCGACGAGGCTGGCGTTTCTGCGACTGTTATCGAGAGATCGAGCCTAAGGAGGCAAGATGGCAACCGAGCACGAGGACGTGCACGAGGGCACGTTCGCCGAAGGCCAGGAGTCCCAGGAGCACCACCCGGAAGCGGAGCCGTCCGGCGACTTCGCGCGCGGCCAGGAGCGGCGCGCCCACGAGCGCGGCGAAGAGCACGAGCACGAAGGCACGTTCGCGAAGGGCCAGGAGCACGCCGAGCACCATCCCGAACTCGAGGTAGAGGGCGACTTCGCCGAGGGTCAGGAGCGCAATCTCGAGAGCAAGCGGAACGACTGATCGCGGGGACTGTGCCCGATAAGAGAGGGCCGGCTCGCGCCGGCCCTCTCCCTCTCTAGCCATCGGGCGCGCAGCGCGCGATGGCTGCCTATTCCACCCAGTCGAACGTGCGGGTGACGGCCTTCTTCCAGAAGCCGTACTCCTTCTCGACCTCCGCCTTGTCCAGCTGCGGCTCCCACTGCTTGTCCTTGCCCCAGTTGGCGCGCAGGTCCTCGACCTCGGCCCAGAACCCGACGGCGAGGCCCGCCGCGTAGGCGGCCCCGAGCGAGGTCGTCTCGGCGACGGTCGGCCGGATGACCGGCACGCCGAGCACGTCGGCCTGGAACTGCATGAGCACCTCGTTGTAGACCATGCCGCCGTCAACCTTCAGCGACGTCAGGTCGACGCCCGAGTCCTGGTTCATGGCGTCCACGACCTCGCGCGTCTGCCAGGCCGTCGCCTCGAGCGCCGCCCGGGCAATGTGGCCCTTGTTGACGTAGCGCGTGAGCCCGGCGATCACGCCGCGGGCATCGTTCCGCCAGTACGGCGCGAACAGGCCCGAGAACGCGGGCACGAAGTAGCAGCCCCCGTTGTCCTTGACCGTGCTCGCCAGCGTCTCGATCTCGGCGGACTGCGTGATCAAGCCGATGTTGTCGCGCAGCCACTGCACGAGCGCGCCGGTAATGGCGATGGCGCCCTCGAGGCAGTAGACGGCCGGCTGGTCGCCGATCTTGTAGCCGAGCGTGGTGAGCAGGCCGCTCTTCGACGCGACCGCCTCGGTGCCCGTGTTGAGGAGCAGGAAGTTGCCCGTCCCGTACGTGTTCTTCGCCTCTCCGACCGAGAAGCAGGTCTGTCCGAAGATCGCCGCCTGCTGGTCGCCGAGGTCGCCGGCCACGGGAATGCCGTTCAGGTCGCCGACCGCGTTGCCGTACACCTCGCTCGAGGGCCGAATGGCCGGCAGCATCGCGCGCGGAATCCCCATCAGGTCGAGAATCTCGTCGTCCCAGTCGAGCGTCTGGAGGTCCATGAGCAGCGTGCGGCTCGCGTTCGTCACGTCCGTGATGTGGACGCCGCCGTTGGGACCGCCGGTCAGGTTCCAGATGCACCAGGTGTCGATGTTGCCGAAGAGCAGGTCACCGCTCTCGGCCTTCGCCCGGGTGCCCTCGACGTTGTCGAGGATCCATTTCACCTTGGGGCCGGAGAAGTAGGTGGCGAGCGGCAGGCCGGTCTTCGCGCGCAGCCGGTCCTGGCCACCGTCCTTCGAGAACTCGTTGACGTACGTGTCCGTACGCGTGTCCTGCCAGACGATCGCGTTGTAGACCGGCTTGCCCGTCGAACGCTCCCAGACGACCGTGGTCTCGCGCTGGTTCGTGACGCCGACAGCGGCGAGGTCGCTCGCCTTCAGGCCCTGCTTGTCGAGCGCCGTGCGAATCACCGACTGCGAGCGCTCCCAGATCTCCAGCGGGTCGTGCTCGACCCAGCCCGGCCGCGGGTAGATCTGCTCGTGCTCCTTCTGGTCGATCGCGACCACCTGGCCGGAATGGTCGAAGATCATGAAGCGCGTGCTCGTGGTGCCCTGGTCGAGCGCGCCTACGTAGTCCGCCATCAGCTCTCCTCCTTATCGGTCGGGGCGGCAGCACCGCCCCATGTGTCGGCCGCAGTCCTGAGCAGCAGGTACGACGACGTCGCGCCGGGGTCCTGGTGGCCGGCGCTGCGCTCGCCCAGGTAGCTCGCGCGGCCCTTCCTGGCGACGAGCGGGATCGTGGCCTGCATGCCGTCCTCCGCCGCAGCGGCGGAGCGCCGCAGCGCCTCGTCGAACGAGGCACCGTCGGCGACCGCCGCCGAGAGCGCGTCCCGCGCCGGCGTCAGCGCGTCCACCATCGTCTTGTCGCCGGGTTCGGCCTTGCCGCGCATCTGGACGCCTTGCAGACCCGCGTCGAGCGCCGCACGCCAGTCGTCGGGGCCGAGCTCGCTCTTGTTGGTGGTAGCCATTCCCATCTGCAGGAAGAGCGTCCCGTAGAGCGGGCCTCCGGCCCCGCCGACCGTCGAAACGAGCGCCATGCCGACCGTCTTCAGGAGCGCGCCGATGTCGCCGTCCGCCAGGCCGTCGACCTTCGCCAGCGCGGCCTGCATGCCGCGGTCCATGTTGATGCCGTGGTCCGCGTCGCCGATCGCCGAGTCGAGGCGGGTCAGGTACTGCCTCTGCTCCGCCATCGTCGCGGCGAACGTCTGGATCCACCGCAGGACGTCGTCGTACGAGACCGTCACGCCGTCATGCACCCCACCGAAGGCCGGGCGTCTTGACGGGCGCGTCCCACAGCCGCGTCAGCTCGTCGTCGAGCTTCAGCAACGTGATCGAGCAACCTGCCATCTCGAGCGACGTGATGTACGGCCCGATCAGGTTGCGCGTGATGCGGATGCCACGCTCGGAGAGCAGCCGGTTGAGCTCGTTGTAGACGACGTAGAGCTCGATCAGCGGCGTTCCGCCCATGCTGTTCACGAACGCGAGTACCTCGTCGCCCTCCGCGAACGGCACGTCGGAGACGATCGGCTCGGTCAGCTCGCGCGAGATCTCCGCCGCCGGAGCCAGCTTCCGCCGCTCGCGGCCCGGCTCGCCGTGGATGCCGATGCCGATCTCCATCTCGTCGTCGCCGAGCTCGAACGTCGGCGCGCCTGCCGCCGGCACCGTGCACGAGGTGAGCGCCATGCCCATGCTGCGGCCGTTCGCGTTCACCTTCCGGCAGAGCTCGGCGACCTCGGCGAGGGGTCTCCGCTCCTCGGCGGCGGCGCCGCAGATCTTCTCCGCGAGCACCGTCGTGCCGACGCCTCGCCGGCCCGCCGTGTAGAGGCTGTCTTGTACCGCCACGTCGTCGTCGATCACGACGGACTCGACGTCGATGCCCTCACCGCGTGCCAGCTCGGCCGCCATGTCGAAGTTCATGACGTCGCCCGTGTAGTTCTTGACGATATGGAGCACTCCGGCTCCACCGTCCACGGCCTTGGTCGCCTCGAGCATCTGGTCGGGTGTCGGCGAGGTGAAGACCTCGCCCGGGCAGGCCGCGTCGAGCATACCCATGCCGACGAAGCCGCCGTGCATCGGCTCGTGGCCCGAACCGCCGCCCGACACGAGAGCGACTTTGCCCTGCAGGGGAGCATCGGCGCGGACGATGTAGTTGGGGCCGTAGTTCACCCGGACGAGATCCGGGTGCGCCGCCTCGATTCCGCGCAGCTCCTCGGTGACGACGTCCTCGGGCCTGTTGATCAGCTTCTTCAAGACTCACCTCCTTTCGCTAGACGAACGGCACTACCGCACGAAGTACCTCGAGGTTTCCGGCGCCGGGAGCGAAGAGCAGGTGGTACGCGATCGCGCCGAGCGACCCACCGACGATCGGGCCGACGACCGGAACCCACGCGTACTCCCAGTCCGACGTCCCCTTGCCGGGAATCGGCAGAACGGCATGCGCGATGCGCGGCCCGAGGTCGCGGGCCGGGTTGATCGCGTAGCCGGTCGGTCCTCCGAGCGAGAGCCCGATCACGAATACGAGCAGGCCGATCAGCAGCGGCGGGAACGCCGCACCGAGAGCGCTCGTCAGGGCCGCGTCACCGATCACGTCCTCCGCGAAGTGGCCGACGATCGCAAGGACGCCGAACACGAGGGCGAACGTGCCGATGATCTCGGTGACGAGGTTCGCCGGATAGTTGCGAATGGCGGGCCCCGTCGAGAACACGGCCAGCTTCAGGCCCGGATCGTCCGTCTCGCGCCAGTGCAGGAAGTACGCCAGGAAGACGAGCACCGCCCCGAGGAAGGCGCCGGTGAATTGACCGAGCAGGTACTTGGGAACGTCATCCCAGCCCACGCCGAAGGAGTCCGTCAGCGCGAAGCTGATCGTCACCGCTGGGTTGATGTGCGCGCCGCTGAACTGCCCGACGGCGTAGACCGCCATCGCGACCGCCATCGCCCAGCCGAACGTGATCACGATCCAGCCCGCGTTCTCGGCCTTCGAGCGCGCGAGCAGGACCGCAGCCACGACACCGTCTCCGAACAGGATCAGGATGCCCGTCCCGATCAGCTCGGACGTGAAGATCTCCATCGCACCTCCTTGGTCGACACTCGCCCAATGACCGCGCCCAGAGAAACGAGGCCGGTGCGCAACTAAAAAACTCGCTCGTTGCGAAGTCAAGCGGGAACGGATTGGCGCTCTTTGCGAACTCGAGCTCAGGCCGCTCGGCGGCGAGCGGCGGTGCTGCTATCTCTCGAGCACGTCGACCGCGTACAAGCCGCGCAGCGCGCGCGCGATTTCGGCGTCGCCGCCCAGCAGCTCGAGCGCGTACGGATACGCGTACTGCGCTCGAAAACCGTGCTCGCGGACGAGCACGCGGCCCCAAAGCGAGACCGTGCCCAGCGCGAGTGGACGCCCGGGCCGGGCCGGCGGTAGCTCCGCGGTCTGGGATGCGTAGCACTGCCGGACGCCGGTGTACCGCCGAAGCAACGTCTCGGCGAGCTCCCGCGTGCGAAACGCGTAGATACCGCACTCGTGCGCGCCGGACGGCGCCTCGCGGCCGTGCACCGGGCACCCGGCCTCCAGCCGCCGCTGCGCCGGCCAGCTCACGTGATGGCGGGTGAACGACTCGAGCCGGTAGCCGTCGGCGTGCGGCCGGACGTGCCACAGCCGCCACCCGAGCAGCGGCTCGCTGAACGTCTCGCCGCCCGGCGTCACGCCGGTTCGAGCTCCTCCGCCGGCACCTCGACGGGCACTGCGTCGGGCACCGGCTCCTCGAGCGGGAAGATCTCGATCTCGCGCTCGGTCTCGGGCTCGCCGATCTCCATCGCAAACCTCCCGTTCGCGCCCTGGTTGCCCGTCGTCTGGAGCCGCCTGTTCATCGCCGCTTGCATCGGCTCGAACCGGCCGATGCTTGAGACAGAAGCTACAGCCGACGTCGGACGGCACCCGCGTCGGACGCGGACGCGTCCGCTCAGCTGCGTCGCACGAAATCGATCGCGACCGGGATACCGGCAAGCTGGAAGCGCTCGCGCAGCTGGTTCTCGACCCAGTAGCCGTAGTCGCGCGTCAGCAGGCTCGGGTCGTTCACGAAGATCCGGATCCGTGGCGGCCGCGCGTGCACCTGCGTGCCGTACAGGAGGTTGAGCCGCTTTCCGTTGCGCGACGGCGGCTGACGCGCCTGCCGCAGCTCCCCCAGGAAGCGGTTCAGCTCCGGCGTCGGAATCCGGGCCGAGTGCTTCTCGTACTGCTCGACCACCCGCTCGAGCAGGCGGCCGATCCCGCGGCCGGTCCTCGCCGAGACTGCGACGAGCGGCGGGCGCTGCCGCAGCCGACGCCGGAGCTCGGCGCGGATCTCGTCGATCTCGACCGTGCCGACGTCCCACTTGGAGAGGACGACCAGCGTCGAGCACTGCGCCTTTCGCGCGGTCTCGGCCACGGCCACGTCCTGCTCCACGAGGCCCTCCGCGGCGTCCACCAGCACGAGCGCGACGTCGGCCCGGTCGGCTGCCTGGAGCGCGCGCAACTCCGAGTAGTACTCGATCCCCTGGCGTTGCCGGCGCTTCCGCCGCAGGCCGGCCGTGTCGACGAGCACGAAGGTGCGCCCGTCGCGCTCCAGCACCGTGTCGATCGCGTCGCGGGTCGTCCCCGGGACCTCGGAGACGAGCACGCGCTCCTGGCCGACGAGCGCGTTCAGCAGGCTCGACTTGCCGACGTTCGGCCGGCCGAGGATCGCCACACGGATCGCCTCGTCGCCGACCGCCGGGCGGCCGCGCCCCGGCAGCAGCTCGACGATCTCGTCGAGCAGGTCGCCGGTGCCGTGGCCGTGGAGCGCGGAGAGCGGCACTGGGTCTCCGAGCCCGAGCCGGTGGAACTCGAGCGCGAGCGCGTCCTGCGCTGGATCGTCGATCTTGTTCGCCAGCACGAGCACCGGTTTGCGAGAGCTGCGCAGGATCGCTGCGATCTCCTCGTCGCCGGGCGTGAGGCCGGCGCGCGCGTCGAGCACGAACAGCACCAGGTCGGCCTCGGCGACCGCCGCGCGCGCCTGGTCGGCGACCCCTCGCGTGATCGGCGACGGGTCGGCGATGTCGACGCCCCCGGTGTCCACGAGCAGGAAGCGCTGCCCGGCCCACTCGCAGACGAGCTCCTTGCGGTCGCGCGTCACGCCGGGCGTCTCGTGCACGACCGCGGCGCGCGTCTGCGTCAGGCGGTTCACGAGCGTCGACTTCCCGACGTTCGGGAAGCCCACCACCGCCACCGTTCCCGCCAGGCTCTCGCCTGTGGCGAGAGCCTGGTTAGCAGGATGGCTGGAATCCTCGCTCACGCTTTCGGTCTAACCACTCCGCCCGCGAGAGCGGGCGGAGTGGCCTCTGGCCGGTCGAGCTCGTGCATGTCGACGAGGAAGTCCCAGAGCGTGCGGATCGAGCGGCCGATCTCGGCCGACGCCTCGCGGTAGCCGCGCGCGTTGGCGGCGAGGCCGTCGAAGTGCAGCGGCTCCCCCCACGCGATCGACACGGGCTGGAAGTTGCCGACTCGCCAGAACTGGCTCCCGTGGATCGCGGCCGGCACGACCGGCACGCGCTCCTGCAGCGCGATCATGGAGGCGCCGGGCTTCGGCTCGCCGGGCACGCCGCTGCGCTGTCGCGTTCCCTCGACGAAGAAGCCGAGCGCGCGGCCTTCCCGAACCAGCTCACGCGACAGCCGGATCGCCTCACGATCCGATTCGCCGCGCCGCACGGAGTACGCGCCGAAGCCGCGCACCAAGGCACCCAACGCCGGCACGCGGTGCAGCTCGATCTTCGCCATGTAGTAGACGACCCGCGGCGAGACGGCGCCGAACGCGAGCGGATCGAGCCACGAGAAATGGTTGAACGCGAGCACGACCCCGCCTTCGCGTGGCACGCGCTCCAGCCCGTAGGTTCTGAGCAGCGCGGTTGCCTTGACGGCCGGCGCCAGGGTCAGGCGACCGACAACCCAGGCAGCCTCGGCGGCCCTCATGCGGGCAGCCGCTCGCGCACGAGCTCCTCGATGATCGCGACGACCTCGTCGATCTTCAGCCGCGTCGTGTCGATCTCGACCGCGTCGTCGGCCTTCAGCGTCCGCTCGGCGTCGCTCTCGTCGCGCAGCCGCAGGTCGGTGACGAGCGCGTCGGAGCCGATCTCGGGCCGCTCCGCCTGCCGCCGCCACGCGCGAACGCGCGTGTTGGCCACGAAGTACACCTTGACCTCCGCGTCCGGCACGACGACTGTGCCGATGTCGCGGCCCTCGATCACGGCGTCGCCTGCGTCGGCGAGCTCCCGCTGTCGCCGGCGCATGACCTCGCGGACGCCCGGCTGGCGCGCGACCACCGGAACGGCGCGGTCGATCTCGGCGCTGCGGATCGCCTCCGTGACGTCCGTCCCGGCGATCCGCACGACGCCGCCGGACTCGAGCTCGATCGGATGCCTACGGGCCAGATCGGCCAGCGCCGCACCGTCGTCGTCCGCCACGCCTCGCTGGCGGGCCAGCCAGGTCAGCGCCCGGTACATCGCGCCCGTGTCCAGGTAGCGAAACCCCAGGCGCTCGGCGAGGCGGCGTGCGGCCGTGCTCTTGCCTGCGCCGGCCGGCCCGTCGATCGCGACGATCACGGTCTCGCGCCCTCGGCCCGAGCGCCGGCGCGACGGCGGGGTCGGCAGGCGCACTGTCCCGTTGCTCTCAGGTGGTCGTCACTCATTGCCTATCGATTTCCTCGCAGGTCGCGCTCAGCTCCGTTGAGCGACAGCTTCGAGGAGATCGAAGAATCCAGGGAAGCTTACGGCGACGGCCTCGTCGTCCTCGATGCGCACGCCCTCCCGGGACACGAGCCCGGCGACGCCGCCGAGCATCGCCACGCGGTGGTCGCCGCGAGCCCGGACGACGCCGCCTCCGCGCGGCCGCGTGGGCACGCCGCGTACGCGAAACCCCTCGTCGGCAGGCAGGATGTGGATCCCGAGCGGGCGGAGCGCCCCGGTCACCGCCTCGACACGGTCCGTCTCCTTGAGACGGAGCTCGCCCGCGCCGCGCACCGTCGTCGTGCCGCGCGCGAGGCCGGCCACGAGTGCGACGAGCGGTAGCTCGTCCACGAGCCGCGGCACTTCTCGCGGCGTGACGCGCGTGGCGACGAGCTCGCTCGAGCGCGTGTCGAGGTCGCCGAGCGGCTCGCCGCCGGCGCGCCGCCGGTGGAGCACCGTCAGCCGGGCGCCCATCCGGGCGAGCACGTCGACGAAGCCGGTCCTCGTCGGGTTGAGGCCGACCTCATGGACGGTCAGCTCGGAGCCGGCGAGCAGAATGGCGGCGGCCAGGAACGGCGCCGCGCTCGACAGATCGCCCGGCACCGTCACCTCGCCGAGCGAGAGCCGCTCCGTCGGCCGCACGTCGACCCGGCGGCCGCGCCGCGCGACGTGCGCGCCGGCGTGACGCAGCAGGATCTCGGTGTGATCCCGGGTGCTGTGCGGCTCGACGACCGCGGTCGGCCTGTCGGCGTACAGCCCGGCGAGCAGCAGCGCCGACTTGACCTGAGCGCTCGCCACCGGGAGCTCGTGCTCGACACCGCGCAGCTCTCCGCCCTCCACGGCGAGCGGAGCGCCGCCGGCAGTCGTCTCCACGCGTGCGCCCATCGCGCCGAGCGGGTCGGCGACCCGGTCCATCGGCCGCGCGCGCAGCGAAGCGTCGCCGGTCAGCTCGAAGCGGCCGCCGTGCCCGGCGAGCAGGCCCGCGAGCAGCCGCATGAGCGTTCCTGAGTTGCCACAGTCGATCGGGCCCGCGGGCACGCGCAGCCCGCGCAGTCCCACGCCGTGGACGACGAGCTCATCCGGCGCCGGCTCGTCCACGCCGACGCCGAGCACCCGCACCGCAGCAACCGTCGCTTCCGTGTCGAGCGAGCGCCCGAAGCCGCGAATGCGCGTCTCCCCGTCTGCGACGGCCGCGAGCAGCACGGCGCGGTGCGAGATGGACTTGTCGCCGGGCAGGCCGATGTGCCCGACGACGGAGCTCGCCGGCGCCACGAACCGCACAGATCTCGCCTACCCGATCTGCTTGCCGAGCAGCGAGGCGATCGCCGCGATCTCGGCGGCGAACGCCCGGAACTCGCCGGCGGCGAGCTGTTGCGGGCCGTCGCAGAGCGCCTCGTCCGGGCGCGGGTGCACCTCGACGATGATCCCGTCGGCGCCCACCGCCGCCGCGGCGCGCGCGAGCGGCAGCACGAGCGACCGTTCTCCGGCCGCGTGCGACGGGTCGACGACGACCGGCAGGTGCGTCCGCTGCTTGAGCGCCGCGACCGCGCCGAGATCGAGCGTGTAGCGCGTCGCCCGCTCGAACGTCCTGATACCGCGCTCGCAGAGGATGATCCGCTCGTTTCCCTCTTTGGCAACGCACTCGGCGGCGTTGAGCAGCTCGTCGACGGACGCCGAGCTACCGCGCTTCAGCAGGACCGGCCGGTCGAGTCGCCCGACCTCGACCAGCAGCGGGTAGTTCTGCATGTTGCGCGCGCCGACCTGGACGACGTCGGCTATGGCGGCGACCTCTTCCACGTGGCGAGGGTCGAGGAGCTCGGTGACGACGGGCAGCCCCGTCTCGTCGGAGGCCTCGCGCAGGATCTCGAGCGCCTCGAGGCCCAGGCCGCTGAACGCGTACGGCGACGTGCGCGGCTTGAACGCGCCTCCACGCAACATCGTCGCGCCCGCCTCCGCGACCGCGCGAGCGCTCGACAGCGTCTGATCCCGCGACTCGACGGTGCACGGCCCCGCGATCAGCCCGAAGTGCCCGTTGCCGAGCCGTCGTCCGCGCACCGAGATCACAGTCGGCGACGCCTCGTGGATGCCGTTCAGCACGCGGAAGGGCGTGAGCACGTCGGTGCCGGCCATCGCGAGCAGTCTAGTTGCGGGCGTTTTCCGCAGCGGCTACCTTGCGTTCAATGCTTCCCGCTCTCCGCACGAGGCTCTGGTCGTGGCCGCGCGCGCGGTGCGGGAGCCTGCGCTAGCCGGCGCAGCAGCCCGTTCCGCGCGCTCAACGCCTCCCCGGGAGGTGTCGTCGACCCGTGTCGAAAGGAGGGACAATCGTGACCATGCGCGTCTTCTCGGGAATCAAGCCGTCGGGCGATCCGACGTTCGGCAACTACAGCGGCGGTTTTCGCCAGTACGCCGCGACACAGGACATCGCCGCCGCGGAGGGCGGCCAGGCGTTCTTCTGCATCGTCGATCTGCACGCGATCACGGTCGAGTACGAGCCCGCCGAGCTGCGGCGCCGGACGCTCGACATCGCGGCAATGCTGTTCGCGACGGGACTCGATCCGGCGCGCTCGATCGTCTTCGTCCAGAGCCATGTCGAGGCGCACGCCGAGGCTGCTTGGCTGCTCTCGGCGGTGACGAGCTACGGGCAGCTCGGGCGGATGACGCAGTTCAAGGAGAAGCGCGAGGGCCAGGAGTTCGTGTCCGCGGCACTGTTCAGCTACCCGACGCTGATGGCGGGCGACATCCTGCTCTACCGCACGACGACCGTGCCGATCGGCGACGACCAGCGGCAGCACCTCGAGCTGGCGCGCGACATCGCGGCGCGGTTCAACGCGCGCTTCGGCGACACGTTCGTCCTCCCGGAGGGCGTATTTCCCGAAGTCGGCGCGCGCATCATGGATCTCCAGGACCCGGGCGACAAGATGGGCAAGACCGGCTCCTCGGAGGCGGGCACGATCCGCATGCTCGACGCACCCGACGTGATTCGCAGAAAGGTGCGATCGGCCGTTACCGACTCGGGCCGCGACGTCGTGCGCTCGCCGGAGAAGCCGGGAGTGACGAACCTGATCGAGATCCTCTCCGTCGCGACGGGCGAGCCGCCCGAGGCGGTCGAGTCGCGCTACGACGGGCAGGGCTACGGGCCGTTCAAGCAGGACGTGGCCGAGGCGCTCGTGGAGCTGCTCGTGCCGATCCAGGCGCGCTACGAGGAGCTGCGCGCGGACGAGACGGAGCTCCACCGGCTGCTCGCCATCGGCGCGGAGAAGGCGCGTGGCGAGGCGGCGCCGGTGCTCGAGACCATGTACGAGCGCATGGGCTTCGCCCGGCCGCAGTAGCCCGCGGGTGCGTTCCGGCGCCCACGCACGCGAACCGGTCGCAGTGGCACCATCCGAGCGCGCTGCGCGCTCGTTCCGTCGAGCGCGACTCGCATCGTTTTACCGCTTCGACCCAGCTCCGACACAGACACGCGCGTTGTTCCGCGATACCGTCGACCGCGGGCGGGAGGTGGTGGACGAAGGACCCCTCGGGAGGGTGGGGCTTGCCCTGAGGTGTAGGGCTTGCCCGAAGACTTGGCGGAAATCGCGCGCCGCGCGGTACGCGCGTCGCGGTCCGCGCCAGCCGGCCGAGGCCGAGGCATCGGCCTCACAGCGCGCGCCGGTAGCGCACCTCCGTCACTCGCACGCCGTAGCTCTCGACCTTCGTCGTGCCGTCCGCCGCCCACCCCTGCCGTTCGTAGAAACGCCGCGCGCGTTCGTTTGCTGCGAGCACCCACAGCATCGCGTCCGCGAAGCGCGCGTCGCGCAGCGCCTCGATCGCCGCGTCGTGGAGCGCTCGGCCGGTGCTCCGCCCCCACTCGTGCTCGAGCAGGTAGATCGCGTACAGCTCGCCGCTGACGCGGCCGTCGCAGTCGGGATCGCGCGACGGCCCCGCGGAGGCGAAGCCGACGACAACGCCGTCGCGCTCGGCGGCGACCACGCTCTCGCGCGGCCCGACGTGCCGCAGGCGCTGCCGCCAACGGGGTGTTCGGGCCGCCACGGTCAGCGCGTCCAGGTAGTCAGGCGGCAGGAGGCGACGGTAGGCCGAGCGCCATGATTCGACGTGCACGCGCGCAAGCGCCTCGGCGTCGGCGGGCGCGGCCACCCGGACGATGAGGCCGTCAGCCGGCGAGGCCGACACTTCTCCGGAGCGCCTGTACCTCGTCGGCGGTCAGCTCGCGCCAGCGCCCGGGCGCAAGGTCGTCGACCGTCAGTCCCGCGTAGCGGATGCGGTGGAGGCGACGAACCGGATGTCCGACCGCGGCGCACATGCGCTTGACCTGGTGCTTTCGGCCCTCATGCAAGCGGAGCTCGATCCGACCGGGCGCGACGCGGCGGGCTCGGGCCGGCGCCGTCCGCCCGTCGTCGAGGACGACGCCGTGCGAGAGGCGTCGCAGCGCGTCGCGCGTCGGATCGCCCTCCACCTCAGCCTCGTAGACCTTTTCGACCTCGTAGCGAGGGTGGGCGAGCCGGTGCGCGAGGTCGCCCTCGTTCGTCAGGAGCAGCGCACCCGTCGTGTCAGCGTCCAGCCGACCGACAGGCACGACGCGCGCCGGATGGTCCACGAGGTCGACGACGGTGCGGCGCCCGTACGGGTCGCGCGCGGTTGTCACTACGCCGGCCGGCTTGTGGAGCAGGATGTGCGCGAGCCGCTGCGGCGCCAGCCGTCGGCCGTCCAGCTCGACGACGTCACGTCGGCCGACCTGCATGCTTAGCCGTCCCGGCTCGCCGTTGACGAGCACACGCCCCGTCCGGATCAGCTCGTCGGCCCCGCGCCGCGAGGCGACGCCGGCGCGGGCGAGGTAAGCGTTCAGCCGCACGCGCCGATTATCCGTGCCGCGCGCGGCGCCTTTCGGCACCGCTTCGCCACCCGGACGCGCGATTCTCGCCGCTACGATCGCGCCTGCGTCCACCCGTCCGGAGTGGACACGGCCGGCGGGCTCGGCAATCGCACGACCCGCACGAGCGGCGGCGGCCGGCGCCGCTACGCCGGGCGGCGCTCGGCGACGGCTTCCAGGCGCGCGCGGAGATCGACCTCGCCGCCGTCGAGATCGTCGAGCCGCGGCAGCGCCGAAAGGCTCTCGAGCCCGAACACGCGCTCGAAGAGCGGCGTCACTCGGTAGCGGACGGCGCCGCCCGCATCATGGCCCCGGCCCGCCTCCGCGATCAGGCCGCGCTCGAGCAGGCCCGCGACGACGGAATCCGCCGCGACGCCGCGCAGGCGCGCGATCTCGGGGCGCGTGCACGGGCCGAGATACGCGACGACGGCGAGCGTCTCGAGCGCTGCTGCCGACAGCCCGCGCTCCACCGGGCGCTCGAACAGACGCCCGCACGACTCCGCCGCCTCGCGCGCGGCGCGGAAGGCCCAGCCGCCTGCCACGTGCTCGACCACGATGCCGCTGCGCCCCTCGCGGTACCGCTCGCGGAGCAGCCCGAGCGCCGTCTCCACCCGCTCCGAGTCGTCGTCCGCCGCGGCGGCCAGCTCCTCGACAGACAGCGGTTGCGACGCGACGACGAGCAGCGCCTCCACCGTGCGGGCGAGCCGGTCGACCGGGTTCGACGTGATCAGGCGGAGCGGGCGATCCACTCCCTCTCCTCCAGCGGGTCGGCGCGCGCGACGCGGATCGCCGCGAACGGCGCCGCCTGCGCGAGCGCCACCTCGCCGACCTTGCGCAGCTCGAGCAGCGCCAGGAACGCCACAGCCTGCTCGGGGCGCGACAGTCGCGCGACCTCCGAGTCGAAGTCGAAGCGCGAGCGCCGGGTGAGCAGCGCCCGGAAGCGATCGAGGAATTGGGAGACCGGCGGAAACTGCAGCGCCATGTGCGACAGCGAGAGCGCCGCCGGCTCCGCGGCCAGGGAGCGCATCGCCGCGGCCAGCTGCTCGGCATCCTGCCGCGCCAAGCGCCGCTCGGGCGACGGGGCGAGCGGCGCGGGCCCGACGCGGAAGAAGCGCCCGCCCTCCGCGCCGAGCCGCTCCGCGAGCCATGCCGCCGCCTCGCGGATTCGCCGGTACTCGGCCAGCCGCCGCGCGAGCTCCTCGGCCGCCTCCTCGGCGTCGAGGTCGTCCAGGTCACCGCTCTCGTCGGCGAAGAGCCCCCGCGCCTTAAGCTCGAGCAGCGCGGCGACGAGCACAAGGAACTCGCCGCAGACATCGAGATCGAGCTCGCCGCGCTCAGCGAGCCGCTCGACGAACAACAGGACGATTTCGGCCACGTCGACGTCCGCCGGCTCCAGCTCCTGCTTCAGCACGAGCGTCAGCAGCAGGTCGAACGGACCCTCGAACGCGTCGAGGTCGAGCTCGAGCTCGCCTACCTCCATCGACGGGACGCTAACGGGAGGGGCGGACGCGCTTCTTCGGAATGGCCATGGCCGGCTTCTTCTGCACCGGCCGCCGCCTCTCCTTCCGCGGGCGTTCCCTCCGCCCCCGGAACTGCCACCAGAGGAAGAACGCGGCCGCTGCCACGAAGACGACGGCCGATACCCACGCATTCAGCCGCAACGGTCCCAGCTCGTGCGACGGATCGACACGCAGCAGCTCCTCCCAGAAGCGGCCGAACGTGTACAGCGCGACGTAGAGGGCGAAGAGCGCGGGCGGCCGGATGCGGAACCGCCACCCGACCAGGACGAGCAGACCCGCCATCGCGATCGTGTACAGCGACTCGTAGAGGAACGTGGGATGGAACGTCTCGGATGCGAGGTACTCGGCCGGGCGGTTCTCCGGGTCGATCTCGAGCCCCCAAGGCCGGTCGGTCGGCTTGCCGAAGAGCTCCTGGTTCCACCAGTTGCCCCACCTCCCCACGCCGTGGGCGAGCATCAGCCCCGGCGCCGCCGCGTCGAGGAACAGGCGCACGCTGTGTCCCGAGCGCCGCACGACGTACGCGCCGGCGAGCGTCCCGAACAGGATCCCGCCCCAGACGCCGAGGCCGCCCTTCCAGACGGCGAATGGCCCCCACCATTCGTCCGGCACCTCGTCCCAGCTCGTGACCAGGTGGTAGAGCCGCGCGCCGACCACGCCCGCGCCCACGCCCCACACCGCCACGCGCAGCACGAGATCGAAGTCGCGCCGCGGCTCGGTCGCCGTGTCGAACGCCGGCCGCCAGGCCCAGCCGCGTGACCAGCGCGGCCCGGTTAGCGCGATCGCGGCGGCGATCGCGAGCAGGAGCATCAGCCCGTACATGTGCAGCGACAACGGCCCAAGCTCGAACGTGCCCTGGCTCGGCGATGGGATCGAGAGCAGCGGCATCAGTCGCGGATTCTGCACGGCGGCGCCGGCCGGCTCCGCGCTAACAAGACCCAAGGCGTTCCGCGACCGCTCTACGGGGCGACCCGCGCGCGCCGAGGCGCGGGCGTCGAACCCGGCGCCGCACGCGGGCGACTAGAGCAAGATCGCCAGAGCCAGGTCCTCGGAGCAGCCCTTCTCGAGCATCCCGACGGCGATGTGCAGGTCGACGTCCTGGCGGGCGGCCAGCCGCCGCGCCGCCGTGGGCTCGTAGCCGGCGCGAACGAGTGCCTCGTAGCGCCAGTGCTCGATGCGCTCAGTCTCGGTCTCGAACTGGACGTCTGCTGTCGACATCTGACTCTCGTTCGCTGAAACGAGCCGGTTGGATTGCCGGTTAGCCGCTCCCCGCGACCTTTACGGAGACTTAACTTCCGCGGCGCGACGGCGGCTAATCCAGGCCGGAGCGGCGGGCGCCGCGAGAGAGCGGACGCCCGCCTTACGAGCCGGTCAGCGAAGTGCCGGAACGGCCCGCCCGCGCCGAAGACGCGCAACCGCGAACGCCGCGAGGGCGACGGCCGCGAGCGCGGCAGCGGCGGCAATGGCCGCTCGTGCGAGCGGGAAACCGCCTGGGGTGCGCGACGACACGTCGAACGGCGCAAACGTGTGCCTCTGGCTGAAGTCGTCGTCCACCTCGTAGCGCCACATGCCTGCCGACGGAAGCTCGACCCGCGCCTCGTACACGCCCGGCGTGTTCGTCTCACGCGCCGGGAAGGCGCGCCGCTCGCCGGTCTCGTCGTTGACGATGCTCACCGTCGGCGAGACGCCCGTGAGCGGCGTGCGGCCGTGCTGGAGCAGGGTCACCTGCGCGACCCACGTCTCGCCCGCGCGGACGTCGTCCGGCGGAGGTGCCAGCCCCGCCGTTGCGAAGCCGCCGCCCGCCGCGGCGGGCGCGACGGCGACGAACCCGAGCACGCCTACGATCAGTGCCAGGAAGAAACGCATGCCGCCTCCTTTGTCGTATGTCTTGTACGGGGCCGGTGCTCCACGCGGTCCCTAATCCAGCGACTCGGCGATCTGGACGGCGCGCTCTCTCGTCAGGTCGCCCTCGATGCGGAACGTGACGCCGCTGCGGCGCCACAGCAGCACCTTGTCGACGAGCCGGACCGGCTCCTCCTGGAAGTAGCCCGTCTCGTCCTCGTACGCCAGGAGGTGAGCGCCTTCGATCCAGACGCCGTGGGCGCCGTCGACGTCGACCTCCTCGACCGTCACGCCGGGCTCGAGGAACTTGCGGATGAACGGCTCGTACTCGCCCACGAACTGCGTGACGAGCAGGCGGACGCGCTCGCGTGTCCCGTATACGAACGCGACCTGGCCGCCAGAGGGTGGCTCGCGGAAGTACACGCGGCTCGGCTCGCCCAGTTCACCCGGGCCGTGGACGCGGAACCCGGCCCGCCGACGCGCCTGCTCGAGCGTCGTGCGCTCGCCGAGGTTGAGATCCTCGGTGACGGCGACGTTCGGCAGCTCGTCCACGAACTCGAGTTCGACGCCCTTGATCCCGAGCCACTCGAGGATCGCCGTGCGCGCGGGCGGAACGGCGAGCACGCCGGCGAGCGCGACGGCCACGACCGCGAAGCCGATCGCCACAGCGCGGCGGTCGAACCGAAACGGTCGGCGCGACCGGGTCTCGAGCCGCGTACGCACGCGCGCCGCCAGCGCCGGCGTCTCCGGAAATTCGAGCGTCGCGCCGAGCTCGCGCAGCTCGAGCTCGAGCTCATTCATCGGGCTCCTCCATCCGTTCCCGCAGGCGCTCGAGCGCGCGCGACAGCCGCGACTTGACGGTACCGCGCGGCCAGCCGAGCGCCGCCGCCGTCTCCTCCTCGGAGAGGTCGAGGAAGTACCGGCAGCCGATCGCGAGCCGGTCCTCGTCGCGCAGTGCGTTGACGGCCGCGAGCAACTCCGTGCGGCGCTCCGTCGCCAGGAGCATCCCCTCGGGGGACGGGGCCGCGTCCCCCGAGAGACTCTCGGCTGCCACGCGCAGCGCCAGACGCTCGCGGCGCCCTGCCGAGCGCCGGCGGTTGCGAGCCTCGTTGCCGACGATCTCGAGCAGCCACGGGCGAAACGGCGCGCCGCTGCGAAAGCGACCGAGCGCGCGATAGGCCTTCAGGAAGCCGTCCTGAGCCGCCTCCTCCGCATCGGCG
>JACVRM010000059.1 GCA_014534415.1 Thermoleophilia bacterium | reverse complement strand
GCGGTGTAACCCCGCTTCAGCAGCCCCGTTGCCGTTCGCCGCGTGGAATAACAGCGAACGGCAATCACGTCGCCAAGCCGTACGGCCCACTTACATTGCACGCGTAGCAGCCGCGGTCTCAGGTCGAATATCAGGTCGTACCGTTCATCTCCAACGGGCTTGGACACGCCGATGCCAAGGGCGACGGCGGCGTGAGCGATCGCCGTTTCCGCAATGGCGCCCTTCTGGTCCGTGGAAAGCACACTCTCAGCTTAGTTGTCGGCTTGGACAACAGATGCTCGCAGTGTCAGCCGGCCGCAGCCTCGACCGTCAGCAAGGGAGCGTCGCCCCAAAGATCCTCGAGTCGGTAGTACGCCCGCGTCTCGGGCGTGAAGACGTGCAGCACCACGTCGAGGTAGTCGGCGATGATCCAGGCGCCCTCCGCTTGCCCCTCGACCGACCGCGGAAGCGTGCGCTCGTCGCGCTTCAGCCGCTCGTGGACCTCGTCGAAGATCGCCTTCGTCTGCCGGGGATTGCGACCGTTGCAGACGACGAAGAAGTCGGTGTAGATGCAGACCGGCCGCATGTCGAGGATGACGACGTCCTCGGCCAGCTTTTCCTGGGCGAGACCGGCAATGCGTTGTGCTTGCTCGAGTGACGTCAGAGGCTGCGTCGTCCCTTCTGGGCGGACATCTCAGTGTACCGGGGCACGCCGCTGGTTCCGATACAGGCCGAGGTCGTGAATGAGACGCTCGACGCCCGGCGGCACCAGCCCCTCGATCGGCTCGCCGGCGGCAACACGTCGTCGTACGTCCGTCGAGGACACGGCCACCGGCGGAATCTCGAAGAACTGGACTTGGTCGGGCCGCTCGACCGCGGCCAGCACGCCGGCCAGCCGGTCTCGATCGAAGCCCGGGCGCGTCGCCACTCCCAGGCGGGCGTAGCGAAGCACCTCGTTCGGGCGCTCCCACGTCAGGAAGTCCGCGAAGCGGTCGGCGCCGACGAGGAAGATGACGTCGCCCCAGCGCTCGCGTGCCCATCGCACCGTCTCGAACGAGTACGCCGGCTGCGGGCGATCGATGTCGAGCCGCGACACCTGCGCTTGTGGAACGCCGTCGAACGCGGCCTGCGCGAGCGCCACGCGGACGGCTGGATCGGATGCCACGCGCTTACCGGGCGTCCGGCCGGCCGGCACGACGAGCAGGCGATCGAGTCGCAAGTGGTCGAGCGCCGCGCGCGCGAGCGCGACATGGCCGACGTGCGGCGGGTCGAAGGTCCCCCCGAAGAGCCCGGTCATTCGAAGACGAGCGTCTCTTCGCCGACCGTCACCTCGTCGCCCGTGCGGACACCGGCTGCGCGCAGCGCACGTTCCAGCTCGTCGGAATCCGCCGGCGGCCGCCCCACGACGCGGTACCCGCGGTCGGTGCGGAGCACCCGGTACGAGCGCCGACGCGGCTGCGGCCGGTAGACGAGAAAGTCCACCATCCCGTCGGGGGCCGCGTCTTCCAGCGGCTCTGGGGGCGGGACGAGCTCGAACAGCCCACGGCGAAACGGCTCGATGCCGGCCCCGGTGGCGCAGGAGACCGCGTAGACGCGAAGGATGCGTTCGTCCGCGACGCCGAGCGAGGGCGGCCTCGGCAACAGGTCGATCTTGTTCAGGACGACGATCTGCGGCCGCTCGTCGAGGCCGGCGCCGTAGGCGCTCAGCTCGCTGACGATCGCGCGCCAGGCAGCGTCTGCGTCGCCGGAGGCGTCGATCACGTGCACGAGCACGCGGGCGCGCTCGAGGTGCGCCAAGAACTCGTGGCCGAGGCCGACGCCGCGGCTCGCGCCCTCGATCAAGCCCGGCACGTCTGCCACGACCAGCTGCCGGCCGTCCGGCGCGTCCACCGTGCCCAGCACCGGGGCCAGCGTCGTGAACGGGTACTCCGCGACTTTGGGCCTCGCGTTCGAGATCCGTGTGAGCAGCGACGACTTGCCGGCATTCGGCAGGCCGACCAGCGCGGCGTCCGCGAGGAGCTTGAGACGGAGCTCCAGCTCGGCCGCGTCACCCGGTAAGCCGGTCTCCGCCAAGCGCGGCGTCTGACGCACCGCGGTCGCGAAGTGGCGGTTGCCACGCCCGCCCACGCCGCCGCGCGCGACGACGAGGCGCCCCTCCGCTCGCGCGAGATCGGCGACCAGTTCACCGGCCTCGTCGAAGACCTGCGTGCCGACGGGGACCTGGAGCTCGACGTCCGCGCCGTCGGCGCCGTGCTTGTTGGAGCCGCGGCCGGGCTCGCCGCCGCGCGCCCGATAGCGCCGCCGAGACCGGTAGGCCGACAGATCTCGCCGCTCCGGGTTCGCCACGAGCACGACGTCGCCGCCGCGTCCGCCGTCGCCGCCGTCCGGTCCGCCGCGCGGGACGAACTTCTCGCGCCGAAAGCTGACCGCGCCGTCGCCGCCCCGCCCCGCCTCGACCTCGATGCGGGCCCGGTCGGCAAGCATCCGCGCGTTACTCCGAGACGACCACGAGGCGGCGCTCGCCGCGCGCCTGAAACTCGACCGTCCCGTTGCGCTTGGCGAAGATCGTGTCGTCACTGCCGATGCCGGTGCCCGGGCCCGGCCGAAACCGAGTGCCGCGCTGGCGCACGATGATCGCGCCTGCCTTCACGTCCTGGCCGCCGAACACCTTGACGCCCAGCCGCTTCGCATTCGAGTCGCGGCCGTTCCTCGAGCTGCCCAGACCCTTCTTGTGAGCCATCTAGCTGTCCTCCTCGCGCTGCTTCCGCTGAATCGCCGACTCGAGCGCCGAGACGGCGCCCTTGCGCTTACCGTGCGAGCGCTCGTACGCCAGCGCTGCTTCGAGCGCCGGAAGATCCCAGCCCTTGGCGTGCTCGCCGACTTCCGCGACTGTCATGCCTTCGTACCCGGTCGGCGGGAGCGGGCCGGCCGCCTTGTCCTGCCTCGCCGCCTTCCCGCCGGCGCCCCCGATCGATTCGATCTGGATCTCCGACAGGCGGCTCCGAAAGCCCGTGTGGCGCCGGTAGCCCGTCCGGCGGCGATACTTGCCGATCCGGATCTTCTCGCCCAGACGCTGCCCGATCACGCGCGCCGTGACGGTCACCGCGCCCGCGTCGCCGTCGCCGCCCACGAACAGGACATCGGGGCTGAACGTGGCGCCTTCGTCCTGCCCGAGCCGGTCCACGAGCAGGCGCTCGCCCTCGCGAACGCGGTACTGCTTGCCGCCGACTCTGATGATCGCGTACGTCATGGCGCTCACAAAGAACGCGGGCGTCGCCCGCGGAGTCTCAGTCTAGCAGCGCCTCTTCAGCGGTAGCCGCCTCGCCGGCCGGCGCCTGGTCGGCGGCGGGCGCCTTCTTGCGTCGGTTCCGGCCCCCGCGGGTGCCCCGGCGCGTCTTTCGCTTCGGCTTCGTCGCTTCCTCGTGGGCCGACTCCGCCTCGGGCTCTCCGGAGACGGCGTCGGGCGTCCCGTTCCCGCTGCCCGAAACGGCCGCGACGGCGCCGAGCTCGTCCGGCGGGAGGTGTATGCGCGCTGCTCCATCGCCGTCGGCACTTCGCGGCACGACGTCACTTGCAGCGACAGGCGCGGCGTCGGTCGGGGCGGCGGCTGCTTCCGATGGTGTCTTGCGCTTGCGGCCGCGGCCGCCGCGCGTGCCCCGACGGGAACGCTTCTTGGGCTTCTCCTCGTCGGCGTGCTCGTCGCCGTCGGTGACGTCCGCCATCTCGGCGTCCGTCTCGACGGCCTCGAGGGCCGGCTCGGGGGCTTCTGCGCCGGGGGCCTTCGCCCGCTTCCGGCGCGTCGGCCTCTCCGCTTCCGCTTCGGCGGTAATCGGCGGCTCGGCAGGGCCGTCAGGCGAGACGAGGGTCGCGTACGCGGTCCCGTCCATGACCCGCTCGACGCGCACTCGCACTTTCTTGCCGACGAGCCGGGCGCCGCCCGCTACCGCCACGTCGAGGTCGTTCAGCTTGCCCACACCGGCATCGCCGTCGTACAGCCCGACCTCGACGAGCTTGACGTCCACCTGGGAGCCCTCGGAAACCGCCGGCGAGTCGGGCTCGGCCGCCGGACCCTGAGCGAGCACGGCGAGGTGGTCGAGCGGCACGTCGTCGCGTCCCGCCAAGACGAAGCGCCGTTTGGCCGTCTCCTCGAGCGCCGTAAGCCGTTGTGCGCCCGGCCCGACGAGCAGGTTGGCCACGCGCGCGTTCAGCTCGACGCGGAACACCTTGCTGCGCGACCCGTGAACGAGCGTGCGGAGCCGACGCTCGAGCTCGACGGCGGCCGTCGTCTCGGAGACGACGATGCCGTCTCCCGCGCACGTCGGGCACTTCTTCGTCAGGATCTCGCGAGGCCCCTCGGTCACGTTCTGGCGCGTCATCTCGACGAGCCCGAGCGGCGAGATCTCCACCACGTACGTCTTCGTTCGGTCGCGCTCGAGCTCGGTGCGCAGCGCCTCCTCGACGGTCGCCCGGTTCTTGGGGTTGGCCATATCGATGAAGTCGATGACGATGATTCCACCGATGTCGCGCAGCCGCAGCTGGTGCACGACTTCCTTGACGGCCTCGATGTTGTTCTTCGTGATCGTGTCCTCGAGAGACGTGGTCGACGACCTCGACCGCGAGCCGACGAAGCGGCCGGTGTTCACGTCGATGACGGTGAACGCCTCTGCGTAATCGAAGACGAGGTAGCCGCCCGACGGCAGGTCGACGCGCCGAGACAGCGTCGACCTGATCTCCGCATCGACGCCGAGCGCGTCCATGAGCGGCTCCTTCTGCCGGTAACGCGAGACGCGTTCTGCCATGTGCGGCGACGTCTTCTTCAGGTAGCCGACGATCCGCTTGTACGTGCGCTCGTCGTCGACCAGCGCACGTTCGAAGTCCTCGGTGAAGAGGTCGCGCGCGACGCGGAGCGGCAGCTCGGCCTCCTGGTAGATCAGCGTCGGCGCCTGCGCCGTCTTGGCACGCTGCTCGATCGTCTTCCAGAGCCGCTCGAGGAACTCGAAATCGCGTTGGATGTCCTCCGCGGAGGCGCCTTCGGCCGCCGTGCGGACGATCAAGCCGCCCTTCTTCACGTTGAGACCCTTCAGGATGTCCCGCAGGCGCGTGCGCTCGTCGTCGTCGAGCCGTCGCGAGACGCCGAACCCCTCACCGCTCGGTACGTAGACCACGAAACGGCCGGGCAGCGAGATCTCCGTCGTCAGGCGGGCGCCCTTCGACTTCATCGGGTCCTTGACCGCCTGCACGAGAATGTGCTGGCCGCGGCTGAGCAGATCCTGGATGCGCTTGCCGTGGCGGCGGCCTTCGAGCTCCGGAATGACGATCTCGTCGACGTAGAGGAAGCCGTTCTTCTCGAGGCCGATCTCGACGAACGCCGCCTCCATACCCGGCAGGACGTTGTCGACCGTGCCGAGATAGATGTTCCCGGCGATCGAGCGGCGCTCCGGCCGCTCGAGGTAGACCTCGGCGACGCGCTCGTCCTCGAGTACGGCGACGCGACGCTCGGCAACGCCGACGGAGACGAGCAGCTCACGCTTCGCGGGCGGAAGCGGCGCACGCTTCGCCTGTGGACGGCGGCGCCGGCCGGGTCGCGCCTGGCGTTCGGGCTTTTCCGCCTTCGCGGCTTCCGCCTTCGCGGGCTCGGCCTTCGCGGGCTTCGGCTTCGTCTTCTCGCGCTTCGCGGCCGGCTCCACGACAACGCTTGCCGCCGCGTCGCCGGTCTTCTTGCGGCCGCGCCCGCCGCGCGATCCGCGTCGGCGCTTCTTCGGTCGCTCCTCGCCCGCCGGCCCGGCGAGCGCCGGCGGCGGTTCGGTCTCAGACGCTTCGGTGGGCTGTGCAGCGGCCTCGGCGGCCGCCTGTTCGTCTTGTTGCTGCCTGCGTCGTCGGAACCAGAGCAGTGGCAAAAGTCATCTCCTTGTCGTGTGCGCGCGCGCCCGCAGCCGGGACTCCGCCGGCGCGGCGCGCGCTGCATGTTTGTGCGAAAAACTGCGGCATGAGCCTACTCAGAGGCTACCAGCCGCCTCGGTCTACGCTCACGCGGCCGCGGCGGGAGGAAGCTTGGCGCGCCGCCTGCGGATCAGCCGGAGACGCTGCGCCAGCCGCGCCCACGCCCAGGGCTCGATCTCGGCGTAGCGCGCCGCCGACTTGGCGCGAGTCGCCTCGAGGTACTCGAACCACGCGTCCGCTTCCTCGATCAGCAGGAGCTCGTTTGCCTCGCGTTTCGTAGCCATGCGGCCACCTCCGTCGCTCTACGACGCGGAGAGTAGGACCGCGACCGGACGGCAGGCCCGGCTAGGCCCGCCGGATGCGGATTGGATGGCTTGCGGCGCGCCCGCGCGCATGGATCGCCTGGAGGATGCCCATGGCCACGAGGTTCGTGATCAGCGACGAGCCGCCGGCGCTGACGAACGGGAGCGGAATTCCCGTCACCGGCGCCATGCCGATCGTCATTCCTACGTTGACGACGATCTGGAAGAGCAGCGCGACGGCGATGCCGCCCGCGACGATCGCCGAGAAAGCGTCCCGTGCGACGGCGACGGTGTTGAGCGCGCGCCACACGACGAGCAGGTAGAGCGCGAGCAGGATCGAGGCTCCGACAAAGCCCCGCTGCTCCGCGAGCGACGCGAACACGAAGTCCGTCGCGTGCTCCGGCAGGTAGTCGAGATTCGTCTGCGTCGCGCCTGACGGCCCCCGACCGGTGACGCCGCCGGCGCCGACCGCGATTTGCGACTGGTTGACGTTGTAGGTCGCGCCGCCCGGATCCTGCGACGGGTTGTAGAACGCCGTCAGCCGTTCCACCTGGTACGGCTTGAGAAGCTCGACGCCCATCGCGGGCCCACCCCAGAGCACGAACACCGCGACGGCCGCCACACCGGCGGCGAGCCACGCGAGCTGAAGCCAGCGCGCGCCTGCAAGGAACAGGACGGCTCCCAGCGCGGCGCCGTAGACGAGCGCGCTGCCGACGTCCGGCTGGACGAAGACGAGCACCGCCGGCACCAGCGCAAAGCCGACGGCCGCCAGCGTCGTCCGGCTCTCGCCGGCACGCTTGCCGCGGTCGGCGAGGAAACCGGCCAGGAAGACGACGAGCAGGAGCTTGCCGAACTCGGACGGCTGGAAGCGAAAGCCGCCCAACTCGAGCCAGCGCGTCGACCCGCGCACCTCGACGCCGGCGACCAGCACGACCAGGAGCGTTGCGACCATGAGCCCGTACGTCACAGTGCGGCCGCGCCGGTAGTGATCGGGGTCGACGAACAGCGCGACGAGGAACCCTGCCGTACCGACCGCCGCGTACGTCGCCTGGCGGGCGACGTAGTAGTTCGGATCGCCGCTGACGTCGTTCGCGGTCACGCCGTCGAGGATCCAGAGGCCGTACGCGACGAGCGCGCCGACCGCGATCATCAGCGTCCAGTCGACGCGGCGAAGCAGCGGGCCGAGCTCGAGGACGGGCCCGGGCCGGCCGCGGCGGTCGAGGCGGGCAGGCTGCGAGTAATCGAGCATCAGTCGGCCGGCACCGGGCTCGGATTGCCGCCCTGCTCGTTGAAGTACCTCTGGAAGATCTTGAGCGCCGCCGGCGCCGCCGCCTCGCCGCCGAAGCCGCCGTTCTCGATCACCACGCAGACGGTCAGCGTCGGCTCTTCGACCGGTCCGTACCCGCACCACCACGACTGGTCGACATGCCGGCCCGCCGCGGGGACGAACTTCTCGGCCGTCCCGGTCTTGCCCGCCACGTCCACCTCGAACGTGCCGAAGACGCGCGTCGACGTGCCGTTCGTGCCGTGCGTGGCCGCGTAGAGCCCCTGCTGGACGGCGGACAGCGCACCCGGGTCGATGCCGCTCTCGCGCGGCGGCGGGGCGATGTACCGGCGGCGAACGTGCGCCGTCGCACGGTTCCGGCCTGCCGATTCCTCGATCCAGCGCAGCAGGTGCGGCTGCACCAGCCGGCCGCCGTTCGCGATCGTCGCGTAGAACCTCGCCATCTGGAGCGGCGTGACGAGCAGGTCCTTCTGGCCGATGGCGAGCTGGATCGAGTCGCCCGGCTTCCACAGGCTGTCGAGCTGCCACGTATTGGGGAACCGCTCCTTGGTGAACGTGCGCACCCGCCACTCGGGCGTCGGCAGGAGGCCGGGCAGCTCGCCGCCGATGTCGAGACCCGTCGGGCGCCCGAAGCCCCAGCGCGCCGCCCATTCCTGGAACGGGTGACCGCGGGTCGCCGGGAGCTTGTAGAACTTGTAGCCGAGCTCGTAGAAGTACGTGTCGCACGAGTGCTCGAGCGCGGTCGGCAGATCCATCGCCTGGTTGACGTTCGGCGTCCAGTTCCTGAACGGATGACGGTCGCGCCCGTAGTAGAGGACCGGGACGCACGGCAGCGTGTCGTACGGCCCGATCACGCCCTCCTGGATCGCCGCCAGCGCCGTGATCGGCTTGAACGTCGAGCCCGGTGGATAGAGACCCTCGACCGCGCGGTTCAGGCCCGGGTAGTTGTGCCGGGCAGCGATCGACTTGTTCACCAGCTTCGCCAGCTCGCCGCGCTTGCGCGGGTTGACGTACGCGCCCGGGTCGTACGTCGGCAGCGAGGCGAGAGCGAGCACCTCGCCGTTGCGGGGGTCGAGCGCGACCGCGGCTCCGCCGTCGGCGTACCAGTTGTCATTCTCGTGCGCGAGCCCGATGCCGTACTCGATCGCATCTTCGGCGGCGCGCTGAAGCTCGAGGTCGAGCGTCAGGCGCACGGTGTCGCCGTCGACGGGGTCCTGAACGGTGACCGGGTCCCCGCGCGGTCGGCCGGACGAGTCGATCCGGAGCCGCTGAAGGCCCGGGCGGCCGCGTAGGAAGCGGTCGAAGGCCGCCTCGGCGCCGCGCTGGCCGATTCGGTCGCCGAGCCGGTAGCCCTCGAGCTCCTTCAGCTGGGTCTTCGTGATCTCGCCGACGTGGCCGACGACGTGCGAGGCGAGGTCGCCGAGCGGGTACCGGCGGATCCCGGTATCGCGTACGGCGACGCCCGGGAAGTCCATCTGGCGCTCCAGCAGGAAGCGGACGACCTCGTCCGGCACGTTTTCCTTGAGGGTGATCGGCGTCACGGGATCCTGTTTCTGACGCTCGATCTTGCGCAGCACCTCGGCGAGCGGGACGCCCAGCACACGCGCGATTCGACGTACCGCCCGGTAGCGCGCGTCCTTGGGGAGCTGCGCCGGCCACAGCTGCACGGACGTCGCTTTTGCGTTGTCCACGAGCAGCTTGCCGTGACGATCGATGACCTGGCCGCGCGGCGCCTCGACACGGATGCGCCGCAACTGGTTGTTCTGTGCGACGCGGAGGTACTCGTCCCCCGAAAGGACCTGGAGCGCCCAGAGACGCAGCACGAGCAGCGCGAATGCGGCCAGCGCGAGCGCGCCGAGGATCCCGATTCGGAACGCGAGGCGCGGTGTGAGCCGGTACGGCTCCGCGACGCGCGGGTCGCGGGGCAGGAAGCTGCGCGCGCGAGCCCGGTAATCCGTGCTAGCCAAGCAGCTCGACCTCCTCCGCCGTCCGCAGGCGGTCGCGCGCGGCAAACAGCCGGCGGCAGACGGCGTAGACGGGCAGCGTGAGCAGCACGTTCAGCGCCACCTGCGGCACGAGCGTGTCGAAGAGCATCCAGCGAGCCGACGTGGGCTCGCCGAGCATGAAGCTGAGCAGGAAGCCGCCGAGCGCGTAGACAGCGGTGACGGCGGCGAGCGCGAGCAGCGGTGCGCGCGCGCGGTCGCCGCCGGCCGTCTCGCCGTAGCGGCCGGACCAGTAGCCGACGAGCGTCAGGAGCAGCGAGCTGAAGCCGAGCGTGCCGAGCGTCGCCGTGTCGAGCAGGAAGCCGGCCCAGAACCCGGTAACCGCGCCAACGATCGACCCGGCGAGCAGCGCGATGACCGCCACGGCGACCAGCACGACGTCCGCGCCGCCGCCGGCGATCTCGATCGGCGAGAACACGGCGAGCTGCAGCAGCACCGCCATGAAGACAAGCGGTACCGACTTGAAGATGTCCGCCGTCACGGCAGCACGGGCAGCGGCTTGCGGGGGAGCAGGACGACGACGCGGTCGAGCCCGGACAGGTCCGCGTACGGCGTGACGTGTACGAGCTTGAACGTGTGCGTGTCGCTCTGGTGCACCGCCGTGACCTTCCCGATCGCGATGCCGCGCGGGTAGAACGAGGGGTAGTTCTCGCCCGACAGCCGCCCCGCCGTGACGACCTCGTCGCCGAGCCGCACGACCTCCTGCTTGGGCACGCGGTCGAGGTAGACGGTCGAGTGCTGCGGCCCGCGGCCGCGCACGCTGCCCTTCGCCCTGCGCTCCAGCACGTACGCCGACACGGCGCTCGAGCGGTCGGTGATCAGAGTCACGACCGCCGTACTGGCGGCAACCTTCGAGACGTGCCCGACGAGGACCTTGCCGCGCCGCGCGATGACCGGGTCGTAGCGGTGGACGCCGTCGCGGGACCCGGCCGAGATGACGATCTGCTGCTGATAGCCCATCCCGTCGAATATGACGTCGGCCGCGAGCAACCTGAAGTCGGGATAGCGCGGCGCCGCGGCGACGCGCGTCGCGTCGGTGACGTCGGGCGCCGGGCCGGGCCGTGACCTCGCCTCGACGAGCGCCGCACGGTACTCGTCCACCTGGCTGCGCAGCTTCTCGTTCTCCGACTTGGCATCGATGAGGCCGTCGAACCAGCCCCAGGCGTCGCGGAAGGGGAGAACGAGCCGCGCGGCGCCGATCTGAAACGGCTCGAGCGCGCGGGCGCCCGCGCTCTGCATGTCGTGGAGCACCCCGCCCTCCGACTCGCGGAAATAGCCCGTGATCATGGCAAGCGAAGCGACGACGAGCGCGACGATGACGACGCGACGCCTGAGGGCGCCGTTAGCCCGGGCGCTGTACGAGGAGGAGGCAGTGCGCTGAGCCGACGCGCCCAAAGTTGCAAGCCGGACGCTTCTATTGCGGGGCACGGGGTTCCAGATTAAAGCAGCGGTTTGACCAGGTCCCTGGACGTGTCCAGGGACCCGTGATTACCGGTAGCCGTTGCGGCTTCGCGAGCGCGCCTTCGTCGCCTTCTTGAGCTGCTCGAGCACCTCGAGGCTGCGCCCTGACCCGACCGCCACGCAGGTGAGCGGCGAGTCGGCGAGCTGCACGGGCATATGCGTCTCGTGCCGCAGGCGCTCGTCGAGCCCGTGGAGCAGCGCGCCGCCGCCGGCGAGCACGATGCCACGGTCCATGATGTCGGCGGCAAGTTCCGGCGGCGTCTTGTCGAGCGTCGAGCGGATCGCGTCGATGATCTGGCTGACGGGATCCTCGAGCGCCTCGCGGATCTCCTCGGAGCTGAGGATGACCGTCTTTGGCAGGCCGGTGAGCATGTCACGCCCGCGCACCTCGGCCTGCACCTCCTCGCGCATGCGGAACGCCGAGCCCACCTCGAGCTTGATCTCCTCGGCCGTCTGCTGGCCGATCAACAGCTTGTACTCCTTCTTGACGTGGCTGATGATCGCCTCGTCCATCTCGTCGCCGCCCACGCGGAGGCTCTGCGAGACGACGATGCCGCCGAGCGAGATGACCGCGACCTCGGTCGTGCCGCCGCCGATGTCGACGATCATGTTCCCCGTCGGCTCGGCGACCGGGAGCCCGGCGCCGATCGCCGCGGCCATCGGCTCCTCGATCAGGTAGGCCTTGCGCGCGCCG
>JACVRM010000172.1 GCA_014534415.1 Thermoleophilia bacterium | reverse complement strand
GCGCGGGGTGTCGTCCAGCAGATCGAGGACGGCCTCCTCGACGGAGCCCTGCGTGGCCGGTTCGCCGAACTGGACGTCACCGAGCGAGGTGAGCGCGCCGCCGATCGTCACGCCGGCGTTGTAGCGGTCGAACACCCGCGGGTCGATGTACGAGGCGCGGCAGACGGCCGGCGTGTTGCCGAGGTAGTGCGCGACCTCCTTGACGGCGCGAGCAACGGCTCGCTTGCGCGCCGTCTTGCTCGCGGCTGCACGTCCCGAGACCGCAAGCGCGACCGCAGCGAGCACAGTCGCGTTCCATGTGCGGAAATCCTTCGCGGAGAAGTCGCCGCCCGTGACCTCCTTGATGTAGTCGTTGATGTCGGGCGAGCGGACGTCTCGCCAGGCGCCGTCTTCCCGGTAGGCGAGCAGCTCCTCCCCTCCACCCCGGCGCCGTTTGAGCGCGCGCACGAGGTCGTAGACGGCCTCGTCGACGACGGACTGGACGCGTTCCTGGCCGCCCTTGCCGACGTACTCGAACAGCACGACGTGGCCGGGCTCGAGCGAGGCGTGCTCCTTCTTCATCGTCGCGAGACCGTACGTGTCGTTCTCCTGCGCGTACGCCTCGCCGCCGACGCGGAAGAAGCCGCGGTCGAGCAGCCGTACTGCCCCGGCAAGCACACGCTCGCGCGTCAGGTGGTCGTCGGCGAGGTGTCCGGCGGCGACCTGGCGGAGGGTCGGCAGGACGCGGGCGAAGTCGAGCATCTCCTCGAACTTCTGCGCGTCGCGGCGCGCTCGCCAGCGGTCGTGGTAGCGGTACTGCTTCCGTCCCGCGGCGTCGGTGCCGACCGCCTGGATGTGGCCGTTCGGGTAGGGACAGACCCAGACGTCGGTCCACGCGGGCGGGATGACGAGCTCACGGATGCGATCGAGCGTCTCCGCATCCTCGATCAGCTCGCCGGTCGACTCGTCGCGGTAGGCGAAGCCGCGGCCGCGGCGGATTCGCGTGATGCCCGGCAGCGACGGGTCGGAGCGGCGCAGACGGCCCGCGCGCGGGCGCGCGCCCTCGACGGACGGCGTGTCGTCCGGGCCGACGGCACGCTCATGGCGTTGCCGCGCCGTCTTACCGGAGCGGGTTGTTGGAACAGCCACGTGCGGGCGGTACCCCCGCCGAGCGCGCGAAAACCCTAGGCGCGCCGCAGCACGAGGTTGAAGACCGCCTGGCTCCGGCCCGCACGCGGGTAGTGCTGGGTGACGAGTGTGCGGAAGCCGCGCGCCGTGACGCGAACGTGGATGTGCGGCGGACGGGTCCCGTACGCGACCGGCCGGTTGCTCTCGAAACGGTAGCGACCATCCTTGCGCGTGAAGACGGTCGCGCGGTGGGCGTCGTCGTACACGCCCCGCGGGTTGACGAGCCAGAACTCGATGCGCGCCCGAGCGAGAGCACGGCAGCTGCCGGCTGCCAGCACCCGGCCGCTCAGGACGTAGCCCGTACCGACCTTCGAGCGGACGGGCGCACCCGGCTCGTAGAACGGCCCGAGCGCGTCGGGTCGCGTAGACTTGCACGCGCCGGCGCTCTCGGCCGGAGCCCCGACGCCGACGGCGGCGGCCGCGAGCAGCCAGAGCGGCGCCGCCCGCCTCACGCCCGGACTTTCAGTGCGTTCGCCACGAAGCCGGCCAGCTCGGCGGCGAAGCGCGGGTCGATCGTGTGGGGCAGCGGCGATTCTCGATAGAGCACGTTCGCGCCGGCGCGCTCGAGCGTCTCCTTCGCGTGCCGTCCCCACGACACGTCCATGATCGGGTCGTACGTCCCGTGCCCGATCGCCACCGGCGGCAGAGGCGGCTCGAGGTCGAGCTCGAAGCCGGGCACCGTCGGCATGAACCCGCTCAGGGCGATCAGACCGGCGGGGCGCGGCCGCCCTTGCGCGAGCCCGAACGCGAAGGTCATGACCGCGCCCTGCGAGAAGCCGCCGAGCACGGTTCGCTCGGGCGAGACGTCGGTCTCGGCCGCGAGCTCGTCGAGGTACCGAGCTCCACGTTCGAACGTCGGCCGGAACGTTCCTGGATCCGGGTAACCGATCTCGCGTACGACGTACCAGTGCGCGCCGCCCGGCGGCATCGACAGCGGGCCGCGCGGCGTCACGCCCAGCAATCGCCGGTCGGGATCGAAGACGTCGAGGAGCGGGAAGAGGTCGTGCTCGTCCGTGCCGCGCCCGTGGAAGAGCACCAGCAGGCCCTCCGGCTCGCCACGAGCCGGACGCCGGCGGTCGACGAGCGTCACCGGCGGGCGGGCCGGACGTCCGGCAGCGGCGTGAGAACGCGCTCGAGCCGGTCGCGCAGGTGCTCGTAGTTCGGCGGTAGCGACAGCGCTTCGCCGAGCGTCTCGAGCGGCTCGTCCGCCGTGAACCCCGGGCCCAGCGTCGCGATCTCGAACAAGACGCCGCTCGGCTCGCGGAAGTAGATGGAGCGGAAGTAGAAGCGGTCGATGACGGGCGTCGG
>JACVRM010000069.1 GCA_014534415.1 Thermoleophilia bacterium | reverse complement strand
GAGGAAGCCGCCGAGGATCGCACCGACGATGCCGATGATCGCCGTGATGATGAAGCCGCCCGGGTCGTCTCCGGGGAGGATCGCCTTCGCGATGATTCCGGCGAGCAGCCCGAGCAGAATCCAACCGAGAATGCCCACGTCCCTCCTTTCCTCCTGAACGCTCGGCTAGATGCCCACGTCTCGCGTCCCGAAAACGCCCCGGTCGATTGCGGTGGACGCCTGGCGCTAGCGCCGGGAAGCCAGTGCGGTGACCGTCGCGCTCGGCCGCGAGAGGGCGGAGGAGGAGCCGTTCGCGTTGGTCGCCGTGACGACGACCCGCAGCTTCCTGCCGCGGTCCGCGGGTGTGACGCGGTAGGTCGCAGCGCGCGCGCGGCTGATGTAGGAGCACACGCTCGCCCGGCAGCGCGCCCAGCGGTACGCGTACGTGATCCGCGCGTCACCGCTCCAGCTGCCGCTCGAGGCGAGGAGGCGACCGCCGACGCGCGTGCTGCCTTTGATCGCCGGAGCGGAGACGAGCGCGGGTGCCGAGCTGCCCGGCGGCGGGGGAGGCGGAGAAGCTCCGGCGATCGTCACGGCCGAGCTGTTCGACGCTCCGCCGACGTTCCCGGCAGCGTCGTATGCGCGGACCTCGTACGTCAGCGTTGCGGCGGGGGGCGGCGACGCGTCCGTGTACGACGTACCCGAAGAAGTCGCGATGAAGGCGCCGGAGCGGTACACGCGGTAGCCGGCCACGCCGGCGTTGTCGGTCGCCGCGCCCCATGTCAACGCGACCCGCGGGCCTGCGAGGAGCTGGGCCGAGAGCGTGCCCGGCGCGCTCGGCGGCGTGGTGTCCGGCGAGGGCGGCGGGGGAGGCGGCGGCGAGCCGCCGATCGTTACCGCGACAGTCGCACCGGCGGGCGACGTGCCCGTCGTTCGGACGCTGACGGCGTTCGGCGCGTCCGTGAAGGTCTGACCCGTCCCGAGCGGCGCGTCCGCGAAGCTGGACGTCCCGGGCGTCGCGTCGATCAGGTACGAGAGCTCCCTCGACGCATAGTCGGGCGCGAGCCGGATCGTGACTCCGTTCACGGCCGCGTCGCCGGCCGAGAAGTTGTCGAAGAACGCCCCGTAAGGCTGCCGGAACTCGAGGTAGTAGTACGAGCCGGTCGAGCCGCGAGGGATCCGGAGTGCCTGGACACCGCCGCTCGCGAACTCCTGCGGGGCGATCGTGTACGTGCCCGACACCGACGCCGTCTGCACCGCGCCACCGGCAAGCCAGCCGATCTGGCCCTTGTGCCAGTTGCTCGTGTGGCGCGTCGCCGCCTGGCCCATGATGTCGAACGGATCGCCGTACTCGACCTTCGTGCAGGAATCGCTGACCGCGACACGCATGCCGCCGGACGTGCAGCTGAGCGTGGCGGCGTGGTGCGTGCCGAGGTTGTGCGTCAGCTCGTGGGCCAGCACGCGCAGGTTGAAGGAGCCGTTGATCCAGACGCGCGAACCGGGCATCTCGGCGAGGCCAGCCCAGCCGCAGCTGGGCGCGCTCGGGAACGCGTAGACGATGTGGTGGTAGTTGGCGAGCGCCACGCCGGCGGCCGCGGCGGCGGCACCGGCGGCCTGAGCCCACGACTCGACGGCGCAGCCGGCGTTCGTGGACGCGATCGTGTACCAGCCGTAGACGTCGCCTGTCAGCGAGGTGTTCCCGAACGACTCCTCGCGGAAGTACGCGTGCACCGAGTTGGCGTTCGAGAACATCACCGCTGACGCATGCGCCGGCGTGTACGGCTGGCTCGTATCGTTCGAGAAGTTGACGAGCACGACGGCGACGCGTCGTGAACCTGTCGTCGTGGCGGCGAAGCGGCGTGTCGCCTTGGCCTTCAGGCCCCTGGCGTGCACGACGCGCAGCCGGCCTCCGGCAAGCGTCCCGCGCACGCGAACGCGCATGCCGTTCCGGAAGGTGGAGCCGCCGGCGCGCCAGTCGAGCGCAATCCGCTTGCCGGCTCGCTCGAGCGAGTAGTAGAAGCGCGAGCGCCCCTGGCTGAAGTCGTCGGAGTGCGACACGCGCAACGTGCCGTCGAGGCTCACCGCGTCGTCGCCGTGGTCGGCGAGCGCCGTGCCCGGGGCGAGCAGCGAACAGATGACCGCGCCAACGAGCACGATGGGGTGAACGAGCCGCATGGAGTGAGGTTTCGGCGCGCGGTCGAGGCGGGGCCGCCCTCGAAAGAGGGAAACGTGTCCCCTCATGTGCGAATCGAGCGGTTTTGCTAGCCCCAGCGGAACCCGACGGACGCCGGCGCAGGTGCGAGCGGGCTCGTCGGCAGCCCGGGCCGCGGCTCGGGCTCGTTGTACTCGCCGGGCGCGACGTCGTTGGCTGCGTCCGGGTGGAACAGCGACGCGAGGTACTGGATCTGCCCGCGACCCGGGCCAAGCTCGAACTGGCCGCCCCCGTACACCCGGATGCCGCGCGCCGCGCAGTGCTCGTAGGTCGCGAGCAGCGCCTCGACGGTGCCGAAGCGCGACGGCTTGACATTGATGACGCGCGGCGGGAACGGCAAAGCCTCGATGTCGGCGACCGAATGGATCGGCTCGTCCCAGCTGATCCGGTCGCGGTGCGGCGCGAGCACAGCGTCGGTCTCGGGCGTCAATGCCGGATCCTCGATGAGCGCGCTGGGAAATCCCTCGGCGACGCGCCGGTAGAGCTGCGCGTCGGCAGGCTGGTCGATGACCGTGCCGGTATAGCGCCCCTTGAGGTCCACTGACTCGACGGCGCCTGTGGCGGCGAGCTCGGCCACCAGTTCGTCCGTCCACGAGCTCGTCGGGTCGAGCTTGAAGCGCAGCGACGGGTAGAGCGCGAGTCGTCGCAGCACCGGCTCCGCGGTCGGGGGCTCGCCGAGCCGCATCGAGACGACGAACGTGACGGGCCGAGCCTCGCGCCCTACCGCGTCGGCGAACGGGCGGCCGGCCTGTCGCAGCGCGAGGTCGAGCGCGGCCGCCTCGAATGCCCAGCGCCGGTAATTGCGGTACACCTCGAAGTGGGGCGGGGCGGGAAAGAGCTCGAGCGAGCCGAGCAGCGCGGAGAACGAGCCGAGCGTGTGCTCGCCCGCCAGCGGGGCGCTTGGGCCGGCCTGCTGGAGCGAACGCTGGTCTTCCGCGTCGTAGGTGACGTCCTCGCCGACGCCCTCCTCGCCGTCGCCGCGGAGACGGACGATCGTTGTCACGCGCGTGAAGGCGCTCGAGACGTCCCGCTCGCGCGGCTCGAGTTCGTACGAGTCGACCGCGAGCGGCAGCGCCGCAAGATCGGCGTAGAGGCCGGCCATTCCGTCCTACGCTACGCGAGTCGGCTGACCCGGTCAGAAGCTGGCGGCGCCGAGGCGCCGCATCATCTGGCGGCTACGGGCTTGACCGCCGCTGGGTCTCAGGGCGGTCGTGTGGCCGGCGCTATTCGGAGATCTCCTCGACGACGTGTCCGGTCTGCTCCGGCGACGCCTCGCGCGCCACGTCGGCCTGGGCGAGTACGCCGACCAGGCGGCCGTCCTCCTCGACGACCGGCAGGCGGCGTACCTGGTGCTCGGCCATCAGCCGGAGTGCCTCGTCCAGGTTCTGCTGCGGGTCGACGGTCACGGGGTCGTGCGAGCCGACCTCGCCGGCCGTCGTCGACTGCGGATCGCGGCCCTCCGCGACGACCCTCAGCACGATGTCCCGGTCGGTCAGCACGCCCGCCAGCTTGCCGTCCTCGAGGATCGGCAGCGATCCGATGTCCTCGGACTTCATCAGCCTCGCAGCGTCGGCGATGGGCGTCGAGGCGCCGACGGTCGTCGGGCCGGCTGTCATCACGTCGCGGATCGTCTTCATGCGCGCTCCTCTCGGTCGTGTCGCCGAAGTCGCTTCCCTGCGCGGCAGCAAGCGAAACGGCGAGAATCACCGGCCTCGTGGACACCGCGCGCTACACCGCCGAGCTGCGCGCGCTCGCGCTGTCGCTGCCCGAGACGTACGAGGACGAGCCGTGGGGCCATCCGGTCTTCAAGGTGGCCGACAACCGGATGTTCGCCCTTCTCTCCGACGACGGCGAGGTCGTCTCGCTGACGGTCAAGCTGACGCCTGAAGAGCGGCAGATCGCGATGCTCCTCCCGTACGTCGAGCGCGCCCGCTACGTCGGCCGGTACGGCTGGGTGACGGCGACGATCGCGGACGACGAGTCGCTCGCAGCCGCGCGCGAGTGGCTGCTCGAGAGCTACTGGCTGCGTGCGCCGGCCCGCTTGCGCTCCGCCGTTGCGACCGTCGATACCGAGCGGCGCTGAATCGCACGCGTCCTCCTGGTCGGACCGCATCCGGCGTCGGCGGCGCTCCTCCTATGCTCGTCCCGCGCGAGCGCCCTTAGTCCGCGTCCGGAACGTCGTCTGCGCCCGTGTCCTCCTCGGTCGGATCGGGAATCGGCGATCCTTCCGCGAGGTCGTTGCGGTCGTCTTCCCGGCCCTCCGTGGCGGCCACCTCGGCGGCCCGATCGGGCGTCGGTCGCTCGGTTGCCTGCTCGGTATTCTCGTCGGTCATGCGCGTCATTCTCCCCGACTCGTCCGAGCTTGAACTTCCGGCCGGCGCGACCGGGCTCGATGCGGCTCGCGCGATCGGCCCCAAGCTCGCCGAGCAGGCCGTCCTCGTGCGCTCGAACGGGAGCATCCGCGACCTCCGCTTGCCGCTCACGGACGGCGAGCGGATCCAGATCCTGACGACGCGCGACAAGGACGACCCGGACGCGCTCTACGTGCTGCGCCACTCGGCGGCGCACCTGCTGGCCGAGGCCGTCCGCCGCCTGTATCCGGGCGTCAAGATCGCGATCGGGCCGCCCATCGACAACGGCTTCTATTACGACTTCGAGTTCCCGGAGTCGATCGGCGAGGACGCGCTCGAGCGGATCGAGGAGGAGATCCGGCGCGAGCTGGCCGAGGGGCGCGCCTGGGAGCGCCGGGAGACGACGCCCGACGACGCGCGCCGCCTGTTCGAGGAGCAGGACGAGCGCTACAAGGTCGAGCTGGTCGACACGGCGGAGGGCGAGATCTCTCTCTACACGCAGGGCGACTTCACCGATCTCTGCCGCGGCCCCCACCTGCAGGACTCGAGCCCGATCAAGGCGATCAAGTTGACCGGCCTCGCGGGCGCATACTGGCGCGGCGACGAGCGCAACACGCAGCTGACGCGGATCTACGGCACGGCGTTCTATTCGCCCGAAGATCTCGAGCGGCATCTCGAGCGCCTCGAGGAGGCGCGTCGCCGCGACCACCGCCGTCTGGGGCCGCAGCTCGACCTCTTCCACTTCTCCGAGCGCTCCCCGGGCTCCCCGCTGTGGCATCCCAAAGGAATGGCGCTCTGGCAGGAGCTCGAGAACATCCGGTTGCGCGAGAACGCGCGGCGCGGCTACCTCGAAGTGAAGACGCCGCTCATCTACGACTCCGAGACTTTCTGGACGTCGGGCCACTTTCCGAAGTACGAGGACCTGATGTTCAAGCTCGACATCGAGGGTCGGCAGTGGGCGATGAAGTCCATGAACTGCCCCGGTCACATGCTGCTGTTCGGGAGCCGGCCGCGCAGCTACAGGGAGCTGCCGCTCCGGTACGCCGAGCCGGCGCCCCTGCACCGCAACGAGCTGCCGGGGACGTTGCACGGGCTGCTGCGCGTCCGCCACGTAACCCAGGACGACGCCCACATCTTCTGCACCGAAGAGCAGATCCAGGACGAGATCCGCGACGTCGTCGATTACGCGCGCTACGTCTACAACCTCTTCGGCATGTCGGCGTCCGCCGAGCTCGCGACGCGCCCGGAGAACAGGGTCGGCACGGACCAGGAATGGGACCGCACCGAGGCGGCGCTCATCGAGGCGCTTCGGCTGAACGAGATTCCCTACACGATCGCGGCGGGCGAAGGGGCGTTCTACGGTCCGAAGATCGACCTGTTCATGGACGACGCGCTGGGCCGCAAGTGGCAGATGGGGACGATCCAGCTCGACTCGCAGATGCCGTCGCGCTTCGGGCTCAAGTACGTCGGGTCCGACAACACGGAGCACGACCTGTACGTCGTTCACCGCGCGCTCTACGGCTCGTACGAGCGCTTCATCGGCATCATGACCGAGCACTTCGGCGGCGCGTTCCCGTTCTGGCTCGCGCCCGTGCAGGTGCGCGTCATCCCGGTTGGTGAATCACACCGCGAAGCCGCCGGGCGGCTGCGCGCACGGCTCGATGAGGAGGGCTACCGCGCCGATGTTGACGAGCGCGATGAGACGGTCGGCAAGCGCATCCGCGACGCGGAGCTCGAGAAGGTTCCGAAGGTGGTCGTCTGGGGCGATCGCGAGTCGGAAGACGCCCTCGCCGTGCGCGACCGGGGCGGCTCACAGTCGAACGTCGGTCTGGCGGAGCTCCTGCGCGAGCTGGACTCGCTTCGTTGATCAGGTACCCTACTGACCCTGCAAGCAGGAGCGGATCCGTTCCTCACCTCCCGGGCGCGAGCCTCGCGGAGGTTCGACCGATCGAGGTTGCTAGGGTCGGCCGCTGCTTGCAGCGCCCTTGTCGTTTAGAAGGAGGAAGCAAAGCTAGGTGAAGGTCATTTGAGACCGCGGAGGGGGCCGCGCCCGGAGACTCGGCCGCCGGCACCGACCACCCGCACGAACGAGTTGATCCGGGTCGCGCAGGTTCGGCTCGTCGACGAGGACGGGACGCAGATCGGCATCAAGCCGACCCCGGAGGCTCTCCAGTACGCGTACGGGAAGGGGCTCGACCTCGTGGAGGTGGCGGCGCAGGCGAACCCGCCCGTCGCGCGCGTCATGGACTACGGGAAGTACCGCTACGAGCAGGAGCAGAAGGCCAAGCTCGCGCGGAAGCACCAGGTTTCGGTCAACGTCAAGGAGATCAAGCTCAGGCCGAAGATCGGCAACCACGACTACGAGACGAAGAAGGGCCACGTCGTCCGCTTCCTGAATCAGCGGGCGAAGGTCAAGGTCACGATCATGTTTCGCGGACGCGAGCAGTACCACCCGCAGCGCGGACACGATCTGCTCATGCGGCTGGCGGAGGACGTCAAGGAGCTCGGCGTCGTCGAGCAGCCGCCGCTTCAGGAAGGCCGCAACATGACCATGCTGCTGGGGCCCACGAAGACGGCAGGGGTGACGAAAGATGCCAAAGCAGAAGACGCACAGCCGAGCGAAGAAGACGTTCAAGGTGACGGCCGCCGGGAAGCTGAAGCGCCGGCGCGCGATGAAGAGCCACCTGCTCGAGAAGAAGTCCCCCAAGCGTAAGCGCGGCTTCCGCCAGGACGTGGAAGTCGCGCCCGCCGACTCGCGCGAGGTCAAACGGCTGCTCGGCAGCCTCATGCGGAGAAGGGCGTAATGCCGCGCGTCAAGCGATCGGTGCACGCGCGCAAGAAGCGCCGCAAGGTGCTCGGGCAGGCGAAGGGCTACTTCGGTCGTCGCCACTCGAGCTACAAGCTCGCCAAGGAGCAGGTCGAGCGCTCGCTCGCCTACGCGTACCGTGACCGGAAGGCGAAGAAGCGGGTCTTCCGTCGCCTCTGGATCGTGCGCATCAACGCCGCCGCGCGGCAGCAGGGCCTCTCGTACAGCGAGTTCGTGGCCGGCTGCAAGAAGGCGGGCATCGAGCTCGACCGCAAGGTGCTCGCCGATCTCGCGGTCAGCGATCCCCCCGCCTTCGGCCGCATCGCCGAGCAGGCGAAGACGGCGCTGAACGCCTGACCCAGTCGCTCGCGGAGCGGTTCCGCCGGCAGGCGGAGGCGTGCGAGCGGACGGGCTCGCGGCTCTACGCCGACCTCTGCCGCCGGCTCGCCGAAGAGCCGCTCGTCCGCGAGCTGCCGCCCGACGACGGCTGGGATTTCCCCGTGCGGCTGCTAGGCGGCCTGCACTACCTCATGCTGGCGGGCCGCTCGCCCGGGTGGGAGTGGGGCGAGGTCAGGGAGACGCTCGGGCGCGAGCGCGACTGGCTCGCGGCCTTCACCGCGGGGCAGACCGTCCAGACGAACGAGGTGCAGCGCTGTTGGGCGCTCGTGCCCGCGTTCCTGTCGCTCGCAGGGCGGCCGTTCGAGCTCGTCGAGCTGGGATCGAGCGCGGGGCTCAACCTCGTGTGGGACCGCTACCGGTATCGCTACGCGGGTGGCTCGTGGGGGCCGGACGGGTCGCCGCTCGAGCTCTCCGGCGAGGAGCGCCGGCCCGTGCCGGCCGAGTTGTTGAGCCGAGATGTCGAGGTCGTGCGGCGGCGCGGCATCGATCTGGAGCCGGTCGACCTTTCGAGCGACGACGGCGTCCGGCTCCTTTCCTGCTTCGTCTGGGCCGACCAGCCGGAGCGTCTCGAGCGGTTGCGCGCCGCGATCGAGGTCGCGCGGGCCGACCCGCCGGAGATCCTGCGCGGCGACTACGTGGACGTGCTTCCGGGCATCCTCGCCGACCGCGTGTCCGGCGCGCTTGCGGTGGTCTTCCAGACCGTATCGACGATCTACCTGTCGAAGGAGCGCTACGCCGAGCTTCGGCGGATCGTCGACGAGGCGGAACCGCCGGTCGCGTGGATCTCGACGCGCCGCCTCGACGAAGACGAGACGGGCGTGGAAGGGGGATTCGAGCTCGAGCTCCGCGCCGACGAGCGCGCCCCCGCGCGCCTCGTCGCCCGCCTGGGCTACCACGGCCAGTGGCTGGAATGGCGCGGTCTCCGTGAGCCGTGACCGAGGGACAGGCCCTGGGACCTGCCCTGCTCGGACGATGATCTCGCCGGCGCCGCAGGCTCGCCAGGACCTCCCAGGCTCGCTCCTGGCCGCAACTGCGCCGTCCCGGCGGGCCGCGGCGGAGGGACAGTCCCTGGGACCTGGCTCGCGCAGACGATGATTACGTCGGCGGCGAATCCGCGGCTCAAGCTCGTCCGGCGGCTGGCGTCACGCAGGCAGCGCGAGCGGCTCGGGATGTTCGTGTGCGAGGGGGAAGATCTCGTAGCGGCCGGTCTGAACGCGGGCATCGAGCCCGTCGAGGCGCTCGTCGACGCCGAGCGGCCTGCGCTGCTCGAGCGCCTGCGCGGCGCCGAGCACGTTGCGCCCGCTCTGCTGCGTGGCGTCTCGACGCTCGGCCACCACGCGCGCGTCGTCGCGGTCTTCCGGCGCGCCGACCTGCCTGCGCTGGCCGATCCGGCGCCGCCGCTCGGGCTCGCGCTCTGGCGCGTCGCCGACCCCGGCAACCTCGGGACGCTGCTGCGCGCGGCGGACGCGTTCGGCCCCGCGTTCGTCGCCATCTCGCCGGGTTGCGCAGACCCGACGGGCCCCAAGGCGCTCCGGGCGTCCGCCGGCTCGGTTTTTCGCGTGCCGCTGGGTGCGTTCGAGAGTGCCCCGCGTCCGTGGGTCGCGCTGGCCCTGCGCGAGGGGACCCCGCTCGACGTGCTCGTCTTCGGCGACCGTGTGACGTTCGTGATCGGCGCCGAGCGCGAAGGACTGCCGGCCGACGTCGAAGAGCGGTGCGACCAGCGGGCGTGGATCCGGCAGACGGACTCCGTCGACTCGCTCAACGTCGGCATCGCGGGCTCGATCGCGCTCTGGGAGTGGGCCCGCAGGCGCCCTGGCTAGAGTTGCGGCGTGGCCCGCATCGCCAACCTCTGGGTCTCGCCCGCGAAGAACAGCGGCCGCATGGACGCTCGCGGCCGCGCCCTCGCGATCGAGGGCCACGGGCTCGAGGGCTGCGCGCATGCACGTGCGGGGACAAAGCGCCAGGTGCTGTTCGCCTCGCGTGAGCATCTCGATGCGCTCGGCGTGGAGCCGGGGCGAATCCGCGAGAACTTCACCGTCGAGGGAGCGGACGTGCACGAGTGGCCGGTCGGCCAGCGCCTGCGCGCCGGCGGGGCGACGTTCGAGGTCACGATGATCTGCGACCCCTGCGAGCGGATGGACGCGATCCGGCCGGGTCTGCGAGAGGAGCTCGAGGGCCGGCGGGGCATGCTGGCGCGCGTCGTCGAAAGCGGCGAGGTGGCCGCCGGCGACGCAATCGAGCTCCTGTAGCGACAGCCGCACAGACGCGGCGGCGGAACACGGCGCTTCACGTCACGGGCGCCGCGCCACCCAGACGGAATCCTCGCCGCCGGCGTACGGGCGCCTGTCGAACCAGCCGTAGTGTCCGACGACCTCGAAGCCCGTCTCTTCGAGCAGGCGCTCCCACTGCTCGGGCGGCGCCCAGGCGAGCTGGAGCTGCGTCTGCGTGCCGGCCCCGCAGACGGTCAGCACGAACGTCCGCGAGCCGGCGTCCCAGTCGGCCCGCTCGAAGATGCCCGGCTCGCGCTCGAGCCAGCGGCGGTCGGTCGCCTCGATGTCGTCTGCGTCCGGCGCGAAGACGTCGAAGACGAAGCGTCCGCCCGGCGCCAGCAGCTCGTACGCCGCGGCGAGCGCACGCCGCCGGTCTTCCTCGTTGCGCAGATGGAGGTACGCGCGAAACGGGCACGTCACGAGGCGGACGCGCTCGGCGACCGGAGGGGAGCGCAGGTCGCCCACGCGCAGG
>JACVRM010000136.1 GCA_014534415.1 Thermoleophilia bacterium | reverse complement strand
GCTGGCACACGCCTTTCACCGTCGTGGGCGGCGTGGCGGGGGTGGTTGGGGGCGCGGCCGGGGTTATCACCGCGGCCGCGCTCCTGATCTGGCTGTTCGCCTAGCGACTAGCGCAGCGCCGCGCTCACCCACGCGCGCAGCGCCCGGCGCGCGAGGTACCCGCCGGCGCCGGCGAGGAGCAACGCTGCGGCAAGCGGCAAGAGCCAGGGCGGCAGCTCGACGCCGCCACCGGTCGGCCGCGGCGCGGTCGCGGCTGGGTCGATCGTCACGGTGCTCTCCTCGTACCACTGGGGCGGGCCCCCCGCCCGGACCTGCACGCCGTAGGTCCAGACGCCGGCGGCGGGGAACACGACGTCGGCGCGGTAGACCGCCGCGCCCTCTGCCGTCCCGGGCGCCCGCTTCGCAGCAAAGCGGAGCGTCTTACCGCTCGTGCTGCGGATGAGCACCGCCGGTGCGATGTTGTCGGCTTCGTGCGAGAACGCCTCGAACCGCGCCTGCCACGCCGTTCCCGCCTTGGTGCCGTCCGTCGGAAACGACATGAGGTTGGCGCCCTCCTTGGCGACGGCGGCGTGCGCCCCGGCGAGCGCCGTGGCAGCGACCGCGAGCAGCGCGACGAGCCTGCGTGCCATGCGACTCCTCCTTCGTCGAATACAGCCTCTACACCACCGCGCCGCCACGGGTTCCTTGATCCGGCGCGCGCCTTTCCCTACGCTGTGGTCGTCCGCGTCCGCGACGAAGGGAGGAAGGCAATGCCGAAGACTGCTCGCCTCGCTCCCCGTCGCAGGGCGCGCGCGCTCGCCTAGCGAGCCTCTCGAGACAGCCGCGCCCTGCGCCACGCGTCATGCGCGTGGAGCGTCCTGTCGATCGTCCAGAGAGGAGACTCGCTTGTATCGCAGCACAACGGCTCCGCTGTCCGAGCTGGCGCGGCTCGGCTGGAGCGACGAATTCGAGACGTCCTTTGCGCCGCACGCCGAGGCGGGGCTGCGCCCTGCGCGCGTCGTCACCCAGAGTCGCGGGCTGTACCGGCTCCTTTCGGAGCTCGGCGAGCACGCGGCCGAGCGCGCCGGCCGGCTTCGCCACGAGTCGGCGCCGGTCGATCACCCTGCCGTGGGCGACTGGGTCGCCGCCGACCTCCGTCCCGACGGGACCGGAACGATTCACGCCGTGCTGGCCCGGCGCAGCAAGTTCTCGCGGAAGGAGGCGTCGGGGCCGTCGGATCGTACGCGCGAGCAGGTCGTCGCGGCCAACGTCGATACCGTCTTCCTCGTCAGCGCGCTGGGTCGAGACTTGAACGTGCGGCGGCTCGAGCGCTACCTGACGACGGCCTGGGAGAGCGGCGCGACGCCCGTCATCCTGTTGACGAAGGCCGACCTCCATCCCGACAGCTCGGCCGCGATCGCGGAGGTCGAGGCGATCGCGTTCGGCGTGCCGGTGCACGCGACGAGCGCGGTGACCGGCGAGGGGCTCGCGGAGCTCGGCCCGTACCTCGGCCTGGGCCGGACGATTGCCCTGCTCGGCTCGTCGGGCGTCGGCAAGTCGACGCTCGTGAACCGGCTCGCCGGGCGCCGAGTGCTCGCCACAAGGGAGGTGCGCGACGACGAGCGCGGCCGCCACACGACGTCGCACCGAGAGCTGGTTCCCCTGCCCGGCGGCGCGCTGCTGCTCGACACGCCCGGCATGCGAGAGCTCCAGCTCTGGGACGCAGCGGACGGACTCGATCAGGCGTTCGCCGACGTCGCGCAGCTGACGGCCGAGTGCCGCTTCGCCGACTGCTCGCACCAGACGGAGCCCGGCTGCGCGGTGCAAGCCGCACTGGCCGACGGCAGCTTGCCCGGCGAGCGCTGGCAGTCGTACGAGAAGCTGCAGCGCGAGCTGCGCGCTCTCGCCGTCCGCCAGGACGCGCGCTTACGCGCGGAGGCGCGCCGCGAGCGGCGGCGCTTCGCGCGGTCGATGCGCAAGGAGGCGTGGTAGCCGCGCGGCGCGCCAGCGTCAGACGCGCTAGTAGAGTCGCTCGTAGACGGCGATCGTCTGCTCGGCGGCGCGCTGCCACGAGAAGTGAGCCGCCCGCTGCCGCCCGCGCCGCGCGAGCTCCCGCCGCAGCTCCGGGTCGAGCAGGACCTGGCGCAGCGCATCGGCGAGTGCGGCCGGGTCGTGGGGATCCACGACGAGCGCGGCGTCGCCCGCGATCTCCGGCAGCGCGCCCGCGCTCGAGACGACGACCGGGCAGCCGCACGCCATCGCCTCGAGCGGCGGAAACCCGAAACCCTCGTAGAAGGACGGCAGCGCGAGGCACTCGGCTGCCGAATACCAGGCGGGCAGGTCCTCGTCGGGAACGAGGCCGGTGAAGACCACGTCGCGCTCCAGAGCCAGCTCGCGCACAGCGGCGAGCGTCCGCCGCCGGAAGCCTCGCTCGCCGCCGCTGGCCCGCCCGACCTTGACGAGCTTCAGGTCGGCGAGCCGCCGGTCGCGCTTGACCGCCGCGAACGCCCGCAGCAGGCGCGGCAAGTTCTTGCGCGGCTGCTCGGAGCCGACGAACAGCACGTACGGCTCGTCGAGCGGCCGAGTCACGACCGGCCGGAAGAGCTCGTGGTCGACACCCTCGTACACGACCGTGATCCGCTCCTCCGGCACGCCGAGGTGGCGCACGAGGTCGCGCTTCGTCGTCTGGGACACCGCGATCACGTGGTCGGCGCGCCGGATGCCGCGGTAGTCGAGTCGCAGACCGAGCCGCTCGTGCGGACCCGGCCGGTGGATGAGCGGCAAATTGCCGCGCCAGTCGAAGTAGCGGATCAGGTCGTGGACCGTCACGACGTACGGCCCGCGCGCCGCTCGCGCGTAGCGGGCGAGGTGGTGGTTAGGAAGGTGCACGGGCCCGTCGATCGCACGCAGCGCGCGGACGAACCTCACGTCGGCGCGCACGCAGCGCAACGACCGCCGCGAGAAAAGCGGCGCGCCGAACGCACGCGAGAGATGCTCGTGAACGTCCGTCGTGATGGTCGGCACATCGAGATGGGCGGCGAGCCGCTGCGCGTACAGGTCCATCGACCCCGCGCCGGACGTCACCACCAGCGTCGCGGCGGCGGTGCCCGAGATCGCGCGCCGCTCGGCCTCCTCGACAGCCCTCACGCCGGCTTCGAGCACCGCAGCTCCCTTCCGCACGCCCGTCGCGGACGCGCCCAGCCATCCTGTCCCAGATTCCCTGGGTGTGCCGCACGGAAACGGGAGGGGCCGCCGTGTGGCGGCCCCTCCCGTTTCTGTCATCCCCGGATCGGGGTCACTCCTCCCAGAGGCGGACGTTGTCGAAGCTCGTCGTCCCGACCAGGCCACCGGCGAGCTGGATGCGGACAGCGGAGACGCCGGCCGCGGGCGCGAGCGTGCTCGCCACGTTCGCAAAGCCGGACGCCGCGGAGAGCGGCTCGGCCACGCTCGCGAGCACGACGCCCGCTGCCGAGAGCTGCTGCACGACGAGCTTGCCGCCCGCGCCGGCCGCGTCGACCGAGATCCCGTACGTCTTCCCCGCCTCGACCGCGATCGGCTCCGACGTCCAGGCGCCGGTCGTCCCGGCCGTGACGCTCCGCTCGCCGTCGGAGCCGCCCGCCGTGTACGACGTATCCCCGCTGCTCGACCAGCCGTCCGGCGACGAGCCGCTCGACGACTCCTCGAACGAGCCGTTGCGGACGCGGTTGCCCTGCACTTCGACGGTCCGCGCCGCGGAGTTGTTTGCCTCGACGCCCTCCGCGATCGTGTTGTTCGGATCGGCCGTCACGGAGATCGTCCGCTCGCCCTTGATGCCCCGCGTGTCCCAGCTGATCGACGCCGTTCGGCTGTCGCCGGCCGGAATCGCGGAAATGACACGATCGCCGAGCGTCGTACCGTTGTCGGCGAAGCGGACGAGCACGTGCTGCGCAGCGGCGCCGCCCGCGTTCGTGACCTTCGCCGTGATCGTGATCTTGTCGCCGCTCACAGCCTTCGTCTTCGAGAACGAGATGTCGCCGGCAGAGAGCGTCAGGTCCGGCAGGTCGGGCCGCGGACCGGTGTAGCGGAAGACGTCCAGGCCGCGCGCCATGTCGCCGACGTAGACGTACCCCTCGTGGTAGAGGGCGCCCCAGGCCGTCGTTCCCTCGGCGATGAAGTGCCCGACCTGACGCGGGCTCGCCGGATTCGAGTAATCGACTACCTGGAGACCGGCGTTGTACGAGCCGAGGAAGACCAGCGAGCCCGAGGACGAGAAAACGTGCACCGAACAGACGGGCGCCGGCGTGCCGAGCGGGATGAACCACTCGGACAGTTCCGTCGCGCTCTGCATGTTCGGCGCGAAGCGGATGGCGGTGACGCCGCCCGCGCCGCCGCAGCCGTTGTGCAGGTCCTCGTCCGTGACGAGCGCGACGCGCGGGTCACTCTCGAGGAGCTGGATCTCGTGGTGGTAGCGGATCGGGTGGTGGTTCGGCCCCTGCTCGTGCAGCCAGCGGTAGAGCGCGACCGGGTTACGCGGATCCGTGATGTCGACGACGAGGATGCTGCCCGTGTCGCCCGGCGCGACGCCCGGAGGCGCCGTGCTGGCGCCCGTGTAGTTGCCCCCCTCTGCGAGCAGCGCGATGTCGCGGCGGCCGAGGCCCTCGACGGGGTAGTCGACGTAGACCTCGATGTCGTGCGTGTGCGTGTACGCGGGGCCGACCGGACGCCCCTGCCGGTACGGCGAATTCTCCCACAGCTTGGCGGGGTCGCCGCGGAACAGGTTTTGCGGCGCGGAGGGCGGCGAACCGAGCAGCGGACTGAGGTCGTATATGCGGAGTCCCTGCGCGCCGACTCCACCGGACGGCAGGTAGATGCGGCGGGAGTCGACGATGTCGCCGTTGTGCGACTCGCCGTCCACCTGATCCGGCCCGAACGTCCACAGCAGCCTCGGGTTCTTCGGGTCGGTGAAGTCGAGGAACTCCGTGCGGTCCGTGCGCGCCTCATTCGGAGCGGCCGCGTGCGTGCGCCGCGTGCCGTTCAAAACCGCGATGTGCCGGCCGTCGAAGACCGCGGCATCGGGCGGCGTGTCCGCGCGCAGACCGGGCAGGTACTCCCCGATCGGCACGGGATCGGCCGGGTTCGAGATGTCGAAGACGCGCATGCCGTTCCCGTACGAGCCGAGGTACAGGCGATCGCCCTCGATCGCGACGTGCCCGCCGGTGAACCCGTTCTCGCCGCCGACGTATTCCACGTTCTCGCGCGGCGCCAGCGCGGTCGGGCGAAGCTCGCCGACGACCTGTGTGAAGGACACGAACGCGTGGCCCCCGTCGTGAGCCTCGAGCGTCCCCGACTGAACCAGGCCGACCGCCGCCACGGCGAGCACGGCGGCTCCAAGCGTGAAGATTCTCCGCATCGTTCCTCCTTCGCGTTCCTCGCGACGCGGGTCGTACCCGCACGCGCCGAAACTTACACCACGTGTAGGGGTGGCCTGATGTCCGAGCGCCCGGGCAGTCGCCGAATGGAACGGCTCGGTGCCGACGTATCACACCACTTTGAGGGGTGTCAATCGGGCCGTCTGTCAGCGCGCCCGCGCGGGGTGTCGTCCAGCAGATCGAGGACGGCCTCCTCGACGGAGCCCTGCGTGGCCGGTTCGCCGAACTGGACGTCACCGAGCGAGGTGAGCGCGCCGCCGATCGTCACGCCGGCGTTGTAGCGGTCGAACACCCGCGG
>JACVRM010000134.1 GCA_014534415.1 Thermoleophilia bacterium | reverse complement strand
GGCTTCGGCGCATTCGGGACGTTCGTCGCCCTTCGAACGGGCTCGGGAGAGGCGACGCAGGCGATGTTCCCGCTCTTCTTCGTCTTCCTGTTCATCTCGTCGATGAACATGCCGCGCAATCTGATCGAGGCCGACTGGTTCCGGATCGCGGCGACCGTCAACCCCGTCTCGTATTTGATCGAGGGCGTGCGCAGCCTCGTCATCACCGGCTGGGACGGACAGGCGCTCGCGCTCGCCTTCGCCGTTGCGTCGTCGCTCGTCGTGATCGCAGTCGCGCTCTCTGCCTGGGCGCTGCAGGTGAGGTTGACGCGCACGTGAGGGAGTTCAACTCGGCAGCGTTCGGACTCGCGTGGCGTGTGATCTACAAGATCTTCCGCAACCCCGCGCTGCTCGCGCCGCAGCTGGTGTTTCCGCTCTTCTTCTTTACCGCCTTCGCGGGCGGGCTCTCCCGGGTCGACAACCTGCCGGGTTTCGACTTCCCGCCGGGGTACACGGCGTTTCAGTTCGTCTTCGTGCTGCTCCAGTCGGCGGCGTTCGGCGGCGTCTTCACCGGCTTCGGTATCGCCTCCGACTTCGAGTACGGCTTCACGAAGCGCTTGTTCCTGGCGTCTCCCTACCGCGGCGCGATCGTGGTCGGGTACGCGCTCGCGGCGATCGGCCGCTGGGCGGTGACCGCGGCGCTGCTGACGGTCGTCGCGGTCGCCGCCGGGATGAACGTCGGGGGCGACGGCGTCGACGTCGTCGCGCTGTACACGGTCGCGCTCCTCGTCAACGTGACCGCGCTGCTCTGGGCGTGCGGCGTCGCCATGCGGCTGCGCACGCTCCAGGCCGGCCCCGTGATGCAGATGCCGACCTTTCTCGCGTTGTTTCTCGCGCCCGTCTACGTGCCGCTCGACCTGCTGGAAGGCTGGCTGCATGCTGTCGCGACGGTCAACCCGCTCACCTTGTTACTGGAGTCCGGTCGTGACTTCATCGCCGGCCGCCCGGCCGATGCGGCGACCGCGTTCGGCGTGACCGCGGCGCTGGCTGCGGCCTTCGCCTTCTGGGCGCTACGTGGCTTGCGCCGCGCCGAGGCGGCCGGTTAGCCGCGTCGCGAGCACGACCGCGGTTCCGAGCCCGACCGCCGTGCCGACCGCCGCGCCGAGCGCGACGTCCGCCGGAAAGTGGACGCCCAGGTAGATGCGCGAGAGCGCAACGAGCGCGGCGACGGCGAGCGCCGGCGCGCGCAGCCGGGGATAGAGCACCGCCAGCAGTACGGCGGCGGCGAACGCCGAGGCGGCGTGCCCGGACGGCAGCGACGGCGAGTCGGGTGTCGCGCCGAGGGGATCGAACCCGGCGAGGTTGTGCGCCGGCCGTTCGCGGTCGAACGTGTGCTTGAGCCCGACCGCGACGCCGTCCGCGGCGAGCGCGCACGCTGTGACTGCCAGCGCCGCGACCGGGATCGTCCGCCCGGCTCGGGCGTCGAGCCAGGCCGCGGCGAATGTGAACGCAAGCCCCTTCAGCCACCACGCGGACGCGACGACGAAGAGGACCGTGAGCGGCTGCCAGTGCAGCGCCTGGACGGCCTCGAAGACCGCGCGGTCGACGTCGGCCAGCCGGTCGAGCACCCGATCAGCGTACCGCGCCTACGGTTGGACGTCCTCGCGCTCGCCCGGCCAAGATCGACCGTAGGACGTGCCGCGAGCCCCGTCCGCGCCCAGTTGTACGGCTCAACGAACGCCGTCCCATACCTCGCCCAGCGGCCTCGACGCCCTCGGCGCCGAGCGCCGCCGCCGCAGTTGCAGCAGCCAGCGGAGCGGCGAAGCTTCGAGCACGGCGGGGCATGTCGCCCGCCACTTGGGGCGTTCAGCCAACCTCCCTCAGTTTGAGTGCGCGCCCGAGCTCGAGCGCTTCCGCCTGCGACTGTGGCAGTGAATCCCAGACGGCGATGTAGCGGCCGTCGAGTCGCACGAAGCTCGGCATCGGCGACTGAAGGAGCAGCTGCCCGTCGCTCGGGCCACGGGGCGAGCAGGTCATGCCGACGTTGGTGACGCACCTGGCCGCCTGGTAAATGGTGACGGCGGGTCTCTCGTCGATTGCGCCGGCGGCAGACGCCCGCGCATATATGAGTCCGATCACGTCGACGCGCTCGCGTCGCCGTTGAGAACCGAGCGAGAAGGTCACCGTCGGCCTGTGGTGTGTGACCTCCACGAGCCGCAGGTCGCGCCATTCGCGTCCCAGCCAGTAGAGCCTGCCACCGAGGATCGAAGATGCGTGCTCGAGAGTGACGGCCGTGCCAGGCGACACGTTGCCACCGGCCTGGCCCTCCACCGGCTGCGGTTTGGTGAAGAGGCTTGGGTCGTACGGGACTGTGTTGATGGAGAGCACGCGGAAGCTGATCGGACCGCCGGGTGGCTGAACGAGCAGCGGCTTGAACGTCTCGGCGTCGACGGCGACGTCCTCCGTCATCGTCAGGCGTGATGGCATGCCTGGCCCCGCGCCGGCGACCGGGATGACCATGCGCAACCAGATGACGTCGCGGCCCTCGAGTTCCCCGTTGCCGATCTGCTCGGCTTGGCCGGAGGCGAGCGCCGATCGGTAGCGGTCGACGAAGCCGGCGAGCGCCTGGTCGATAGTCGGCGGCCGCTCGGGAATCGTGCGCGGCTTGGCCAGATTCTCTCCGCTCGGGTTGCAGCTGACCCCGGCCCTCGTTGCCTCGACAGGATGGGCGGCGATCCAGGCGCAGGTGTAGATGGGCCCGCCCTGCGTCCAGCCGCCTTCAGGCGTCTCGAGCGTCTCATCGACAATCTCGCCGTCGAGGTTCGTGACTGTCTTCTTGAGATCCCGGGCGTCGTCGAACCAAATCTCCGTTCGCTCGCTTCGCGGGACAGCGGCTCCGGTCGCTAGGCCGATGAGCGATTCGCCCGGCCGCTCTGGCCGCTCGATCACGACGTGCAGCACGTCCTGGTTGCCGACGGCCGCGAGTGCCTTATCGACCAGGCTTCCGCTTCCCTGCCAGGGAGCGATGAGCAGCAGAACGGCGACGACCGCGACGAGCGCAGCGGCGATCGTCGACGCGACCAGCGCATGGGCGCGGGCGCGACCCGACGCCGCCGGCATGCCAGACTGCTCTGTCCGCACTAGCGCGTCGGCGATGGCGAGCAACTCCGGCGTCGAGGCGAGCATCTCGACGAGCTCGGGGTCGCGGAGCGGTGAGCGGGCACGCGTATTCACGGCGTAAGTCCCTCCTTCTCGAATTCCTCGCGCACGTGTTCGAGGCCGCGTAGGAAGCGCATGCGGGAGGCCTCCTCTGTCGTCCCGTCGAGACGCGCGATCTCGGCGAAGCTCGTGCCCCGCAGGAGCCGCAGCACGACTACGCGCCGCTGTACGCGCGTCAGCCGAGTCAGCGCGGCTGCCAAGGTGCGCGCGACGAGCGGGCCGTACTCGTCGTCCGCAACGTGCGGATCAACCGCGAGGTCGAGCGGAACGGTTGCCTCACCCGCCTCGCGCCGGGCCTCGTCCACGATCCGGCGGCGCGCGACCGTATACAGCCAGCCGAGCGCCTCCGGCGCCGTCTCGGCGGAGCGCGCCAGCGCCTCGGCCATGCTGGCGAACACCTCCTGCGCGACATCGTCGGCCCGGTGCGCCGAGTCGACGCGCCGCCGGACGAACCGGAGGACGTGCCGGTACTGACCGGTCGTCGGCTCGAGGTTCACAACAAGAAAGTCGTCAGGAGCGGCCCGAACGTAACGCAGTCGGCCCGCCTCAAATCGGCGACGGCGGTCAGCCGGTGTCCGAGGCCGGGGTTGAGCTCAGCCTCGTCGCACCGGCACGCTGAAGCGCCGCTCCACCGACCCGTAGGCCGTCGTGACGCGCAGCCGGCCGAGCAGCCGCTTGCCGGCGGCGGCGCGCGGCACGCGCCACGTGCACGTCGCTGTGCCAGCGCTAAAGCTCTTCCGCGTCACGGCCAATCGCGTCGCCCCGACCCTCGCGGCGCACGTCAGCCGGCCGGCGGCCGGCCTGCCGGTCTCGCGCCGGGTGACCTTCATGCTCGCGGAGAACCGCGCGCCGGCCAGGGCACGGCTCCTGCGGACGGCCGAAGCTGCGAGTCCGCTCAGGCGGCGCGGCGCGACCCGCGCCGTCGGCGGCGAGGACGCGGGAGTCGACCCGCTCGAGTTGGTCGCGGTCACGACCACCCGAAGCGACGTGCCGACGTCGGCGCCGCCCAAGACGTACCTTGCCCCGCTCGCGCCGTCCACGTCGACGCAGCTCGAGTCCCGGCAGCGCAACCAGCGGTACGCGAAGTGGGTCGCGTAGCTCCAGGCGCCTGTGGTGGCCACGAGCGTCTCGCCGGCGCGTGCTACGCCGGTCAGCGTGGGCGCGGATACGTTCACCGGCGCTGGCGGCGCGACGACCGCCGACGCGGCCGAAGCCGCACTGGTCGAGCCACCGGCGTTCGCCGCGGTCACGACAGCTCGCACCGTGGCGCCGACGTCGGCGACGCCGAGTATGTACGACCCGCCCGTCGCGCCGGCGGGCGCGCACCCGGCGCCGCCCGCATCGCAGCGTTCCCACACGGTCGCGTAGGTGATTTGCCCGTTGGAGGACCACGACCCGTTCGAGGCAGTCAGCGTCGCGCCGAAGCTCGCGGTCCCGGCGAGGGCCGGCGGGGACGTATTGATCGGCGCCAGGGGCTTCACGGGCGGCGTCGGCGGCGACGAGGCGGTCGACGCGCCGCCCGTGTTGACGGCGGTCACTTCGACGCGCAGCATCGAGCCTACGTCGGCGGCCTGTGCGGTGTAGCCCTGGTCACGCGCTGCCGTGATGTCGACACACGCGCCGGCCGTCGCACAGCGTTGCCACTGGTAGCTGTAGAGGAGAGGCGGCGAGTCCCAGATCCCCTCCGCCGCGGTCAGGCGCTGACCCTGCTGCGCGATCCCGGCGATCGCCGGCAGGCTGGTGTTCGCCGGCGCCGAGGGCGGCCAGGGCGGGGCATCCCGGAGCGCCAGCCGGCCCGCGCCGTACAGGTTGTCCTTGCCGGGCGTGCCGAGGTCCGCGGCGGTCGCCTCGAGCGCCGCGTGAAGCTGAGCGGGGCCGAAAAACGGATTCGCTTGCTTGATCAGTGCGGCAGCGCCCGCGACGTGAGGAGCGGCCGCCGACGTGCCGAAGAACCCGCCGCGCGCCGAACACCCCGCGAAGCCGCCGTAGGTCCACGACGAGACCGCATCCTGGCCGGCGACGTCGGGCTTCGTGCGCCCGTCGATCGTCGGGCCGCGCGAGGAGAACGGCTCGAGCGTGTCGGCCTCCCAGCACATCGCGCCGACGGCGAGCGCGTTCGGCGAGGTTGCCGGCTCGAGCAAGCTTCCGGCGGCTATGGCGTGCTCGAGCGGTCCCGTGGTCGTGAAGAGGTCGAGCCTCGGCGTCTGGGTTGTCCCGTCCCTCGCAATCGCGGCGGCGAACGTACCGCTCGCGCCCGTGTTCCTGAAGCAGAGCCCCTCAACCGGCGGTTGGCTGCCGGTCTGCGCGCTCGCCGACCCCGCGACGAGCGTTAGCGGCGAGAGCCGGAACAGGTACAGGTCGTAGTCCTGCGTCGCGGCGGGCCAGTCGTCCCATTTGAGGAACGCGCAAATCTCCGTGCCCGCGGCGACGGAGACCCTGTTCGCGTCGCTTGCCGTCGTGAAGTTGTGCAAGTCGTCGCCGTCCGTGTCGGCGAAGGTGCCGCTCCAGTGAACGTCGGCTTCGTTGCCCGC
>JACVRM010000118.1 GCA_014534415.1 Thermoleophilia bacterium | reverse complement strand
TCGATGGTCTGGTCGGGACCGCGATTGACGAGGTACCAGCGCGCGGCGTCGACGCCGATTTCGTCCATCAGCTCGTCGAGGAAGACGACGTCCCCGCGCCGCTTCGACATCTTGGTCAGTTCCCCGCCCTTCGTGAGATGGACGAGCTGGTAGAGAAGCACCTCGACGCGATCGGCGTCGTAGTCGAGCATGCGCGCGACCGCCGCGTACCACTTGCGCGTTCCGTGGTGGTCGGCACCCAGCACGTAGATCGCCCGGTCGAAACCGCGCTCGAGCTTGTCGACGAGGTAGACGACGTCGGCGGCTCGGTACGTCGGCGCCCCGCCGAGCTCGGGCGACCGCACGAGCACGCGATCCTCCTCGTCGCCGTACGCGGACGAGCGGGCCCAGATCGCGCCGTCGCGCTCGTAGGTGTCGAGCCGTGGCAGGAGCTCCGGCAGCCGCAGCGCGAGCTCGCTCTGCTTCGCCCAGCCGTCGAAGTGGATTCGGAACCGCTCGAGCGTGCGCTCGATGCGCTCGAGCATCGGCGGCACCGGGTCGCCCCGCCCCGCCGCGAGATCGTCCACGTACGCGCCGCGATAGCCGTCCTCGGGCGGCTCCTCGCCGCGGCGCACCGCCTCGACCGAGTTCCGGAAGCGTTCCATCTGCGCCCCGGCGTCGTTGTAGTAGTACTCACGCGCGACGGCATGGCCGGCGAACTCGAGTAGCCGGGCCACCGCGTCTCCGTACGCGCCGTTTCGACCGGAAGCGACGGTGATCGGCCCCGTGGGATTGGCGGAGACCAGCTCGACCTGCACACGCTCGCGCCGGGCGGGGGCGCCACGGCCGTAGTCGGCGCCCGCAGCGGTGATCGTGGCGAGTGCGGCCGCGAACCAGCTCGACCTGAGCCAGAGGTTGAGGAATCCCGGTCCGGCCACCTCTACGCGCTCGACGGCTGGTAGCGCAGCGATCCGCTCGGCCAGCTCGTCGGCGAGCTCGCGCGGCGGCCGGCCTTGGCGCGGCGCCGACTGGAGCGCCACGTTGGTCGCGTAGTCGCCGTGTTCCGGCCGCGAAGGACGCTCGAGCACGACGGGAGCGCCGGCCAGCTCGGCTATCGCCGACGCGAGTTCGTCGACCGGGCTGGCCTCGCGGAGCGTCACGCTCGGATCCATGCGCGGGTATCGTAGGCTCGTGGACGATCCCGGCCAGGAGCGCCAGCTCAATATCCACCTGGATCCCGACCACCTCGCGGGCGTCTATGCGAACTTCGCGAACATCACGTTCTCGGACTACGAGTTCACGATCACGTTCGCTCGGATCGACCACGACGTGTCAGACGGCGAGATTCCGGGCGTCGTCGTCTCGCGCGTGAACATGTCGCCGCGTTTCATGCGAGAGCTGCTTTCGGCGATGGAGGACTCATGGTCGAAGTGGTCCACGAGCGAGGGGATCCGCAATCTCCCCGAGACGCCCCCGCGCGACGGCGAATAGCTACCGCCGACGCGCCTCCCACGCCTGCGCCATCGCGATCCGGTCGACCAGCGGCGGGTGCGTCCGGTAGATCGTCTGCCACCAGCCGGGCGGGTCAGGGTCGGCGAGGTTGGTGACGGCGAGGCGACTGAGGAGCGCCTGCATCGCCTGCGGATCACGAGTCGCCTCGAGCGCCGCCCAGTCGGCTTCGGCCTCGTAGCGACGGGTAATGGCGCCGACCGCCGGCGTGGCGACGAACTGAAGGACGACGGCCGCGGCCAGAACCGCCGGGACCGCTTCCGGCCGGGCGGCACCGCCGCGCCGGCGTGCCGCCCAGTCGAGCACGACGACGAGGGGCACGACCGCGAGCAGCAGCCAGCCGAGACCTTTCCAGACGTGGCGGCTCGTGACGTGGCCGAGCTCGTGCGCGGCGATGGCGCGGATCTCGTCGCGCCGGAATCCGTCGACGAGCGTGTCCCAGAGCACGATGCGCCTCGTCGGGCCCAGCCCGACGACCTCCGCGTTCGCGGCGCGGGTGCGCTCGCGTGCCTTGCGTAGCCGCACGTCGACGCCGTCGACGCCCATCCGCTCGCCGAGCGCCTGGACGTCCGCCGCGAGCGCGCGGTTCTCGAGCGGCGCGAAGCGCGGCGTGAGCACGAGCGGCTGGACGACCACGTAGGCCGTGCCGAGCGCGCCGAGCAGCACGGCCCCGGCGATCCACCAGCGCTGCCCCAGCCGTCTGGCGAGCAGCAGCAGACCGACGACGGCGAGGCAGACGAGCGCCGTCTCGGCGAGCAGCGTCGACCACGGGCGGACGAGGTAATCGACGTAGCCCTCGCGTGCGACGTCGTACCGCCGGCGCCACCACAAACCCGCGAATCCGAACGGCAGTCGAGCGAGCCACAGAACGACGAGCGTGAGCAGCGCCAGCTGGACGGCTCGCAGCAGCGGTCCGCCGCGTAGCCGGGTCGCGAGGCCGGGTGCCCGCCAGGCGATCGCGACCGCAACCGCGATCTGCACGAACGACGCGAGGATCAGATCGGCGCGCAGGAACCGCTCGTAGCGCCCGCTCCGCCTCAGGTGCTCGGTGGCGAAGTAGTCACGCGGGTCCAGCTCCGGCAGATCGAGGTCGGCCGGCACGTCGGTCCGCCAGAGGAGCGCCGCCGCGGCTAGCCAAACGGCGGCGAACGCGGCTATCGTTGCCGCCTTTCCCGCCATGCGAGTCGCGGTCATCTCGGACGTTCACGCTAACGCCCATGCGCTCGATGCCGTGCTGGCCGCGATCGAGGGGGACGCCGTCGACGCCATCTGGAACCTCGGCGATACCGTCGGCTACGGGCCGTGCCCGAACGAGGCGGCGGCGGTCGTCCGCGAGCGCGCCTCGCTCTCGCTCGTCGGCAACCACGACCTGGTCGCGCTCGGCACGAGCGATGTGCGCATCGAGGAGTTCAACCCTGACGCCGCCGCGGCCGCACGGTGGACGCAGGACGCCCTCGACGCGGCCACGACCGAGTTCCTGGGGCGGCTGCGGCCGGAGGGAGAGGCGGCCGGCGCCGAGCTCTACCACGCAAGCCCGTTCGACCCCGTCTGGGGTTACGTGCTGACCGACGAGGCGGCGTACCTCTCGCTGGAGCTCACGCAGGCGCCTCTCGTGCTGGTCGGACACACGCACGTGGCGTTGCGGGCGCAGCGCACCGACGAAGGCGTCGTACTCGAGCTCGCTCCTGACGGCACGCAGGTCGACCTCGACGACGGCCGCTGGCTGCTCAACCCGGGCTCGGTCGGCCAGCCGCGCGACGCCGACCCACGCGCCGCGTACCTGCTACTCGATCTGGACGCGGGCCGTGCGGACTTTCGGCGTGTCGAGTACCCGGTCGAGCGGACGCAAACCGAGATCCGCGAGCGGGGCCTTCCGGCGCCGCTCGCCGACCGCCTCGCCCACGGCGTGTGATCTCGCGTCGCCGGATCCGCCTCTGGCCGTGACGCAGTATTGGGCCGGACTAGCTGCGCTCGACTCTGGTCTGGCGCACGCTGTCGATCGTGATGCCCTCGCGGGCGAGCCCGGCCTGCACCTCTTCGCGCGCCTTGTAGATCCGCCACTTGACCGTGGCGAGCGTGATCTCGAGCGCATCCGCGATCTCCGTGTACGAGAGGCCGACCACGTCGCGCAGCAGGAGCGCCATGCGCAGCTCGACCGGCATGTCGGTGATCGCACACCACACGGCATCCATCTCCTCCATGCTCTCGAGCGGCGTGTCCAGCACCTCGAGCGACGGCGCGTCTTCGATCGCCACGACGGCGCGCGGCCGCCGCTCGCTCGCACGCAGCTCGTCCAGCACGCGGTTCTTCGTCACCTGGAACATCCACGTGGTGAAGCGCGAGCGCAGGGAGAAGTTCGGCAGCCCCTGGTAGACGCGCAGGAAGACCTCCTGGGTGAGGTCCTCGGCAAGCGCGCGGTCGCTGACGAGGCGCAGGACATAGTTGAAGACCGGGGTCTCGTACGAACGCACGATGATCGAGAAAGCGCGTTCGTCACCCCGCTGCGCCTTCCGGAGAACCGCCAGATCAGGCTGTGCGAGCGACAAGCTGCGCGAGTATAGCCGGGTTCACCACTGACGAACGAGATTTTCGCCCGTCATCTGTAAGGGTTTTGGAAGGCCGAGGAGGGCGAGTACGGTCGGCACGAGATCGGCCAGCTCGCCGCCGTCACGCAGCTGGAGACGAACGCCCGTCTGCGTGACGATCAGCGGCACCGCGTTCGTCGTATGTGCGGTATGGGGGCTTGTGCCGTCGGCTTCGAGCATCTGCTCCGCGTTGCCGTGGTCGGCAGTGACCAGCGCGACTCCGCCCGCCCGCCTGACGCACGCCACGACCTCGCCGAGGCAGGCGTCGACCGTCTCGACTGCCCGGACGGCCGCAGATATCACGCCCGTGTGGCCGACCATGTCCGGGTTCGCGAAGTTGACGATGACGAACCCGTAGTCGTCGTCCTCCAGCGCCCGGACGAGCTCGCGCGTGACCTGCTCCGCCGACATCTCGGGCCGGTGGTCGTAGCTCGGGACGTCGCGCGGCGACGGGACGAGGATGCGGTGCTCGCCGTCCCACTCTTCCTCACGCCCGCCGTTGAAGAAGTACGTCACGTGCGCGTACTTCTCGGTCTCGGCGACGTGCAGCTGGCGGAGGCCGTGCTCGGCGAGCACTTCGGCGAGGGCCTCGTCGACCTCTTGCTCGGCGAAGGCGACGGCGCACGCGAAGTCGTTCCGGTAGCGCGTCATGGTGGTCAGCGAGTGGCCGCCTTCGAGCAGCTTCTCCGTGAGCTGCCGGCCGCGGTCGGGGCGGAAGTTGAAGAAGATCGCTTCATCGGCGGGTGTGAGGCGCGGGCGGCCCGTCATGACGACGGGCGTGACGAACTCGTCCGTCACGCCGCGCGCGTAGCTCGCCTGGATCTCGGCGACGGGGTCCGACCCCTGCGCGCCCTCGCCCGCCACGACGGCCCGCAGCGCTCGCTCCGTGCGGTCCCAGCGCCGGTCGCGGTCCATTGCGTAGTAGCGGCCGCAGACGGTGGCGATCCGGTCGGCCGGGAGCTCGGCCAGGTCGTTCACGCCGGCGTGCGGCGAGACGTCGCGCCCATCCGTGAAAGCGTGAACCCAGGTGCGCTCGGCCATGCCGCGCCGCCGCGCAAGCTCGAGCAGCGCGCGAAGATGGTCGATGTGCGAGTGGACGCCGCCGTACGAGACGAGTCCGAGCAGGTGCACGTTCGCGCCGCGCCCGCCGGCTCGCTCGAAAGCCTCGACCAGCGCGGGATTCCCGTAGAACGAGCCGTCGGCGATCGCGCGGTTGACGCGTTGCAGATCCTGGAAGAGCACGCGACCCGAGCCGATCGTGAGGTGGCCGACCTCCGAGTTACCCATCTGGCCGGGCGGGAGGCCCACCGCCTCACCGGACGCTGCAAGCGTCGTGTGCGGGTACTCACGCCAGAGCCGGTCGAAGACCGGTGTCTCGGCGAGCTCGACGGCGTTGCCCGGGCCGGGCGGTGCGCAGCCCCACCCGTCGAGGACGACGAGCGCGACGAGTGGATACGTCCTCATTGCCGCACAGACGCTCCCCGGTCCGGTACGGGTCGGTCACGGCGCGCGCCTACGCGCAGGCCAACGGGACGGGCCGCTGCGTGACCACTTCCGGTCACAGCTTGGCGACGCGCGCGGCCGCCTCGCAGATTGCCGCGAAGGGGCCGACCTCCAGCGAGGCTCCGCCCACGAGCGCGCCGTCGACGTCCGGCTGGCGGAGGATCTCCTCGGCGTTGTCGGGCTTGACGGAGCCGCCGTAGAGCACCGGGACGTCGATGAGGCTCTTGACGAACGTGTGCGCCTCCTGCGCGAGCTCGGGCGTCGCCGTCTTCCCGGTGCCGATCGCCCAGACCGGCTCGTACGCAACGATCAGGTTCCTGTGCGCGTCGAGCACCGAAAGCTGTGCGCGCAGCACCGCTTCGGTATCGCCGCGCTGTCGCTCCTCCTCCGTCTCGCCCACGCAGGCGACGACGCGCAGCCCGGCATCGAGCGCCGCCTGCGCACGCAGGGCGACGGCGTGGTCGGTCTCGCCGAAGTGCTGGCGGCGCTCCGAATGTCCGACGAGCGAGCCCTCGACACCCAGCTCGAGGAGCATCTCCGCCGCGACCTCCCCCGTGTAGGCGCCCTCGCGCTCCCAGTGCACGTTCTGGGCGTAGACGGGCACGCCTCTGCCCACCGCTGCGTCGATCGACGTGAACGGCGGGCAGACGACCACCCGCGTTCCAGGCGGCGGGCGGAACTCGGCGAAGAACGCCTCCGTCTGGGCCCGTGTCTTGAACATCTTCCAGTTGCCTGCGATGAGCATCACGCCTCCGGTATCGCCGCCACTCCTGGTAGTTCCTTGCCTTCGAGAAGCTCGAGGGACGCGCCGCCGCCTGTCGAGACCCAGGAGATGCGTTCAGCCAGCCCGGCCTCCTGAACCGCCCGCACGGAATCGCCGCCACCGACGACCGTGAAGCCGTCGCACTCGGCCACAGCGCGGGCGACCGAAGTCGTCCCCTCCGCGAAGCGCGACCACTCGAAGACGCCCATCGGCCCGTTCCAGAAGAGCGTCCGCGCTTCACGGATGCGCGCCGCGAAGACCGATCGCGTCTCCGGCCCGACGTCGAGTCCCAGCCAACCGTCCGGCACGTCGTCGGCGTCCACGATCCGGGCCTCCGCGTCGGGTTCGAATGAGCTCGCCGCGACGACGTCGAGCGGCAGCAGGAGCGACACC
>JACVRM010000016.1 GCA_014534415.1 Thermoleophilia bacterium | reverse complement strand
GCACCTCATAGTCGTTGATCGTCAGCCCGTGGGCCGCCACGAGGTCGGCGTTCAGCTGCCGCGTGATGGCCGCGTGCGTGCGAAGCCACTGCACCCAGGTGTCGAGCTCGACGGTCGGAGAAACTTGCGTAGTCAATCTTCCTCAGCTAAGATCGTTGACGACTCAAGTATAGCGTCTACACAGGAGGAGAGATGACGACGATCCAAACCGAGCGGACGCTCACCGAGCTGATCCCGGCCGGCGTCTGGAAGGTCGACCCCGTGCATTCCAGCATCGAGTTCGGCATCAAGCACCTGCTCATCACGACGGTGAAGGGGACGTTCGCGGACTTCGACGGAACGATCGAGATCCGGCAGGACGGCATGGGCCACGCGACCGGAGCGATCCGCGCCGCAAGCATCGACACGCGCGAGCCGCAGCGCGACGAGCACCTGCGCTCGGCCGACTTCTTCAATGCGGCCGGGTTTCCGGAGATTCGCTTCGAGTCGACGTACGCCGGCGGCGGCGAGGACAACTCGTTTCGCGTCGTCGGTGATCTCACGATCCGCGGCACGACGCGCGAGCTCGAACTCGATGCGACGTTCGAGGGCACGGCTCGCGACCCGTACGGCAACGAGCGCATCGGCCTGACGCTACGCGGGCAGTTCGATCCCAACGATTACGGCGTCGACTGGAACCAGGAGCTCGAGTCGGGCGGCAATCTCGTCGGCGACCGCGTCGACCTCACCGCCAACGTCTCGGCGGTCAGGGCGGACTAGCGTGCGGGTGCTCGCCTTCGCAGGCAGCCTGCGAGAGGGCTCGTACAACCGCGGGCTCCTGCGTGCGGCGCAGGAGCTTGCGCCGCCGGGCCTGCAGGTCGAGCTCTGCGAGATCGGCGACGTGCCCTTCTACGACGGCGACGTCGAGGCGGCCGGCGAGCCCGAGAGCGTCCTGCGCTTCCGCGACGCGATCCGTGCGGCCGACGCGGTGCTCATCGCGACGCCGGAGTACAACCGCGGGACGTCCGGCGTGCTGAAGAACGCGATCGACTGGGCGTCGCGGCCGCCGCGCCGGTCACCCTTGGACGGCAAGCCCGTGGCGCTCGTGGGCGCGTCGACCGGCCTCGGCGGCACCACCAACGCGCAGAGGCAGGTGCGCGACGCGCTGCTCTTCCCCGGCGCGCAGCCCCTTCCGAACGAGCTGCTCGTGTCGCGCGCCCGTGAGAAGTTCGACGAGCACGGCGATCTTGTCGACGCAAAGACGCGTGCCGAGCTCGCCCGGCACCTCGAGGCTCTCGCCGACTGGACGGCGCGCGTCCGGCAGGCGCTCGAGCTGGCTGCCTGAGATTCTCACTCCTTCGGCTGCGGGTCGAGCGCGTAGCCGACGCCGTAGCGCGTCTGCACGAACGTATGGCGCGGTGCGATCCGGTCGACCTTCTCGCGCAGCTTGCGGACGAAGACGTCCACCGTGCGATCGCGGTGACCCTCGCGGCGACCCCAGATTCGCTGGAGGAGCTCGTCGCGCGTGACGACGCGGCCGCGTTCCATCGCGAGCGTGTAGAGCAGGCGGAATTCGGTGGGCGTGAGGCCGGCGCTGTCGCCGTCGACGTACGCCTGCACGGAGCGCGGGTCGATCCGCAGCTCCTCGATCTGGAGCGGCTCGCCGCGCTCGACGGCTTCGGCGCGCGTGCCGCGCCGGGCGGCGGCGCGGACGCGCGCGATGAGCTCGGTCATCGAGAACGGCTTGACGAGGTAATCGTCGGCGCCGATCTCGAGCGCGTGCACGCGGTCGTGCTCCGTGCCGCGGGCGCTCACGATGATGATCGGCGTGCCGATCCCCTCCTTGCGGGCGGTCTCGATCACGCTCCAGCCGTCCCGCTGGGGGAGCATCAGATCCAGCACGCAGACGTCCGGGCGCTCGAACCGAAGGCGTGCGAGCGCCTGGTCACCGCCGCCGACGTGCACCGCGTCGAAGCCGGCCGACACCAGGTGCTGGGCCATGCTGCGGGCGATCACGTCGTCGTCTTCGACGATCAGCACCTTCGCCATACTCGTCACAGTATGAGACGCCTCTTCTCTCGGCCGCCGAAGGACGCGACCGCGCTCCGGGAGCGGGACCTCGAGCGCGACGCGGCCCGCGGGCGCGCCCTCCTCGAGGAGAGCCCGCGCCTCGTCGCCGTACTCGACGACGAGGGCCGCGTCGTCGCCGCTTCCCGGCGTACCAAGGAGACGATCGGGGAGATCCGTGTCGGCGAGCGGTTACCGGCGGCACTGACGGAGCCGAATGGGACGCGCGCCGCGTCGTACGACGTGGCCGGGGGTCGCGAGACGGTCGTGTACCTCCCGGAGCCGGTCGACCCTTCGCCGTACGAAGAGCTGCGCATCGGCTTCACCGCCGCGGTGTCGCACGAGCTGCGGACGCCGCTCGCGCGGCTGCTGGCACTGCTCGAGACGACCGAGCTGCCCGGCGCCGACCCCGTCCCGCTCATCGAGGAGGCGCGCGCCCAGGTGATCGAGATGCGCGAGCTCGTCGACGACATCCTCTTTCTGAGCGAGCTCGACACCGGCCGTGCCGTCGTCGCGCTGGGGGCGACGCCGGCGGTGCCGGTCGTCAAGGAGGTATTCGAGGATCTGAGCGAACGAGCGACGAACGCCGGCGTGAGCCTTCGTGTCGAAGGCGACACGGCGACACAGCTGCCGCTTCGGCGTCGGATCCTCGCAGTGATCGTCGAGAACCTGGCGATCAACGCGATCCGGTACGCAGGCCCGGGCGCGACGTTCACTGTCACGGTGCGCGACGGGGAGCTCGTCGCACGAGACGACGGCGCCGGCGTCCCCGAGGTGGACGTGCCCCGGCTCTTCGAGCGTTTCTACCGCAGCGACCGTGCGCGCGCGTCGCGCGGCACCGGTCTGGGTCTTGCGATCGTCAAGCACGTCGTCACCTCTGCCGGGGGTCGCGTGGAAGCCTCGGGCGGCCCGGGACGCGGGCTCACGATCACGTCGCGGTTCCCCGAAGCGTAGGCCCGTTCACCACATCTTCACCAGACGTTCACAGCGCCTCGACCCATGCGTGGCCAGCCCGCCGAGACAATCGCGAGAGATGAGGCGGCTCGGCGTCCTTGCGCTGCTCTCGTGTCTCCTGCTCGCCGGTGCGGCATGCGGGCGCGAGCTTCCGGACGATGACGCTGTGGCGCCCGGCGACGAGATCCAAGAGGAAGAGGTCTACGAGGAGTTCGAGGAGGAGGCGCTGACCGGACGGGTTCGCGTCGACGGGTCGAGCACCGTGGCGCCGTACGTGACGCTCGCCGCCGAACGGTTCCGCAAGAAGAACCCGGACGTGAAGGTGACCGTCGGCATCTCCGGCACGGGCGGCGGACTCGAGCGCTTCTGCGCGGGCGAGACGGACCTGGCGAATGCGTCGCGTCCGATCAAGGACGAAGAGCGTGCGGCATGCGAGAAGAAGCGCATCCGCTTCATCGAGCTGCAGGTCGCCAACGACGGCCTTTCCGTCGTCGTGAACCCGGAGAACGACTGGACCGATTGCCTCAGTATCGACCAGCTGAAGGCGATCTGGAAGCCCGGGTCGGACGTCGACAACTGGGCAGAGATCGCCTCCGATTTCCCCGACGAGAAGCTGACGCTCTACGGCGCCGGCACCGACTCCGGCACGTTCGACTTCTTCACCGAGACGGTCGTCGGTGAGGAGGGCGAGAGCCGGTCCGACTACACCGCGACCGAGGACGACAACGTGACGGTGCGGGGCGTGTCCGGCGAGAAAGGCGCGCTCGGATACCTCGGCCTCTCGTACGTCGAGGAGAACGAGAGCGGGCTGAAGGCCGTCGCGATCGACGGTGGCGACGGCTGCGTCGAGCCGAGCGCCGAGACGGTTCAGGACGGCACGTACAAGCCGCTTTCGCGACCTCTCTACGTGTACGCCAATCGCGACTCGGTCGAGGAGAAGCTGCAGGTCGACAGCTTCCTCGCGTTCATCCTCGCCAACCAGCGGACGATTGCGCGCGGGGCGCGCTTCGTGCCGCTCACGCAGGAACAACTCGACCGCTCGCGCACGATCCTCGAGGGTGCCGCGATCGATGCCGCGGTGGGCGACGGATGATCGTTCACCAGATCGCTACAGCCCCTTCACCTCCTTTCAGCCCAGGCGAAACGCGGACGGCGTGACACTCGGAGCGTCACGCGACCCAAAGGAGAGGGAGAATGATCCAGCGATTCATCGGACGCCTCGGGATGCTCGCGGGCGTCGTCTCGGTCGCCGCGGCGGCCTTTGCGGCCGTCGGCTTCGCGAAGCCCGCGACACCCGCGGGAACGGCGGTTCCGCAGGTCGCCGGTCGCATCGAGTCGGACGGCTCGAGCACCGTGGGGCCGTACACGCAGGCAGCCGCGGAGGGTTTCGAGCGCGCCAATTCCGGCGCCAAGGTGGTGGTCGGCATCTCGGGCACCGGCGGCGGCTTCGAGCGGTTCTGCAAGGGCGAGACCGACCTTGCGAACGCGTCGCGGCCGATCAAGTACACGGAGGCGGTCAAGTGCCAGCAGGCCGGTATCCGCTACATCCAGTTCCTGGTCGCCAACGACGGGCTGTCGGTCGTGGTCAACAGGGCGAACACCTGGGCGACGTGCCTGACCGTCGACGAGCTCAAGCGCATCTGGGACAAAGGCTCCAAGGTCGACAGCTGGAAGGATGTCCGCCCGCAGTTTCCCGACGTCAAGCTCAAGCTCTACGGTCCCGGCACCGACTCGGGGACATTCGACTTCTTCACGGAGAAGATCAACGGCAGGTCGAAGCAGAGCCGCTCGGACTACACGGCGAGCGAGGACGACAACGTGCTCGTGCGCGGTGTGCAGGGCGACCAGGGGGCGATGGGCTACTTCGGCTACTCGTACTACGTCGAGAACAAGTCGAAGCTCAAGGTGCTCCGCATCAACGGCGGCGGCGGCTGCGTGGCTCCGAGCGTACGTGCCGTGCAGAACCGCACGTACCGCCCGCTGTCCAGGCCGCTCTTCATCTACGTCAAGCGGGAGTCGTTCCGCCGGCCGGTGGTTGCCGCGTTCATCCGCTACGTGATCGAGAACGAGGCGAAGATCGCGACGAAGGCCGACTTCATCGCGCTGACGAAGGCGCAGCTCGCAAAAGCCAAGCGTCAGTACAACACGGCGATCCGCAACCGCTAGGAGACGGCTAGAGCACGTGGCGACGGGCGAAGCAACCGCAGCGGACCAGCGAATCGCGCTTCGCGCGCCGCGCCGGCGCTGGGGCGAGGACGTGATCAAGGGCGCCCTGGCCCTCTGCGCGCTTCTCTCGGTCGCCACCACGATCGGCATCGTCGCGGCGCTCTTCCTCCCCGCGTTCGAGTTCTTCGAGGAGATCTCGATCGTCGACTTCATCACGGGGACGAACTGGGCGCCGCTCTTCGCGCCGTCGAGCTTCGGTGTGCTGCCGCTCGTAGCGGGGACGCTGCTCGTCACGGCGATCGCGTGTGCCGTCTGCATGCCGTTCGGGCTCGGTGCCGCGATCTATCTCAGCGAGTACGCGCGCGCTCGCACGCGTAAGAGCGTCAAGCCGGCCCTCGAAGTGCTGGCCGGCATCCCGACCGTGGTGTACGGCTACTTCGCGCTGACCTTCGTCGGTCCGCGACTGCAGGATCTCGGCCTGCCGGTCGGCGTCTTCAGTGCGCTCAGTGCCGGTCTGGTCATGGGGGTCATGTTGATTCCGACGGTCGCGTCGGTCTCGGAGGACGCCATGTCCGCCGTTCCGCGTGATCTCCGCGACGGCGCGTACGCACTCGGCTCCACGCGGCTTCAGGTAGCGACGCGCATCGTGGTACCGGCCGCCGTCTCGGGGATCATCGCCTCGTACGTGCTTGCCATCTCGCGCGCCGTAGGCGAGACGATGATCGTCCTGATCGCCGCGGGCGGCCAGCCGAATCTGGCGTGGAACCCGCTCGAGGCCGTGCAGACCATGACGGCGTTCGTAGCGGCGACCGGGCAAGGAGACACCCCGACCGGCTCCATCGAGTACAAGACGATCTTCGCGGTCGGGGCGACGCTGTTCGTGATGACGTTCGTGATGAACCTGCTGTCGATCCGGCTCGTCCGTCGCTTTCGCGAGGTGTACGAGTGAGCGCCGTGTCCGCCGGGCTCCGGTCGTCTCGCCGGCGCGGCGTGTGGGCCGGTCGCCTCTTCATGGCTTTTCTGCTGCTCTCGCTCGCGATTGGGTTCGCGACGCTCCTCACGCTCGTCGTGCAGGTCGTCTTCAAGGGTGTCGAGTGGGTCGATCTCGTCCTGCTGCTCGAGCCGCCGTCTGCTGATCCGCAGATCGCCGGAGCGCGGCCGGCGATCCTCGCCACGATCTACCTCGGCGTGCTCCTGCTCGCGCTCACGGTGCCGCTCGGCGTCGGCACCGCCATCTACCTCGAGGAGTACGCGAACCGCAACCGCTGGTACAACCGGCTGCTCGAGATCAATATCCAGAACCTCGCCGCCGTGCCCTCGATCGTGTACGGCATCCTCGGGCTCGCCTTCCTGGTGCGCGGGCTGGGGCTCGGGCGGGTGCTGCTCGCGGGAGCGATGATCCTGACGCTGCTCGTCCTGCCCACCGTGATCATCGCCGCGCGGGAAGCGATCCGCGCCGTCCCCGACTCGATCCGGCAGGGCGCCTATGCGCTCGGTGCCACGCGCTGGCAGGTCGTCTGGCGGCAGGTGCTCCCGGCCGCGGTGCCGGGCATCGCAACCGGCTCGATCCTCGCCCTCTCGCGCGCGCTCGGCGAGACGGCGCCGCTGCTGCTCGTCGGCGCGTTGACGTACGTCTCGTTCAACCCGACGCTGCTCGGCGACTTCACGGCGCTGCCGGTGCAGATCTACCAGTGGGTCGCGCGACCGCAGCCCGAGTTCCGAGACACTCTCGCGGCCTCCGGGATCATCGTGCTGCTCGTCATCTTGCTCGCCATGAACGCGCTGGCGATCTGGCTGCGCAACCGCTACGAGCGAAGATGGTGACGGTGCCCGAGAGCCAGACAGTGCCTGTCACACTGCCGGGCGTGAACGTCGATGCTGTCGCCGAGCGCGGCCGTCCGCTGCCCGCCCGCGAGTTGCGAGAGGTCGTCTTCGACGTGCAGGGGCTCGGCGTCTCGTACAGCGGGAACATGGCGCTCCAGGACGTGTCGCTCGAGGTTTATCGCAACTTCGTGACCGCGTTCATCGGGCCGTCGGGTTGCGGCAAGAGCACGTTCATCCGGTGCTTCAACCACATGAACGCGCTCATCCCCGGAGCGCGGATTCACGGCCGGATCCTGTACCACGAGCAGGACCTCTACGGGACCGACGTCGACCCCGTGGAGGTCCGCAAGCGCATCGGCATGGTCTTCCAGAAGCCGAACCCGTTTCCGAAGTCGATCTACGACAACGTCGCGTTCGGGCCGCGGGTGCTCGGCATGACCGACGGCCTCGACGAGCGCGTCGAGCGGGCGCTGCACCAGGCGGCCCTCTGGGACGAGGTGAAGGACCGGTTGAAGGCGAGCGCGCTCGGCCTGTCAGGCGGCCAGCAGCAGCGGCTCTGCATCGCCCGGTGCCTCGCCGTCGAGCCCGAGGTGATCCTGATGGACGAGCCGGCGTCGGCGCTCGATCCGATAGCGACCACGCGCATCGAAGACCTCATGCACGAGCTCAAGCGCGATTACACCATCATCGTGGTCACGCACAACATGCAGCAGGCGGCGCGCGTCGCGGACATGACGGCGTTCTTCAGCGTCACGCGTGGAGGGGAGGGCCAGCGCACCGGCATCCTCATCGAGTACGACGCGACGGACAAGATCTTCACGCAGCCGAGCGACAAGCGCACCGAGGACTACGTGACCGGGCGTTTCGGCTAGGACGTGCTGGAAAGGGCTCACCCAATGCGGATTGGCCTCCAGGAAGACCTCGACACGCTCCAGGCGACGCTGCTCGACGAGGGCGAACTCTGCATCCGCTCCTTGCGCGGCGTCATGCAGGCGGTGCGCGAGCGCGACCCCGAGCTTGCCGACGAGGTGATCGCCTTCGACGACGAGGTGGACAGCCGCTACATGGCCGTCGCGCAGGAAGTCGAATCGCTGCTCGCCCGGCAGACACCGGTGGCCAGCGACCTGCGGTTCGTGCTCGCCGCGATCCACATCAACCTCGCGCTCGAGCGCGTGGCCGACCTGTGCGTGACGATCGCCAAGCTGACGAAGCTCGTGTACGAGGTGTCGCCCGACGTGAAGCTGATCGAGGCGTTCGAGGAGATGGCGTCGCGCGGGGAGGAGATGCTGCGCGTCTCGCTCGACTCGTTCGTCAAGCGGGACCTGGCCGGTGCCGAGTCCCTCGTCGACCTCGACGAGCTGATCGACCGGGCGAACCGCCGCGTCGTCCAGCACCTGATGGCGCTCGGAGGCAATCCCTCCCTGCGCGAATGGGGCCTCCGGATGATCGTCGTCTCGCGGTGCCTGGAACGCATCGGCGACCACGCGGTCGACATCGGCGAGCAGACCGCCTACCTCGTGACGGGCGAGTTCCGCGAGTTCACCGACGCTTCGCACCCCGACTGATGGGCGATCTGCCTGATGACTTGCTGGAGCCGCAGGCCGAGGGCGGGGAAGAGCCCGACGTCGGCGAGCAGTCGCCGAGCGAGCTCGACGAGCGCGGCGACGACGGCATCCGCGGCGCCGAGCATCTCGGGCTGACCCCGCCCGACTAACAGTGCTTAACAGAAGCGCCACGCCGCGTTAACCACGGCCAACGGCCGCGTAAGAGGCGGCCGTTATAACGCCGTGCGATGCGTCTACCTCGCACGGGACTCCTCACCCTTGGCGCCGCGCTCGTCGCCGCCGTCGTCGGCGGCGCCGTCGCATTGGCGGGCGCGGCGCTCCTCGTGGGCTTCGAGGACGACGACGGGGCTGCTCCCTTTGCGGTCGTCGACTCCCGGATCGAGGCTCCCGAACGCTTCAGCCGCGGCCGTCCGCTCTCCATCGGCCAGGTCTACGAGCGCACCCGCCCCGGCGTCGTCCAGGTTTCGACCCGCACCATCGCCGTCGAGCCACAGGACCCCTTCGGATTCTTCTCGGGCCCCCCGGAGCAGCAGGGGCTCGGCTCCGGGTTCGTCATCGACAAGACTGGCCATATCGTCACGAACTTCCACGTCGTCGACCGCGCCGACGAGATTCGCGTGAGCTTCTCCAACAACGAGAGCGTGAAGGCGACGGTGGTCGGCACCGACCCGTCCACCGACCTCGCCGTCCTGAAGGTCGCCACGGACTCGCGTGCGCTCACGCCTCTCGTGCTCGGGAACTCGGACAGCGTGCGCGTGGGCGACGAGGTGGTCGCCATCGGCAACCCGCTCGGGTACCAGCGCACCGTTACGTCGGGGATCGTGAGCGCCGTCGGCCGCTCCATCCAGGCGCCGGACCAGCGGTTGATCGACCAGGCGATCCAGACGGACGCGGCTATCAACCAGGGAAACTCGGGCGGCCCGCTGCTCGACGCCGCCGGCCGGGTGATCGGCGTGAATACCCAGATCGCCACCCAGACGGGCGGCAACGTCGGTCTCGGCTTCGCCGTTCCGATCAACACCGTCAAGGACGTCGCCGCGCAGCTGATCGCGAAGGGCAAGGTGGAGCACGCAGCGCTCGGGATCTATGCCCAGCCGATCACCGAGGAGATCGCCGAGCTGTTCCGCCTGCCGGTCGACAAGGGACTGCTGGTGACCGAGGTCTTCGAGGGCAGCGGGGCCGAGCGGGCCGGACTGCGCGCGGGCACGAAGCGGGTGCAGGTCGAGGGCTTCGAGTACGTGATCGGCGGCGACATCATCGTCGAGGCCGACGGCCGGCCCGTCAGCTCGGTGGAGGAGCTGCGGCGCGCGATCTCCCGTAAGGAGCCGGGCGACTCCATGGAGCTCGAGATCTACCGCGACGACGAAAGGCAGACCCTCGACGTGAAGCTTGGGCGGCAGTCTCCCTCCCCTCGCGGCTAGCCGCCCGTCCCGGGCCCCGACCCCCCGCGGGGCCACTCTCCCCCTCTCGCTCCGCTGAAGGCGCCCGTCGCCTCGGCGGAGCGAGAAGCTTCTAGCCTTCGGTCATGACCGAGGACGCCCGCTGGGGCGAGTCGTCGCCCTGGTCGGTCGGCGTCGAGGAGGAGCTGATGCTCGTCGCTCCCGACACGCTCCGGCTCGAGACGGGCTCCGAGGGAATCGTGCAGGCGGCGGAGGAGCTCGAGCTGCCCGGCCGCATCAAGACCGAGCTCTTCGCGTGCGTGGTGGAGCTGAACAGCGGCGTCTGCGAGACGGCCGCGGAGGCGGCGAGCGTGATCGGGCATTTACGCAGCACGGCGAGCGAGCTCGCCGCGGAGCGCGGCCTGCGGCTGATGGCGACCGGCACGCACCCGATCAGCCGAGCGGAGGACCAGCCTATTGTCGACGAGCCGCGCTACCGCGACTTCGTCGCCTACGCGGGCGTCTCGGCGCGACGGCAAGGCGTCAACGGACTTCACGTACACGTCGGCATGCCGAGTGCGGAGGCGTGCTTCCAGGCGACGGAGGCCGTGCTCCCGTGGCTGCCTGTCGTGCTCGCGCTCTCAGTGAATTCGCCGTACCTGGCGGGCGCTGCGACCGGGCTCGCGTCCAACCGCGCCGAGATCCTCGCCCAGCTGCCGCGCAGCGGCGCGCCGCCGGCGCTGCGCTCGTATGCCGAGTGGGAGCAGCTGGTCGAGCGGCTGGTCTCGCTCGGTCTCATGCCCGACTACACGATGCTCTGGTGGGACGTCCGGCCCCACCCGAGATTCGGCACGCTCGAAATCCGCATGCCCGATCAGCCGACGCGGCTCGAGCGCAGCGGGGCGTTCACGGCGCTTCTCCAGGCGCTCGCCGTGACGGCGCTGCGGTGGGAACCGCCGGCATACGACCCGCCTGGTCGTTTCGTCTACCAGCAGAACCGCTGGGCGGCGCTGGCGCGCGGCGCCGCGGCGGAGCTCGTGCACCCGCGCGGCGACCGTCTGGTCGGCGCGCGCGAGCTGGCGGCCGAGCTCGTCGAGCTCGTCGCTCCCGCGGCGCGCGAGCTGAGCACGGAGCACGTCATCGCACCACTCGCGTCGGCACCGACCGAAGGCGACGAGCAGCTCGAGGTGGGACGCGCGGACGGGCTCGAGGCCGTGTGCGCGCGGCTCGTCGAGCGGACGCTACGCTCTTCCTGATGGCCGAGCGGACTGAGACGATCCAGGTCAACGGCATCCGCTGCGAGCGGTGCGTCAACCGGCTGGCCGCAGCGCTCGGCGAGCACGAGGGCATCCTCTCCGCGTACGCGAACCTGCTGGGTCAGGTGACGCTGTCGTGGGACGAGGAGCTGACGGACCGCGCGACGCTCGTCGCGGCGCTCTCGCGCGCGGGGTTCCGCGAGCGTCAGTTCGTCTAGCCCCGCTAGCCCTCGTCCGAGGCGCGAGGCACCTCGCTGAAGCGGTCGCCGAGCAGCGCGGGCGACTCGTCGGCGCCGCGATCTCCCTCCGGTCGCATCGCCTTTCGCATCTGCGCGCGCTGCGCCTCAGGAGCCTCGACGTTGCTGCGGTTCAGGTCGTCCTGCGCACCGCCCGCGAGCTCGTCCGCGTCGAGGTCGCCGTAACCCTGGGACGGTGCTTCGTCGTACGCCGCCGCCAGCCCGTAGTGCGTGGCGATCGCGTTGAGGTCCAGCTCGTCGTCCGTGACCTTCGGCGAGTCGTAGACGAGCTCGTGCGCGAGCGTGGTGACGACCCGGCGCTGCCCCTCGTCGACCTCGGCGAACGCCAGCGGCAGCGCATTGCGCGTCTTGCGCAGCGTGCCGTGCTCGACGATCAAATTGTCCCCGACCCGGCCGACGACGTGCCCGATGCACTTGTCGTCGTTGACCGAGATGACCTCGAAACCCTCCATGCGTTCCTCCTTGGGCGTCTGGCTGTTCCTACCCGTGCGGGAATAGCCTGCAAACCCCGCTCGTTGCTCGTCTCGTGAACCTGCTGATACGTTCGCCGGGTGAGCGAGGTCTCGCGCGAGGAGGCACGGCAGCTGGCGGACGACGCGCGCGGCCGCGTGCGTTTCGAGGAGGAGGCGCTTGAGCTGGCCGACCAGGTGTACCAGGTGGCGCGCCGGCTGGTCGGCTCGCGCGACGAGGCGGAGGACCTGATGCAGGAGACGTACGCGCGCGCCTTCCGAAGCTGGCGGTCGTATACCCCGGGGACGAACCTGCGCGCGTGGCTGCTGCGGATCCTGACGAACCTGAACATCGACCGCGCGCGCAGCAGGCAGCGCCGGCCGCTTACCGAGCCGCTGGAGGAGGGCGACTACTTCCTGTACAACCGGCTTGCAGACTCGTCGGGAGCGGAGCAGGACGAGGAACGGGTGCTCTCGCGCCTTTCGCAGGACCACGTCGTCTCGGCGCTGTCGGAACTCCCGCACGACTTCCGCGACGTCGTCGTCCTGGTGGACATCGGCGGGTTCGCCTACGCGGAAGCGGCTCAGATCCTGGACATCCCGGTCGGGACGGTCATGTCGCGTCTGCATCGAGGTAGGCGTATCCTCAAGCGGCAACTCGCCGAGGAGGCGGTCGAAGGGTGAGGTTGAGCGACGACCCGTGCGCGCAGTGCGAGGAGGTGCTTCAGCCGTTCCTCGACCGTGAGCTGACCGTCGACGAGCAGGCGGCCGCCGAGCGGCACCTGGATGCGTGCGACTACTGCCGGCGGCGCTACCGCTTCGAGGTGCAGCTGCGCCGCTTCGTGCGACAGTCGGCTCTCGAGCCGATGGCGCCCGAGCTCAAGCAGCGGCTGGCCGCGCTGCGTACGCCGCTCTAGCAGTCGGCGTCGGGCACGGCCCTCGCCGGGCCGACGATCACGACGAGGCGGCGCTTGTCCTTGCCGGCCGGCAGCGGCTTCGTCGGCACACAGAGCTCGGCGGCGAGCCGGTCGGCCAGCGGCTTCGCGCCCGGCGGGTAGTAGACGGCCGTCTCCGGATAGTCGAAGCGGCTGGCCCTGCGGACGCTCCGTACCAGGTACTCCAGCGCATTGATCCTGTCGGCGACGTTACGGGTGTGCTCTATGTCGCCGGACCCGTTGAGAACGTCGATCGAGACGCGCCACGGCGGCGGCAGCTGGGCGGCGGCGGGTTGATCGGCGTTGCCGCCCGCCAAGCGGCCGACCGTCAACGCCGCCGCGAGCATCAGCACGATGAACACGACTGCGAGCCCCGCGAGCAGGCGCGCGCGCGCCCTGGCGGGGTCGGCAGGCGGCACGGGGCGCCCGGCCAGCTCGAGCGCCTCGCGGTGGTCGATGCGCAGGGCCGCTGCGTAGGTGAGGAGTGCGGCGACGGCCTGCTGCTGCGAGCGGAACCGATAGAGGCGGCCCTCCTCCAGCCACGTCACCTCGTCGGCCGTCAATGCAGCACGTTCGGCGGCGTCCTCGCGCGAGAGCCCTCGGCTCGTACGCGCAGCCTCGAGCGGCGAGTCCTCGCTCGCAAACTCCAGGACCGGAACCGCCTGCATGTCCACATCATTCCCGCCGCGTCGGCCGGAACCTCTCGGGGAGGTCGGCCGGCGTGTCGACATCGCCTGGGTCGCCGAGGTCGTCGCACGGGACGGGGACGGCGGCCAGCGAGCGAGCGCCCTCGTCCGGTACGCGCGACCACGCAGCGCGTGCGAGCAGAACTGGGTGGCTCCTGCGACCGCCGTACGTGGCCGCCACCACGTCGCCGCCTGTGCGGCGCCACGCGGCAACGACGCGATCGATGGCGGCCGGCGCCAGCTCCGGGCCGTCGGCGAGCACCACGACCGCCGCCTCGGTCTCCCGGGCGAGAGCGGCGAGTCCGCAGCGCAACGAAGCTCCGGGGCCGCCTTCCCAGTCAGGACACGGGACGGTGCGCGCGTCGCTTTCGAGCGGGTGCGCGCCGACGACGACGACGACGTCGTCCACGGCGGCGCGCCGGACGCGCGCCAGCACTTCCGGGAGCAGGAGCTGCTGCTTCGGCGAACCGAAGCGGGATGCCGCGCCGGCCGCGAGGACGACCGCGACGACCATGCGTTAGCGCCTGGCCGTCACCTGCTCGATGACGACCGGCTGCGTGGGCCGCTCGGTGTTCGGGTCGCCGAGCGTGCCGATTCGCTCCACGACGTCGAGCCCCGCGCTGACCTCGCCGACGATCGCATACTCGGGCGGTAGCCCGACGTCGTCGCCCGTCACGACGAAGAACTGGCTCCCCGACGTCCCGGGCGGCTCCTGTGCCGTCTTGGCCATGGCCACGACGCCCTTCGTGTACCTGGCGTCGGGCTTCGGCCTGTCGACCGTCGAGTAGCCGGGGCCGCCGGTGCCCGTGCCGGTCGGGTCACCGCCCTGGATGACGAAGCCCGGGACGATCCGGTGGAAGATCGTGTCGTCGAAGTAGCCGTTCTCGGCCAACTTGAGCAACGAGGCGGTCGTATTCGGCGCCGACGTCGGGTCGAGGCGGATCGTGAAGTCGCCGCAATTGGTGCGCACGACGAGCTCGGCGCGCTCGCTCCCGCCGAGCGGCGCTTCGGGCCGTTCCTGGCCGCCCTCCGCCTTGGGCTCGGGAGCGTCGACCTCCCGACAGCCGGTCTCGCCGGCAGGGGTTCCGTTGCCCACCGCCTCCTCCTCTCCGTCGTCATCTCCGCCGCCGCACCCGGCGCACGCGACGACGACCAGAAAGAGTGCGAGCGCGCGCGCGGGCACGGCGGCCGATGCTAGCGGCGGCGTCGCGCGACTGGGGGTGGATCGTCACGGTTTCGCCACACGTTCGGGGACAGTCCCCGGACGAACGCGCGGCGACGCAGCTGTGGGTAGGTTGGCGCAGAGTCGTTACGCGCCGACTGCAGCCAGCGCCCGCGCCACCAGGGCCCGGGCGATCTCGACCTTGTAGGCCGTGCCGGGCAGTGGCGTGGCCGCCTCGAGGTCGGCGGCGCCCGCCAGCGGCCAGGGGATCGGCGCCACACCGGCCAACGCGAGCGAGACGCCGTCTTCGAATCGAGCGGCCGCGACCCCGACGAGTGGAAACGCCCATCGCTGCCGGTCCATCGCCTTCAGGTAGACACTTGCCCGCGGCGTCGGGACCTCCAGCTCGACGATCAGCTCGTCCGCCGCGAGGGCGACGACGTCGCGGTCGTCGTCGGTCGGCAGGCGGTAGAGCTCCTCGACGGCGAGCTCGCGGCGAGTCGTCCGGGCGCGCGAGCGGAGCGCGATCAGGGCGGCTGCGACGTCGGACGGGTGTGCGGACGCACAGCGCTCGTTGCCGAAGATGGCGTGCTCGCGGTGCTCGCCTTCGCGCGCGTGACAGCGATCTCCACCGTGCAGGTAGCAGGGGTACTTCAGCCGCCAGTACCAGCAGCGCGTGGCCTGGCGGAGGTTGCCGCCGATCGTGCCCATGGCGCGAAGCTGCGGCGAGGCAGCGAGTCGGCAGGCCTCGCGGAGCGCGTCCGGCACCTGGGGATCGACCTCGAGCTCGGCGAGCGTCGCGCCGGCGCCGATCCGTCCGTCGGCCACGCCGCGTGGCACCCCGCGCGACAGGTCGACGAGCGTGTCGGCGCGGACGATCCCGTCGCGCAGCAGGGGCACGAGATCCGTGCCGCCGGCGAGTCCGACCGATCCGTTGCCTAGCATGGCAACGATGTCCTCGACCGTCTCAGGCCGTCGAAGCTCCAACGGGCTCCTCCGCGCGCCCGCGCGTCTCGCGGAGCGCGCGCAACATCTCCTCTCGGCTCACCGGGAGCGACCGGACGTCCGCGCCGGTCGCGTTACGGATCGCGTTGGCGATTGCCGCGGCGGTCGGGACGATCGGCGGCTCGCCGAGCCCCTTCGCGCCGAGATTCGTGAGGTGCGTGTCGGGCTGGTCGACGAACTCGACGACGATCTCGGGGACGTCGGCGATCGTCGGCAGCTTGTACGCGTCCAGCGTCTGCGTGAGGACGTCGCCCGTCAGCGGGTCGAGCAGCCGCTGCTCCGAGAGGGTGTGCCCGAGCGCCTGGATGATCCCTCCCTCGACCTGGCTCCGGGCCCCCAGCGGGTTGATCACGCGGCCCACGTCGTGGATCGCAGCGAGGCGCTCCACGCGGACCTCGCCCGTCTCGACGTCGACGGCGACCTCCGCGACCTGCACGCCGAACGTGAGCACACGCATGCCCGCGGGATTGGGACCGCGGGCGCCCTTGCCGAGGATCTGCCCGTCGCCGAGCAGGCCGGCGATCTCCTCGAGCGGCCAGGAGCCGCCGTCCGTCGAGACGACGTGGCCGTCGCGGAGCGACAGCACGCGCTCCTCGCGGTCGTAGCGCTGAGCGGCGATCTCGACGATTTGCCGGGCCGCATCGGCTGCTGCAGACCGGACGGCGGGACCCATGCTCGGGATCGTCGACGAGCCGGCCGAGATGGACGCGTACGGGCCGCGTGCCGAGTCGCCGAGCGCGACGTCGACACGGTCGAGCGGCAGGCCGAGCTCCTCCGCGGCGATCTGCGCCATCGCGGTCCGCGAGCCGGTTCCGATGTCCTGCATCGCCGTGATGACGGCCGCGCGGCCGTCGGGGCCGACGCGAACCCAGGCGTAGGACGGGGGGCCGCCGCCGCCGTACCACACCTGGCTGGCGAGCCCCACGCCGCGCCGCCACGGCGCTTCCGACCGGGCGCGGACCTCGGCACGCCGTGCCCAATGGGTCTCGGCGCGCCGGTAGCACTCCATGAGCCGCTTGGACGAGAACGGCCTCTCGTCGCTCGCGTCGTGGTCGGCGTGGTTGCGCCGCCGCAGCTCGAGCGGGTCGACGTCGAGCCGCGCCGCCAGCTCGTCGAGCAGGCACTCCAGGCCGAAGGTGCCCTCGACGAAGCCGGGCGCTCGGAAGGCGGCGTTCGGCGGTGTGTTGAGCTGGGCGCCGTAGTCCACCGTGCGCACGTTCGGGCACCCGTAGAGGAGCTGCATCGGCCCGCTCGTGAACGGGGAGAATCCGTCGTAGCCCACCGCGTTGACGAACTCGCCGCCCAGGGCGGTCAGCGTCCCGTCCGAGCGCGCGCCGGCGACGAGCCGCTGAATCGTCGCGTTCCGGTTCCCCGTCGCCCGGTTCTCGTCGCGCCGCGTCAGCGCGCAGCGGACCGGCCGGCCCGTCCGCCGCGCGAGCTCCGCGGCGATGAAGGTGTGGTCTCCGGCGTCGTTCTTTGCCCCGAAGCCGCCGCCCATGTACTCGCAGACGACTCGAACCCTGTCTGCGGGAATGCCCAGCGCCTCGGCGACCTCGCGGCGCACACCCCAGATCCACTGCGTCGAGGTGTAGACCTCGAGCGTGTCGCCCTCCCACCGGCACACGGACTGGTGGGTCTCGAGCGCGTTGTGCAGGACGACCTGGGTGCGGTACTTGGCCTCGACCACGAGATCCGCTTCCGCGAGGCCGCGGTCGAGGTCGCCGCGCTCGTAGCGGCGCGGCTCGCCGAGCAACGACCCCCGCCGCACCGCTTGGTCACCATCGAGCAGCGGCTCGAGGATCTCCCAATCGACGCGCACGAGCGAGAGCGCGGCGAGCGCCTGGCCGAACGTCTCCGCGCCGACGGCTGCGACCGGGGCGCCGGCGTAGCCCGGCTCGCACGTCAGCACCTCGCTCGCGTGCGGGCCGACCGACGGCTCGCCCGGCCAGTCGGCCGCGTCGCGCGCGGCGAGCTCGCGCGGTGTCAGGACGCCGCGCACGCCGGGCGCCTGCATCGCGCGGCCGACGTCGAGCCGTTTCACGCGGGCGCGCCCGTGCGGGCTGCGCAGAACGGCCGTGTGCAGCATGCCGGGGAGCTGAACGTCGGCGGTGTAGCGCGCCTCGCCGCGTGCGCGCTGGAGGCCGTCCACGCGGGTTGCGGGGCGGCCGACCACCCGCCGGGCGCCGGCGGGCCACTGGTCGAGGACGTCCTCTTCGACCACGACCCACTGCTCGGTGTAGCGGCCCTCGACCTCCTTCTCGGTCTTGATCAGGCGCGCCACGTCGTGATCGCCTCCTCGACGCGCGGGTACGTCCCGCAGCGGCAGAGGTTTCCGGCCATCGCATGCCGAATCACGTCGCGGTCCGGCTCGGGATCAGTCTCCACGAGCGCGGCGGCGGAGACGATCTGGCCGGGCGTGCAGAAGCCGCACTGGAGCGCGTCGGCGCGTACGAAGGCCTCGACGAGCGGGTGGTCACGCAGCCCCTCGATCGTCGTCACCTCGCGTTCTCCGACGCTATGGACGAGCGTGATGCACGACAGGATCGGCACTCCGTCGAGCTGGACGGTGCAGGCGCCGCAATGCCCCTCGTTGCACGCGATCTTCGTGCCGGTCAGGCCAAGCCGGTCGCGGAGCGCGTCCGCGAGCGAGGTGCCGACAGGCGCATCGAGCTCGAACGCGCCGCCGTTGACGCGCAGCTCAAGCATCGGTCGTGACTGCGAGGATGTCCGCCAGGTGGATCATCCGGAAGGTGGCGCGGCTGATCTGCCGCAGCTCGTTCTCGTCCTCGAGTTCGGGAATCACCCGCCACAGGTCGCGCGCGGTCACGAGCAGCTCGCGGATCCGGTCCCGCTCGTCCTGGCTGCCGTCGCGCTCGAGGCAGGCGTTGAGCGCGAGCCCGAGCACACCGACGGTGTCCGGCTGCCGCGTCCACAGGAGCGGCGTCGCCATCGACAGGTACTGGTGAATGCGGGCGAAAGCCATCGGCTGGGCGAACGTCCCGCCGCCGCGCGGCGGCGACAGCGCCTCGGGACGGTCGCCGGCGGCGAGGCGCGTCGCGGTCCCGGCGAGCATGTTCCGCACCTGTGCTTCGTCCAGCCCCGAGGCACGCGCGGTCCGGAGCGCGATGAGAAGCGAGGCCGGCTGCTGCCCGTACGGGTAGTCGGACGCGTAGAGAACTTGCTCCGGCGAGACCTCGTGGTAGAGCGCCATCAGATCGAGCGGGCTCCACACGGACGTGTCGAAGTAGACACCCGGCCGCCCGCCGAAGTAGTGGACGAGGCCTGCGAGATCGGCGATGCCGGCATGCGCGATGATCAACTGCGCTCCGGAGTAGCGGTCGACGAGCCTGGCCAGGTGGTCGGCGATCGGCGGCAGGCCGCGGCCCCCGTGGATGAGGATGGGTACGCGCCGATCCGCCGCGAGCTCGAAGATCGGCGCCAGCCGGTCGTCGTTCAGCAGGAACCGCTGAGCCCGCGGATGGAGCTTGATGCCGCGTGCGCCACGGTCGAGGCAGCGCACGGCCTCCTCGACCGGCTGCTCGGCGAGGTCGAGTCGCACGAACGGCACGAGCCGGCCGCCCGAACGCTCCGCGTACGCGAGCGTCCGATCGTTTGCCGCGCGAAACGCCGGATGCCGGTCGGGCTCGTCGAGGCAGAACATGAAGGCCAGCGAGATGCCGTAGCGCGCCTGGAGGCGCTCGAGGTCTTCGTAGTCGCCGCGAAAGCCGTCGACGTCGTGTCCGAGGTGGACGTGCACGTCGAAGATGTCGGCGTCGGCGGGCAGCTCGCGCCGGAGCTCTTCGTCCCACGCAGCGATCAGCGCGCGCTCGCGCTGGAGCACCTCTTCCACGTGCCTGAGTCTAGGGAAAGCGTCCGGGCAGCCGCCCGCGCCGCGCTAGGATCGCTCGCCGTGGTCGACGTCCTGATCTTCGGCGACTCGATGACCTCGCCGGCGATGCGGCACGAGGTGCCCGTGCCGGTGCCCGACGAGTTCGTCTACGCCGAGCACGACGGGCGCCGCTTCGTCGCCGTGTACGCGCACGAAGTCACTCGCATGAGCGGTGTGGACACTCTCGAGGTGCATCCCTTCGAGGAGCTTGGCTACGACGAATTGATCGCCCAGGGGCTGTCGCGCGACGAGATCCTCGTCGAGCTGGCGCTCCGCACCTGCCGCGAGCTCGGGATCCGGAGTGCGTCCGTGCCGCCGACATTCCCGCTCGGAGTCGCCGACCACCTCCGTGCGAACGGCATCGACCTCTCTCCCGACATCCAGCACTTCTCCGACCGGCGACGCGTCAAGAACGAGTCAGAGCTCGCCGGCATCCGCCGTGCTCAGCTGGCCGCCGAGGCCGGAATGCGCGTCGCGCGGGACATGCTGGGCGGCGCCCGGCCGCGCGACGGAACGCTGCTGCTCGACGGCGAGACGCTCACGTGCGAGCGAATCAAGGCTGCGATCGGTCAGGCGTTGACGGCGCATGACACGACGGGCGAGGAGTTCATCGTGGCGCACGGAGCGCAGACAGCGATCGGGCACGAGATGGGCTACGGGCCGATCGCGCCGAACGAGCCGGTCGTCATCGACCTGTTCCCGCGCGACCGGCAGTCGGGCTGCTACGCGGACATGACGAGGACCTTCGTGGTGGGAACGCCGCCTGACGAGCTCGTCGAGTACCACCGGCTAACGCTCGAGGCGCTCGAGCGGGCGGTGGCCGGCGTCCGCGCCGGGGTCGTGGGCCGCGACCTCCACATCGAGACGTGCCGCTTCTACGAGGAGCACGGCTACCCGACCCAGCTTTCGAAGGAGCCCGGCAGGCTGCTCGAGGACGGCTTCTTCCACGGGCTCGGCCACGGCGTCGGTCTCGAGGTGCACGAGAAGCCGGCACTCGGCATGACCGGCCACGAGGAGCTCGTAGCCGGCGACGTGGTCACGCTCGAGCCCGGGCTCTACCGGTCGGGTTTCGGCGGCTGCCGACTCGAGGATCTGGTCGTCGTCGGCGAGGCCGGCTGCGAGAACCTGACGAGCTTTCCATACGACCTTGCGCCGCGGTGAGCTACGCGGCGACGTCCCGCGAGACCGCCCGCCAGGCTTCAGCCCGGCGCGCACGTGCTGAATGACGGCGATCGAGACCATCCTGACGGAGAACCGCCGGTATGCGCCGCCGCCGGAGTTCGCCGCGCGGGCGAACGCGCAGCCCGACATCTACGACCGCGACCCCGACGAGTTCTGGCACACCGAGGCGCGCGAGCGCGTCACCTGGTTCGAGCCCTTCACGAAGCTCTACGAGTGGGAGGCGCCCTATGCGAAGTGGTTCCTCGGCGGCACGCTGAACGCCGCCTACAACTGCGTCGACCGCCATGTCGAGGCTGGCGGCGGCGACAAGGTCGCCTACTTCTGGGAGGGCGAACCCGACGGCGAATACCGCACGATCACCTTCGCCGAGCTCCAGGCCGAGGTCGTCCGCTTTGCGAACGCCCTGCGCTCGCTCGGCGTCCGCAAGGGTACGCCTGTCGGGATCTACATGGGCATGGTGCCCGAGCTCCCGATCGCGATGCTCGCGTGCGCCCGGCTCGGCGCGCCCCATACCGTGGTCTTCGGCGGCTTCTCCGCCGAGTCGCTCGCCGGGCGGCTCAACGACATGGAGTGCGAACTGCTCGTCACGCAAGACGAGGGCTGGCGCCGAGGAGCGACCGTCCCGCTCAAGCGGAACGCCGACGAGGCGCTGGCCGCGTCGCCTGCCGTGCGGGGCTGCGTCGTCCTTCGGCGTACAGGCGGCGACGTGAACATGACGACCGCGCGGGACGTCTGGTGGCATGAGGCGGTCGACGGTCAGCCGTCCGACGCCGAGTCGTGCCCGTGCGAGCCGATGGACTCGGAAGACCTGCTGTACCTGCTCTATACGAGCGGCACGACCGCGAGGCCGAAGGGCATCGCGCACACGACGGGCGGCTACCTCGTCGGGGTAGCGACGACCCACCACTACATCTTCGACGTCAAGCCCGACTCGGTCTACTGGTGCGCCGCCGACGTCGGCTGGGTCACCGGCCACAGCTACATCGTCTACGGGCCGCTCTGCAACGGCACGACGGGCGTGCTCTACGAGGGCACGCCCGACTTCCCGGACAAGGACCGCTGGTGGGCAATCGTCGAACGTTACGGCGTCGACATCCTCTACACGGCGCCGACGGCGATCCGCGCGCACATGAAGTGGGGCCCCGAGCACGCGCAGCGCCACGATCTCTCGTCGTTGCGGCTGCTCGGCTCCGTCGGCGAGCCGATCAACCCGGAAGCGTGGGTCTGGTACCGCGAGCACATCGGCGCCGACCGCTGCCCCGTCGTCGACACGTGGTGGCAGACGGAGACGGGGATGATCATGATCACGCCCCT
>JACVRM010000070.1 GCA_014534415.1 Thermoleophilia bacterium | reverse complement strand
GTCGCGCGCGGGAAGTGATGCGCGGGTCAGTCGCGGACGGCGCGGCGCACGGCGTGCAGGAGGATGCCGCCGTGGCGGTAGTACTCGAACTCGCGCGCCGTGTCGATACGCACGCGCGCGTCGAACTCGATCGCCTCACCGCTTTCGGGGGTGACGGTCACCCGGACGCTCCCGCCGTGGCGCTCGGGCGCCTCGACGTCGAACATCTCGCGGCCGGTTAGACCGAGCGATTCGCGGTTCTGGCCGGCGGGGTACTCGAGCGGGAGCACGCCCATCATGAGCAGGTTCGTGCGGTGGATCCGCTCGTACGACTCCGCGATGACGGCGCGCACGCCGAGCAGGTTCGGGCCCTTCGCGGCCCAGTCCCGTGACGAGCCCGAGCCGTACTCCTTGCCGGCGAGCACGACGAGCGGTGTGCCCTCGGCGAGGTAGCGCTCGGACGCCTCGTAGATCGTCATCTCCTCGCCGGAGGGGATATGCACCGTCCAGGTGCTCTCGCTCCCGGGGACGAGCTGGTTGCGTAGGCGCACGTTCGCGAAGGTGCCGCGCACCATGACCTCGTGGTTGCCGCGCCGCGATCCGTACGAGTTGAAGTCCTTGCGCTCGATCCCGTGCTCGATGAGGTAGCGCCCGGCCGGACTGTCGGGGCGGATGGCGCCTGCCGGGGAGATGTGATCGGTCGTGACCGAGTCGCCGAGCATCACCAGACAAAGCGCGGCGCGCACCGGCTCGAGCGGGACCGGGTCCGGGGACATGCCTTCGAAGTACGGCGGCCGGCGCACGTACGTCGAGTCGGGATCCCATGCGAAGAGGTCGCCCTCGGGAACCTCGAGCGCGCGCCAGCTCTCGTCGCCCGTGAAGACGTCCGCGTACGTCCGCTCGAACATGTCGCCCTGCACGGATCCCGCGATCGCCGCCTGCACCTCGGTCGACGTCGGCCAGATGTCGCGTAGGAAGACGTCGTTGCGGTCCTCGTCCTGGCCGATCGGTTCGGTGAGCAGATCGACGTCCATCCGCCCGGCGAGCGCGTACGCGACGACGAGCGGCGGCGAGGCCAGGTAGTTCGCCTTGACCTCCGGGTGGATGCGCGCCTCGAAGTTCCGGTTGCCCGACAGCACCGAGCAGACGACGAGATCCTCTTCGAACACTGCCCGGGAGATCGGCTCGGGCAGCGGGCCGGAGTTCCCGATGCACGTCGTGCAGCCGTAGCCAACAGTGTGGAAGCCGAGCTCCTCGAGATACGGGGTCAGACCGGCGCGCTCGTAGTACTCGGTCACGACCTTGGAACCGGGCGCGAGGCTCGACTTCACCCACGGCTTGCGGCGCAGGCCCTTCTCGACCGCCTTCTTGGCAAGCAGGCCGGCGCCGAGCATGACCTGAGGATTCGACGTGTTCGTGCAGCTCGTGATCGCGGCGATCACGACCGAGCCGTGGTCGAGCTCGAACCTCTCGCCGTCGAGCTCGACCGCGACGGTCGCGTCCGGCTTCTCCGCGGTGGCGCTGAGCGCGAACTCCTCCAGCGGATCTGCGACCTCCGAGGGTCCGGGCGCCTGGCCCGTGGTCGGGTCGCTGGCCGGGAACGTATCCGCGACGGCCTTGTCCTGCGTCGCGTTGCCGTAGCCGGTGCCGAAGCTCTCGAGCGACGCGCAGAAGGAGCGCTTCGCGTCGGCGAGCGGCACGCGGTCCTGCGGGCGGCGCGGCCCGGCGAGGCTGGGCTCGACGTCCGAGAGATCGAGCTCGACGATCTGCGAGTAGGTGGGCTCCTCGCCGGGGTCGTGCCACAGCATGTTCTCCTTGCAGTACGCCTCGACGAGCGCGATTTGCTCGGCGTCTCGGCCGGTCAGGCGCAGGTACTGGAGCGTCACCTCGTCGACCGGGAAGAAACCGCACGTCGCGCCGTACTCCGGAGACATGTTCCCGATCGTGGCGCGGTCGGCGAGCGGCAGCCCGGCGAGGCCGTGGCCGAAGTACTCGACGAACTTCCCCACCACGCCCGTCTGGCGGAGGATCTGCGTCACGGTGAGGACAAGGTCGGTCGCGGTCGAGCCTTCCGGCAGCTCGCCGGTCAGCCGGAAGCCGAGCACCTGCGGAACGAGCATCGAGACGGGCTCGCCGAGCATCGCCGCCTCGGCCTCGATCCCGCCGACGCCCCAGCCGAGCACGCCGAGCCCGTTGATCATCGTCGTGTGCGAGTCGGTGCCGACCAGCGTGTCCGGGAAGGCTTGACCGTCGCGCGACTCGACGACGCGAGCGAGGTACTCGAGGTTGACCTGGTGGACGATGCCCGTGTTCGGCGGCACGACCTTCAGGCCGCCGAACGCGTGCTGCCCCCAGCGCAGGAACGCGTAGCGCTCGCGGTTGCGCTCGAACTCGAGCTCGGCGTTGCGGCGTATGGCGAAGCGGCTGCCGAACTCGTCGACCTGAACGGAGTGGTCGATGACGAGCTCGGCCGGGACGAGCGGGTCGATGCGGGCCGGGTCGCCGCCGAGCTCGCGCACGGCGTCGCGCATGGCGGCGAGGTCGACGATCGCGGGAACGCCGGTGAAGTCCTGGAGCAGGACGCGTGAGGGGCGGAACGTGATCTCGCTGGACGGCTCGGCCGTCGCGACCCAGCGCGCGACTGCCTCGACGTCCGCCCGTGTGACCGTCTCGCCGTCTTCGTGGCGGAGCAGGTTCTCGAGGAGGATGCGCAGCGTGTAGGGCAGGCGCGCCACGTCGTGTTCCGCCTGGAGGACGTCGAGGCGGAAGATCTCGTGCGCCCCTCCGCCGACGTCGAGGGTCGCCCGGGCTCCGAAGGTGTTCGCGCTCACCCCGGCATCCTGCCGGACCCGGTCACTCCAAGGCGGGCGCGCGGGGCTGCCGAAGCTGCGCGGTGCGCTCGTCCGGCTCGGCGTGCAGGACGTCGCGGACGTACGCCTCGACCGCATCGGCCATCGGTACCTCGCGGCCGGCCTGCTCCGACAGGTACCAGCGGTGGTCGAGGAGCTCGTGGAACACCTCCGCCGCGGCGCGCTTGCCCCGCAGGTGGGCGGGAATGGCGGCCACCGACGGCTCGAACACCTCGCTCAGCCAGCGGCCGGCGCCGGCGGCCTCCGAGACGGGCGGAGCACCGGCCCGCTCGAGCGCCGCCGTGAAGGCTCGGATGTCGCCGAGCAGCCGGCGCGCCTGGTTCTCCTGGGCGTCGAGGCCGGTGAGCCTGAGCAGTCGACGCCGGTGGTAACCGGGCTCGACACGCGCGGCGCCGAGCCGCAGCCGGAAGTCGCGGTCGGTCTTCACCAGCTCGATCTCCTCGACCTCGAAGCCGAGCTCGTGCAGCTGCTCGAGCCGCCGCTCGAGCCGTGTCGTGTCGTCCAGCGCGAAGACCTCCTCGTGAGTCAGGTCCGCCCAGAGGCGCTCGTAGCTGACGACCACCTTCTCGGCGAGCTCGGCAGGATCGCGCCCGTCGGTCCAGCCGAACTCGGCCGCGACGTCGAGGAATTCGTAGCCGAGGTTCTCGTAGGCGATGTCGAGATCGTGGCGCCGCTGGCCGTCGGACAGGCGGTCGTGCAGCTCGCCCGTCTCGACGTCGACCAGGTAGGCGGCGAGTGTGCCGGCGTCGCGGCGAAAGAGAGCGTTCGAGAGCGAGCAGTCGCCCCAGAAGAAGCCCGCGACGTGCAAGTGCACGAGCAGGCCGGCCAGCGCGTCGAGGATCACGTGCTCGGGAGCGGGGAGCACCTTGCGGCCGAGCACCGTCCGGAAGGGCAGCGAGTACTCCAGGTAGCGCGTGATCAGGATCTCGGGGAGCTCCTCGCCGTTCGCGGCATGCCGGTCGGTGACCACCGCGATCGGCTCGACCGCGGGCACGCTGGTGCCCTCCAGGTGCCCGAGCAGGCGGTACTCCCGCTGGGCGATCGGCGCCGGCAGCTCCTTGAGCGCGTAGAAGACGCCGCCCAGCTCGACGAACCTGACGACGTGCCGGCCGATGCCCCGCTCGAGATCGACGAGCAGCTCGGCGTCCCACTCCTCGAGCGGCCGCTCCCACGTCAGCCCGAGGAAGCGCGAGTCGACCGCCCGGCCGACCAGGCGGTACGTCGAGTCGGGGCTGCCCTCGCCTGCCATGCCGGGGATAGTGCCCACGGTTCGTGCTTGCCGCTTTGACGTTTCGTCCCCAGGCGGGCGCGTTCGAGCGTCCGCAGGGAAGCGATCGGCCCGCCGCTACGTTGGATGCAACGTGGACGTCACGGACGAGACCTTTCAAGCCGCGGTCATCGAGCGTTCTGCCGAACTTCCGGTGGTCGTGGACTTCTGGGCCGAGTGGTGTGGCCCATGCCGCGTGCTCGGCCCGGCTCTCGAACGCGAGGCGGCCCTACGCGAGGGGGTCGTGCTGGCGAAAGTCGACGTGGACGCGAACCCGCGCGTCGCCGCGCAGTACGGGATCCGCGGAATCCCGGCCGTGAAGGCGTTCCGCAAAGGCCGAGTCGTCAGCGAGTTCGTCGGCGTGCGTCCGCCGCAGGCGGTCGCCGATTTCCTGGATGCGTTGACCGAGCCGACGGCGGGCGAGCGCATGCTCCACGAGCTTCGCGAGTCCGGCGCAGAGCCGGCCGTCGTCGCCGCCCTCGATGCCGGCGAGTACGAGCGTGCGCTCGAGTTGCTCCTCAGCGGCCTCGACGGAGCGGACGCCGCTCGCCGCGACGAGATCCGGCGCCTGATGCTCGCTGTCTTCGACGAGCTGGGCGCCGAGCACCCGCTGACGGTGCGCTACCGTCGCCGCCTCGCGGCGATCCTGTTCTAAGAAGGGGATTAGTCCCCGGACGACGACCAGCGACCGGCCGGGAGCGCCGCGCCCGTCACGTGACGACGCGGACGTTCACCGACTTTGCCCGACCGTTTTGCATCCCGCCGCCGCGGGGACAAGGAGCGCATGCCCCGCGCCCTGTGGACCGGCACGATCTCGTTCGGGCTCGTCAACGTGCCCGTGCGCATGTACAGCGCCACGCAGGAGCACGACCTGCACTTCCACTACGTCCACGAGCCGGATGCCAGCCGCATCGGCTACGAGAAGATCTGCAAAGCGGAGGGCAAGCCCGTCCCGGACGACGAGATCGTCAAGGCCTTCGAGTGGGAAGAGGGCGAGTGGGTCTACATGTCGGACGAGGACTTCGCGGCCGCGCAGGTCGAGGGGCACCGGACGATCGACATCACGGACTTCGTCGCCTACGACGAGATCGACCCGATCTTCTTCGAGAAGACTTACTACCTCGGCCCGCAGGACGGCGCCGAGCGCGTCTACTCCCTCCTCGAGCGCGCGCTGAAAGACTCGGGCCTGGCGGGCATTGCGACGTTCGTGCTGCGCGACCGCCAGCACCTCGGCTGCCTGCGAGTACGCGACGGCGTGATCACGCTCGAGCGGATGTACTTCGCCGACGAGGTGCGCCCGAGCGACGACGTCAAGCCGGCGGACGCGAAGGTCGACGATCGCGAGCTCGAGATGGCGACCGAGCTGATCGAGCGCTTCACGAGCTCCTGGGAACCCGAACGGTACGCGGATACGTATCGCGACACGCTCTGCGAGATCATCAAGCAGAAGCGAAAAGGCAAGAAGGTGCGCGTCGAGCAGCCGGCGGAGGCGGAGGAGCCGGCCGACCTCATGGAAGCGCTGCGCGCGAGCCTCGAAGCGGCGAAGAAGCAGCGCGACGCGAAGCCTCGCAAGCGGGCAGCGACGCGCAAGAACGGGTCCTCCCGCAAGCGCGCGCGTAGTCGCAGTCGCGGCTAATCGCTGCTACCTTCGCGCGCCGAGTGAGCGGCGGGCGTCGTTTCAGCACGTCGGTTCCGGTGTGGCGACCGTCCGCGCGCACGCTCTGCGTGCTTGCGGCGGCCGGCCTGATCGCCGGGTGGGCAGCCCCGGGCGCCGGCGCGAGCCAGCCCCTGGCCGACCGTGACGTCAAGGACGTCTCGTTGAAGGTCAATCCGAGCGGAGAGGCATTGATCGTCTACACGCGCGAGAACGGGCAGCGTCGCGAGGTGCTCGCGTGGGGGGCGGTGGACGCCGTCCACCCGAGCCCGATCGCGTCGCAAGTGCAGTTCAAGGTGGACTACGCCGGCGGTTGGCGCAAGTACCGCAAGCCGGTCCGCAACGGCTTCCGGGATACCTGCCGTCCGTACGACGGGCCGCGACTGGTCTGGCTCGTGGCCGCCTGCAAGGCCGGCGACGGCTCCTACTGGGCGCTTCAGAGCTGGCAGCGCATCCAGCCGATGCGCGGTTTTGCCGCCTTCCGTCCCGCGCACATGCGGTACGAGCTCCACCTCTCGCACTGGACAGGGCCGCTCGGCGACCTCCAGGTATCGCCGAACTGGACGTACGGTGGCATGTGGCAGGGACTCTTCGGCCGCCTGCTCTACCGCGGGAAACCCGTCCACGGGTACCGGACGCCGTCCGACCGGCGATCGGACTTCCACGCGCGCTACTTCTACATCGACACGTACGACTCGGTCTGGGGGCAGGGCTGGAAGCGGGCGGCGGCCAAGGTGACGCACAACCCGAACGGCGGCTTCTGCTTCAGCTTCGTGCGCGACCGGCCGCCGCCCGCGTATCCGAGCAGCGAGTTCCGACCTCCCGGCAACGGCGAGCGGCACCGCGTGACCGTCATGGGCCCGGGCGTCACGCCGGTCGTGCAGTGGGAAGGCCCCGGGCTCGGCGCCTACGATCGCGCGGCCGACGCCGTCTTCGACGCGGTCTTCGACGAGTGGCTCGCCGGCGATCGCGCCTGCGTTCGCGAGCGCTGATCGGGCGAATCCCCCAGAAGGGGGATGCGCGCTCAAGGAGATGCATTCCCCCGCCGAAGACTGCACCAAATGCGGCCTCTTCTCACGGTCCGCGGTCAGTTGGTCGGCGCGCTCGCGATCCTGGCGGCGCTGGTCGCCACCACGGCGTTCGCCGCGCCGCAGGCCGTCGAACGGCGCGCCCTGCTGCTCACCGAGCGATTCACGCCGGATCAGGCCCCGGCGACGAACCCGCTTGCGCGCGGCCTCGTCGCGCTGAGGGGCGAGACAGAAGGTTTTCAGCTGGTCGTCCGCGCTTCTGGCAACCGCCTCTCCGCCGAGCTCGGTCCCGGCTCCGACCCCTGGTTCGAGGGGAAGGTGCGCTTCCTGCGCGTCGGCTTCGTGCGGGTCGAATCGCCGTCCGACGGCGTCTCGCTCGGCACCGGCCGCTACGCCGACCCGCTGCCGCCGCAGACGAGCGCCGGCCTCGAGACGAAGCCGGGCGAGTGGGGCGGCTTCGTCGTCCTGGTCGACGTCCCTCGCCAGACGGCGTCGCGCTCCTACCACGGCGAGATCGTCGTCAACGACCAGAACGGCCGGCCGTATGCGACGCACGACTTCGACCTCCGCGTCGCGAGCGTCCAGGCGATCGAGCCGACGGACCGGCGCGCGTTCAAGGCGATCGGCGGCTTCCTGACGGGCTGGTACCTCCAGCACGCGCCGATCGGAGACCCGCAGCGCGACGACGGCGCCCGGCTGCTGCGCATGTACCGCAACCTCACGGCGTTCTTCGCCGACCACTACATCAGCCCGACCGGATGGGACTACGGACGTCCGGACCGGTTGGGCCGGTATGCCGACGGGTCCTGCGCGGCCTGCTGGTGGCGCTCCCCTGAGTTTCCGCAGACCTACCACCGGCAGCCCTGGTCGGCGAAGGTGCTTCCGAGCCGGGGCGACCGATTCGTCATCGAGCGCGACTGGCGCAAGACGGGCGCCAGCTATCTCGAGAACGTCGCCGAGTACTGGCGCAAGCGCGACTGGATCGGCCACAACACGTACCTTTGGGTGTGGGACGAGCCGGGCAACAAGCACGAGCGGGGCGAGATTCCGGCCATCAACCGGCTCGTCCACCGGCACGCGAAGGGCGTCAAGGCGCTCGCGACGGCCTACCCGTACGAGCGTGTACCTCCGCGCCGCCTCTGCAAGCGGTTCGGCAACCTCAATTGCCATACCTTCCGTGGCGTCAAGAACTCGAATGAGAACCTGTGGAACGGCGGACGTGACGATCTCGACACGTGGGTGGTGGCGACGAACAAGTACTACGGTCGGTGGACCGCCGGGCTCGAGCGCAAGTTCGGCATCGACCACTCGCGCGACACCTGGAGGCTGATCCAGAAGCTTCGCAAGCGCGGCAAGGAGGTGTGGTCGTACACGTACTACATGCCGACCAGGACCATCCCGCAGCTCGCCATCGACGGTCCGGCGACGGATCCGCGGCTACTCATGCTCTGGAACGCGTACGAGCGGAACTCGGGCTGGCTGATCTGGCACATGAACCGCTGGGTCGACGGCCGGGCGCCGACCGCCGCGAAGGCGGCGCCCCGCAACCCGTACGCCGACCCGGTTTCCTCGCGCACGCCGAAGGGGCAGCTGGCGAACGGCGACGTGAGCCTCATCTACCCGCCGGTGTCCGACGAATACGACCTTCGCGAGCCGACGGCGCAACCGGTGACGTCGATCCGGCTCGAGGAGATCCGGGACGGCATCGAGGACGTCAACCTCGTGACGCTGTACCGGCAGCGGTTCGGCGCAGCGGCGACGAGGAAGGCCCTCGGTGTGGTTTTCGGCCGCGTTCGCAACGGCCGCGGCGTCGGCTATACGTGGCCCGCGTACAAGAACGTGGGCCTCGCGCGCCGGATGGAGCTGCTACGACGGTCGCTGATTTCGGCGCTCGAGCGCCGCTCGTAGATCCGCGCCGTCAGCCCCGACCGAGGGATGACGGCGGCGCACGTCTCCGCCGATTCCTTCGGAAGACCTGACGCATGGTGGACCGGCCGGACAACCAACCAAGCGAGACCGAGCGCGGCTTCGGCACCGGGCTGCGCGGCAAGATCGCGCAGCGCAACGAGCCGGCTGAGCAGACGCCGGCCGAGGCGCAGCCTCCGGCAGTCGAGGTTGTTGCGCCGGTCGCGCCCGCGCCCGCGCCGGCGTCCGACGACGAGCTCGCGGGGCTGAGAACGGCGCTGGCCGAGGCACAGGCCCAGGAGCGGGAGCTGCGCACGGCGCTTGCCGAGCAGGTCGCCGCGTACGAGCGGCGGCTTGCCACGGAGCAGGACGCCGCGCGGCGCGCCAGCGAGCTCGAGGAGCGCGCGGCGAGGGTCGCGGCCCACGAGGCGGAGCTCGCGGAGCGCGAGCAGCGCGTCGTGCGGAGCTCGGAGGAGATTGCCGCGGAGCGCAAGCGCGTCTCGGCGCTCGGCAACGAGGTTTCTGCCGACGACGCACGGCTCGCCGAGTTGCGGCGCTCGCTCGAGGGCCGCGCCGCGCAGCTCGAGTCGGCCGAGAAAGAGGCGAGACGGTGGGCGGCCGAGCATCAGCAGGGTGCGGCGGCGGTCGCGCGGCGCGATGAGAAACTGACAAGGCGCGAGCGGGACGTCGACGCGCGTGAGCGCGAGGTGCGGGCGCGGATCGAGGCGCGCGAGCGGGCGTTGCGCGAGCGGGAAACGTCGTTCGCGTCTGCCGAGAAGGAGTTCACGGCGCGGCGGTCCGAGCTCGCCGCCGAGCATCGCAAGCTCGGCGACGAGAAGGCGCGCGTTGGCGCGCGCGAGGAAGCGCTCGCCGCCCGGGAGGCCGATCTGTTGCGGCGCGAGGAGGAGCTGCGCGGCGAGGCCGTCGCGCGCGACGCCCGCTACGAGGATGGCGAGCATCTCCTTGCGCAGCTCGAGCAGCGCGAGGCCGCGGCTGCCGCGCGCGAGGCGGAGCTCAACGAGCGCGCCGAAGCGCTGTCCCGCGTCGAGCGCGTGGACGCTCGCGCGCGTGATCTGGACGAGCTGAGTTGGGAGCTCGAGCGTCGTCAGAGCGAGCTCGCGGCACGCGAGCGGCGGGCCGAGGAGCTGGAGCGGCTACTCGAGACGCAGCGCGAGCGCGCCGAGGTTCTCGAGCAGCGCGCCAAGCGCAGCGCGGAGGAGGCCGCCGCGCGGGCCAGCGAGCTCGAGGAGCGCGAGCACGCGCTCGACGTGCGCGGGGCAAAGGCCGAGGCCGACTACGAGATCCGGCTCGACAGGCTGGAGCGCCGTGAGGCGTTCGTCGCGGAGCTCGAGCAGCGCTTGGGCGTCAAGGAGACGCAGCTCCAGGAGTACGTCGGCCAGCTCCAGACCGAGCTGCGCCGCCGCGAGGTCGCCGCCTTCCCGGCCGGCGACCGCAACAGCAACAGCCCCTAAGCCCGGGAGGCATCTGTCCCGGACGGGACTGTCCGGTTCGAGCGGCTCGGGCGGCGACGCGTTGGGGTCAGACCTCGCTCGCGCGCGTGCGCCGCGCTCGTGACCGCTGAGATCGCACCGCGGCGGGAAGAGGACGCAGACGCGTTGGGGTCAGACCCCACTCGCTCGCGGATGGCCACGCGTTGGGGTCAGACCTCGCTCGCGCGCGTGCGCCGCGCTGGTGACCGCTGAAATCGCGCCGCGGCGGGAAGACGAGGCAGAAGAAGCATGCTCCTAGCGGGACCCCTGTTTCTGG
>JACVRM010000096.1 GCA_014534415.1 Thermoleophilia bacterium | reverse complement strand
GGCGAGATCGTGTTCCAGCCGCTCCATTACGCCGACGTGGAGATCCGGATCCCGAACGTCGAGAAGGCGCGCGAGCTGCTGGGGTGGGAGGCGCACGTCGACCTCGACGACGGCCTCGCGCGCACGATCGCCTGGTACCGGACGCAACGAATTGCGGGCGTCGCGCGATGAGCCTTGGCGCCATAGGAAGGGGGCTCACGGGGGAAACGTGGTTTCCCCCGTGCTGGGTCGCGTGGAACCGGGCGCGCCAGCCGGCCGCCGCATGATTCGCCTGGCGTGGCCCGATGTCGGCGATGCAGAGGCCGGCGCCGTCGCCGACGTCCTCGCAACCGGGCACCTGACGATGGGCCCGAAGGTGCCGGAGTTCGAGACCGAGCTCGCTCGTGCCTGCGGGACGGAGCACGCGGTCGCGGTGTCGTCCGGAACCGCGGCGTTGCACCTCGCCGTGCTCGCGCTCGGGATCGGAGAGGGGGACGAGGTGATCGTCCCGGCGTACACGTTTCCGGCCACTGCGAACGTCGTCGCGCTCGCCGGCGCGCGGCCGGTGCTCGTGGACGTCGACGCCCGGACGATGAACATCGACGTCGAGCGCGTCGCCGCTGCGGTGACGCCCAGGACGCGCGCCGTGCTCGCCGTCCACCTTTTCGGCCGGCCGGTCGATTGGGAGCAGCTCGAGGCGGCGGTCCCCGAGCGTGTTGCGCTCATCGAGGACGCGGCGGGCGCGCTCGGTGCGCGGCGTCGCGGCCGCCCGTGCGGGGGGCTCGGCATGCTCGGCTGCCTCTCGTTCCACCCGCGCAAGGTCGTCACGACGGGGGAGGGGGGCGCCGTCGTGACGAGCGATGCGGAGATCGCGGACGCGGTCCGGCAGCTCCGGCACCACGGGTGGCAGCCGCCCGACCTCCGCGACCTGCCACGGCCCGGGCTCAACTACCGGCTCTCGGACATTCTCTGCGCCGTCGGATTACCGCAGGTGCGTCGCCTCGACGAGCTGCTCGCAAGGCGGTCGCGGATCGCGGCGGGCTACGAGCAGCGCCTCGCCGGAGCGGTCGCGACTCCACGGGCCGCCGACGGCGACGTGCACGGCTGGCAGGCCTACGTGGTTCAGCTCGAGCCTCGCGCCGAGGCGCTCACGGCGCTCCGCCGGGCCGGCGTGGAGGCGCAAATCGGCACCTATGCGCTGCACCGGCTCGGCGCCTACGCCGACCACGGGCCCTTCCCGGGCGCGGACGCCGCGTACGAGCGCGCGCTCGCCCTGCCGCTCCACGCGCGGCTGACGGACGCCGACCAGGACCGCGTTGCGGAGGCCTTGAGGCCCGTCACGAGTGGTTTCCGGGGGCAGAAACACTTGGGTTAGCGCATTTTTCGCAGCGTTGGCAGAGGATTGGTGAAGGTTGACACCCGCCCCAGTGGTGCTTTACTTCCCCGGACGCATCACTATCGGAATCTCGTGGCTTTGGCGGGCTCGGTATCGCTCCCGAAGCAGAGGCGCGAGCGTAGGAACGACTACGAGCGGACGAGGAGGAGTTTGATGGAAACGAGGAGACGGAAGCGATCGCTTGCGAAGCGCATCGGGCTTGCGACAGGACTCGTCCTCGCGCTGACGCCCTTCGCGGTAGCGGGCGCCGCCGCCGTCGGCGACGAGCTCGACCCGGCGCGCAATGCCGCGCTCCCGTGCGAGCTCGTGTCGACCACGGGGCAGGTGCCGCGCGCGGCGAAGAACATCGTCCATATCGCGAACGTCTGCGGGTTCGTGGGGACGGACATGGAGTTCCAGTCCCGCACCGACGCCGCGGGCAAGGTCCACGACTACGCGTTCGTCGGCACGATGGGCGCGGGCACGAGAATCTTCGACGTCACCGACCCGGCACACCCGAAGGCCGCCGGCGGCTACGCGGATCCGGGCTGGCAGAACGACGTGCACGTGCGCGGCGACCTGCTCGTCGTGGCCTTTGACTGGCTCGTCGTGGGCCCGCACGTCTCGACGTGCCTGAAGGAGAAGAACCTGCTCCAGTCGAGCCAGAGGGGCGGCTTCGACGTCGTCAAGCTCCACTTCGACCCGCAGACGGCGACGTTCCGGACCGAGAGCGTCGACTGCTTCCTGAGCCAGCTCAGCAGCGGCGGGACGCACACCGTCACCATCCATCCGAGCGGGCAGTGGATCTCGAGCAACACGTCGTTCAACGGGATCGAGGTCGTCGACGTCCGCGGCGCGACGCCGACGCGCGTGCGCCACATCCCCACGGCGATCGTCGACCAGGCGCACGACGTCTCCTTCTCGCGCGACGGCAACACGCTCTACAGCGCGGCCGTCAGCTCCACGCGGATCGTCGACGTCACGAACATCCTCAATCTGCCGGCGAACGAGCAGCCGCGCCTGATCGCGACCATCCCGAACACGCTTCCGACCACGGCGGGCGGGGACGGACAGAACATCCAGATCTCGCACCAGTCGGACACGAGCTCCGATGGGGCGATCTTTGCGATCACGGACGAGGCGGGTGGAGGGCTCGACGAGACCGGCTGCAACCAGGGCCCCGACGGCAAGATCGGCGGTGCGCATTTCTGGGCGCTCGCCCAGCTCGACGGCGTCGCCAAGAGCGCCGGAGCGAGCCCGGCCACCCCGAAGAAGCTCGGCACGTGGCTCTACCCGAACCCGCTCCTCGCCGTCGATCCGCTCGCGTCCGCGCTCGAGGACGTCGGCCGGACCGAGCGGGCCTGCACGATCCACGTCTTTCGCAACGGCGGCAACGGCGGCGCGGGTCCGGGAGCGATCCAGGCAGGGTTCGACGGCGTCTCGAGGCTCCCAAGCCGGCAGTTCGTGACGGCCCACTACGGCGCCGGCGTCTGGTACGTCGACTTCTCGGCGCCGCCCACGTCGAGCGACGGGACCGTCGAGGACGATCGCACCACGTGGGGCAACACGCTCGGCTGGAACGTGATGCCGGGCGCGGAAACGTGGTCCGCGAAGGAGTACAAGGGCTTCATCTACGCGGGCGACATGGGGCGCGGCTTCGACGTCTACGGCTTCGCCGAGTGCACGGGCCCCGGCTGCCTCGCCGTCCCGGCGAACACGCCCGGCCGCGCCAATGGCGGCGGCCGCGTGGACGGCGAGCTCGCGCAGCTGACGATCCTCCGCGGAACATCGGCGGGCGGGACGGCGAACTTCGGCTTCGGCGTCGAGTACGCGGCCGGCCTCCCGACCGGCGACCTGACGTTCAACGACAAGGCGGCCGGCAAGAAGCTGCGGGCGACGTCCTTCCAGACGTTCGTCGTCGACGCCACCGGGAAGACGGCGACGTTCACCGGCAAGGCCGAGGTCAACGGCGTCGCAGACGTCCCGTTCACCGTCAAGGTCGAGGATTTCGGCGAGCCGGGGTCGGCAGACACGTTCACGATCACGTTCGGCGACTACTTGGCCTCGGGGGTCCTGCTCAAGGGGAACATCCAGGTTCGCAGCGGATCCGCGTAGGCGTTGCATGCATGAGTGGCGACGGCGCCGTCGGGCCCGTCGCCACTCACTGCTTCGCTATTGCCCGTCGGGCGGGACGACTGGGTCTATCAGCGGCCGTCGCCGCGCAGGAGGTCGTAGCCGGCGCGCAGGAACGGCGTCCTATCGACCAGGACGGCCACCTCATCCGGCGCGTACGCGCCCTCCTCGGTGGCGAACTCGGTGATCAGCTCCGGCGGCGTGAGGTCCGAGACCGACGGGTCGGCGGGCTCGTCGGGGGCGTCGAACGGCGCGAGCTTGATCACCTCGCTCGCGACGACCACCGGGATGCCGGCGGCTGTCGCCGCTTCGGCGAGCCTGCGCGTTCCGCGCCGGTTTGCAAGCGTGCCGTCGCGGAAGATCGTGTCGGCGCCCACGAGCAGGATGGTCGCCTCGGCGGCGCGGGCCGGCGCCTCGTCGTCATCGACGAGCTCGACGTCGAGCTCGCATTCGGCGAGCGTCTCGGCGAACGTGCGGCCCTCCGCGAGCGGCTCCGAGACGGTGCAGATGACGCGTGCCGGCGGCGTGCGCACGAGAGCCTCGTGCACCGTCGCCGACGCCGAGTGGGTGAGCACGGTCGCGTCTTCGAGCCGCGGACCCAGCTGAATCGCGATCGAGCGCGCTGCCCGGTCGCGCTGCTCGAGCAGAGCACGCCCTTCGTCGAGAACGAGCCGGCGAAGCTCGTTGGGGGAGAGCTCCCACGCGCCGTGCGCCGCAGCCACCAGCCTGGCGCAGGCGGCGGCCACCGAGCCCGCGTCCGGGCGGGCCGCGGCGAGCTCGCGCGCCACTGCCACGAGGCGCTCGCGCAGCTCCGCCGCTGACGCCGCCGGCGCGGCCGCCTCCTGTACGAACGTCTCGACCGCGAGGCGCGCGAGCCAGCTGCCGCCGTGCACTCGATCGAGCCGGAGCTCTTCGAGGCGGTCGAGGGGCGCGCTCGTCAAAGCAGCCGTAATTCTTGCAAATGCGGCGCGTTCGGCTCTGAGGCCTCGTCCGGGAACGTTCGGTTAGCGTGTCGCTTCCATGGCCGAGATCCGGATTGCGCCCGGCCCGGTGCGCGCGCCCGAGGAGCCCGGCTCGACGCCCGCCGTGTCGGTCGTCGTGACGCTCTACGACGAGGCCGAGACCGTCGAGGAGCTCTACCGGCGCGCGGTTTCTGCGCTCGAGGCGTCCGGCCGCTCGTTCGAGCTGCTCTTCGTCGACGACGGCTCGTCGGACGGGACGTGGGCGGCGCTCGAGCACCTGCACGCGCGCGACGGCCGGGTGCGCGCGGTGCGCTTCCGGCGCAACGCCGGCCAGCATCCGGCCATGCGCGCCGGGCTGGCGCGCGCGCGCGGTGAGATCGTCGTGACGATGGACGGTGACCTCCAGAACGAGCCTGAGGACATCCCGACGCTCGTCGCGGCCGTCGAAGCGGGCGCGGACGTGGCCAGCGGCCGGCGGGTAGGCCGGGCGGACGGCATGGGGCGGACGGTGCCGTCGCGACTCGTGAACGGCATGCTGCGGCGCTTCACGGGCGTGCCGATCACCGACTTCGGCTGCGCGTTCAACGCGTATCGCCGCACGGCCGTCGAGCCTCTGCTCGGCGCGATCGGCAAGCAGAAGTTCACGAAGGCCGTCGTCCTTTCGAGCGGCGCGAGCGTGGTGGAGGTCGACGTGAGGCACGCCGCGCGGCACGGCAGCTCGCGGTACCCGCGGCTGCAGCTCGTCCGCCTCACCCTGCACCTGCTCGCCGCGTTCTGGCCGCAGCCGATCCAGTGGATCGGGATCGCGCTCGGCGCGCTGTGCTCGCTCGTCGCGACCGCGCTCGGCGCCTACGCGGTCGTGTACTGGATCGCGGAGTCCGACTTCCCGGGACCCCTGCTGCTGGGCGTGCTCGTCCTCTACGTCCTGGGCACGCAGGGGTTCGTGCTCGCGCTCGTCGGGGAGTATCTGAGCCGGATCCAGCGCGATGTCGACGGACGTCCGCTCTACATCGTCGAAGAGGAGCTCGGGTAGCGGCGCGCGGCGGGCGGACTCCGCGACTAACGTGTTGCGGCCATGCAGAGCTTGCGGCACGTGCGGGCGAAACGCGTCCTGGTAACGGGCGGCTGTGGGTTCATCCCGTCCAACTTCATCCGCCACCTGCTCGCCAACACGGCCTACGAGGTCGTCTCGCTCGACGCGCTCACGTACGCCGGCAACATCGACAATCTCGCCGACGTGATGTCCCACCCGCGGCTCTCGTTCGTCCACGGCGACATCCGCGACGAGGAGCTCGTCCGGTCGGTCGTCGCCGAGGTGGACGTGATCGTGAACGCGGCCGCCGAGTCGCACGTCGAGAAGTCGATCGAGGTGGGTGGGGGCGAATTCGTCGCGACGAACGTGGAGGGCACCCGCATCCTGCTCGACGCGATCCGCTCGTCGCGCATCGAACGCTTCATCCTCATCTCGTCGAGCGAGGTGTACGGGACGGCGCTCTCCGACCCGATGGACGAGCAGCACCCGCTCAACCCGCGGAGCCCCTACGCCGCGACGAAGGCGGGAGCCGACCGGCTCGCCTACAGCTACTTCGTCACCTACGGGCTGCCGGTCGTGATCGTGCGCCCGTTCAACAACTACGGGCCGCGGCAGCACCCCGAGAAGGTGATTCCGCGCTTCATCACCCAGGCTCTACGAGACGAGCCGCTCACGATCCACGGGTCGGGCCACGCGTCGCGCGACTGGCTGTACGTGGACGACGACGCGGAGGCGATCGAGGCGCTCATCGAGGCGGAGCTCGGCGGTGTCGCGGGCGAGGTGATCAACGTGGCGACGGGTCTCGACATCTCGATCTGCGAGATCGCCGACGCGGTGCTCGCCGCGCTCGGCAAGCCCGACTCGCTCAAGGAGCACGTCGAGGAACGGCCCGGTCAGGTCGAGCGCCACATCGGGTCGACCCAGAAGGCCGAGCGGCTGCTCGGCTGGCGGGCGCGCACGTCGTTCGAAGACGGGCTGGCGCGAACCGTCGCCTGGTACCGCGAGAACGAGGCGTGGTGGAGGGCGGCGCTGCCGGCGCACGCCGGCGCCTTCTCGTCCTAGGCGCCGGAGCGGCGCAGATCGGCCTCCTGCGCGCCGCCCGGGAGCGCGGCCTCTGGGTCATCGCGGCCGACCGCGACCCGGCCGCGCCGGGTTTCGTCTACGCGGACCGCCGTGCGCTGATCTCGGCCGAGGACGAGCACGGGATCGCGCGGCTCGCCGAGGCCGAGCACGTCGACGGCCTCGTCGCGCCGGGCATCGACTGGCCCGTGCTCGTCGCGGCGCGCGTGGCGGCACGGCTCGGCCTCCGCCACCCGATCTCGCCCGAGACCGCACTGCTCGTGACGTCCAAGGTGAGGCAACGCGAGCGGCTGGAGGAGGCCGGTGTCGCGCAGCCGCGCTGGCGACTCACCAAGGAGGCGCACGGCCTCGAGTTCCCCTGTGTCGTCAAGCCGCCCGACCGGCAGGGCCAGCGCGGCCTCTCGATCGTCGGCGACGAGTCCGAGCTCGCGCCGGCCGTCGAGCTCGCAATCGCGGAGGCGCGCGGCAGCACCGCGCTCGTCGAGGAGCTGGTCGAGGGTGCGGAGCTGACCGTCAATGGCTTCTCCGTCGGCGGGCGCTTCCACGCGCTGACGGTGACCGACCGAGTCGTCGCGGACGCCCCGGCGTTCGGCGTCGCGCTCGCGCACGTCTGGCCGGCGCGCGACGGCGCCGAGTCGGCGGCACGCGTCGCCGAGGAGGCGGTTCGGGCGCTGGGCATCACGGAAGGCCCGTCCTACACGCAGGTGCGACTCGGCTCGCACGGCCCGCGCGTCATCGAGGTCGCGGCGCGGCTCGGGGGCGGGCACGACGCCGAGCTCTGTGCGGCGGTCGGGGTGGCCGACCTGCTCGACCTCGCAATCGACGCCGCGCTGGGGCTCCCGGTCGGCGAGCGGCGGCTTCGCGGCGTTCCACGTGCCGGAGGTGCGTGCGTTCACTTCCTCGTCGCTCGGGAAGGGCAGCTTCGTGCAGTCAGCGGTGTCGACGAGGCCGCGGCCTCCTCGGGCGTCGTCGACGTGCGCGTCTACCGGCCGCCCGGCCATCGGTTCGGGCCGCTCCGTCGTGGCTCCGACCGCGCGGGCGCGGTCCTCGCCGTGGGTGGCACGCGCGACGAGGCGCTGGCCCGCGCCCGCGCCGCAGCCGCGCTGATTCGCTTCGACGTCGCGCCTTCGTAACAGTCTGTTGCAAGGCGGACACGGCCAGTACGCTGGCCCGGTGCAGGAGGTTTCCGAGCGGCGGCGGGCGACCTTCCTCGGCTTCCAGCCGCCCGCGGTCGGCGACGAGGAGATCGAGGCGGTCGCCGAGACGCTTCGCTCCGGCTGGCTGACGACGGGGCCGAAGGCGGCCGAGCTCGAGGCGCGGTTCCGCGAGTTCTGCGGCGCCCGGCACGTACTCGCCGTGTCGTCGGGGACGGCGGCGCTGCACCTCTCGCTGCTCGCGCTCGGCGTCGGCCCGGGCGACGAGGTGGTGACCACGCCCGTCACCTGGCCGGCCACCGCGAACGTGATCGTGCACTGCGGGGCGACGCCGGTCTTCGCCGACGTGCGGCCGTCCGACCTGAACATCGACCCGGAGGACGCCGCCCGCCGGATC
>JACVRM010000166.1 GCA_014534415.1 Thermoleophilia bacterium | reverse complement strand
TTCCAGGCAGGCGGCCAGAGCGACCTCGGCGACCTCGAGTTGCTGGGGCGTCGGTTCTGCCGTGGCAAAACGGCGCTGAAATTCGCGGCCCGGCCGCGCGAGCGCCTTCGCGATCGGGTTCTCCGGGTGGCGAACCATCCAGCCGAACACCTCCATCGAGACCGCCACCGCGCCCAGCGTCGCGCCGGCGCGGCCGGTGGGCCGCAGGGCAGCGGGAAGCTTCGCCGCGACGGCATTCGCGAGCGCGACCGACGTCAGCAGCGGCCCGACGAGGTGCGTCCCGCAGCGCTCGTGCTCGCGCTGCCGCGGCTCGTCGTGCTCGTAGGTGCCGATCGAGATGTGCTCGGCGCCGTGGTATGCAGCGAGCTCGCTGCCGCGCATCGCGAGCGCCGCGGGCGCGAGCGAGGCCGCCGCACCGACGAGCTCCTGCGCGAGCGCCGGAACGCTTTCCGCTCGGCGGGCGAGCTGCACGAGCGCGGTGCCGAAGGCCATCGCGGCAAGCACGCCAGGCCGCTCGAAGGGGAGCCGCGCCTCAGGGAGCGCACGCCGCACGCGAGGCAGGAGCGCGAACACCTCGGCGATCCGGACCGGGCCCTGGAGCAGCCGTCTCTCGACGCCGGCGGAACGGATCGACTTGTAGCCCGAGGCGACCTTGACGGCGCCGTCGTCGGCCCGCACCGCGCACGCCCAGGCGTTTGGCCCGTGCACGAGCACCCCGTTGGCCAGCGCCATGCCGCCGAGCCGCACCTTCTCGCTCATGCGTGAGAGCGTACCCCGCGGCCGCCCGTCTGCAGCACCGCCCTGGTCTGCCGGACGCGCCGCCGATCTGCGGCTGGAAGCCTCGCACGGATAGAAAGAGGAGCGCTCGACGCGCCTGCTCGGCACCGGGCGTCAGGCGTTCGACGCGGCCGGGTCCCCGACGGATGTGGCCGCGTGCCGTAGGAAGCGCGCGCCGAGCTCGAGGTCGTCGACGCGCACGCGCTCGTCGGCCGAGTGGATCAGGCGCGCCGCCGTCTCGGGCTCCATGGCGCGCAGCGGGAAGAAGCCGTACGCGACCGTGCCGAACCGGTCCCGCACCCAGTGGCTGTCCGTGAAGCCGGGAACGATGACCGGCACGGCGGTCGCGCCGGGCTCGCAGTCGGCCACGAACGAGGAGACTGCCTCCCAGAGCGGTGTCTCGAGCGGCGACCGTGTGCCGCCGTGCGCCTCGAGCCACTCGAGCTCGTAGTCGTCCTCGCCGAGCTGCGCGCGGACGATTCGCTCGGCTTCCGCCTGCGTCTGCCCGGGCAGCAGCCGGCAGTCGACCGTCACGTCGCACACGGCGGGGATCACGTTCCGCTTGTGCGACGCCTGGATCATCGTGGGCGACACGGTCAGCGCGAGCAGCGGCTCGATCACCTCTGCGGCCAGCGGGTCGAGCGCGCGTGCCGCCTCGAGCGCGCCGGACGGGTCGGGCACGGAACCGGCAACGGCCTCGAGGAAGGCCACGACTTCCGGTTCAAGCCGCGGCTCGGGCGCGAACGCGCCCAGCCGCTGCACGAGCCGGGCCGCCTTGACGAGCGAGTTGTCGGCGATCGCGGGCATCGACGCGTGCCCGCTGCGCCCGTGCACGCGCAGGCGGAACGGCGAGCTCATCTTCTCGGCAACGCCGCACACGTAGAACACGCGACCGCCGAGCTCGAGCCGGTCGCCCGCGCCCTCGTTGAGCGAGTACTCCGCCTCGACCGTCTCGGGGTGCTCCTCGCAGAGCCACTGGAGGCCGAAGCCGGCGCCGACCTCTTCGTCCGCACACGCGGCGAAGATCAGGTCGCCGGCCGGCTCGAAACCCTCCCGCGCGAGCGAGGCGATCGTGACGGCGCTCGCGGCCACCTGGCCCTTCATGTCGAGCGCGCCCCGCCCCCACACCTCGCCGTCGCGTAGCTCGCCGGACCACGGGTCGAGCTGCCACTCAGCTGCGTCGGCGAGCACCGTGTCCGTGTGGGAGAGCAGCAGCAGCCGCGCCCCGCCGGCGTGCCCGCGGATCCGCGCCACGAGGTTGGCCCGTTCCGGCACGCGCGCGTAGAGCTCGCAGGCGACGCCGTTGTCGCCGAGGTACTCGCGCAAGAGCTCGGCGGCCGCCGTCTCGTTTCCGGGCGGATTGACCGTGTCCAGGCGGATCAGCCGCTGGAGGAGATCGACGAGCTCGTCGCGCAACGAGACGGTTGCCGTCACCGCCGTCGCCCGGGGCGTGGCAGCTGAAACAGCGCCTTGCAGTGCTCGAACGGGCTCAACGGCCGTGGCCGGGCGACGGCGCGGAGTCGCCGGGCGGCTCGCCCTTGGCGATCTCGGTCAACTCGTTGCGCGCCTGCCAGAGCTCGGGGTAGAGCTTCTGGTGGATCAGGCGACCGAGGAGCTCGACCGGCGTACCCTGAGTGCCGACGACTTCCTCACCGATGATGCGGCCGATCACCTTGAAGTGCCGGACGCGCCAGAGCGCGACGCGCTCGTCCCACTCGATCAGGAGCTCGCCGAGCTGGTATAGGTCCTCGACCTCCCGGCCGCGCTGGTAGAGCTCGACGATCGAGAGGCCCGCCTCGCGCCGCAGCTCGTGGAAGGCCGTGCCGAGGTCCGGCGAGACACGGCGCACGCCGTTGAATCCGGGCGAGTCGAAGCCACTGCCGTGGCCGAGCACCGGGCGGATCCAGCGGGTGTACTCCCACGGCGACATGTGCTCGAGCATGTCGAGCGCGTCGTGCACCCGTTTCATCGCGTCGACCGAGCGGCGCAGCAGGCGGATCGCGGGTGCGGTCTCGCGCTGTCGGAGGTGCTCAGTGGCGAGCTCGACTTCGCTCCACGCGAGCTTCAGCCAGAGCTCCGACGCCTGGTGAACGGTCTGGAAGAGCAGCTCGTCGTGATGGGCGCGCTCGGCCTCGGTCTTCTGGAGCGCCAGGAGGTCGTCGGTGCGGAGGTAGCGCTCGTAGTCCGAGCCGCCCTTGCCGGGCAGGATCGGCGCGAACTCGTCGGTCGTCTCGGTGGCCGTCATCCGCTCCGCGTCCCACTCCGGAGCATACTTCGGCGCGATGGGAGACCTCTTC
>JACVRM010000106.1 GCA_014534415.1 Thermoleophilia bacterium | reverse complement strand
ACGAGCAGCGTCGCGGCGAGCGCCGCCGCCCGGCTCGCAAGCCGACGGCCTAGGAGCGCGACGAGCGGCACGCTCGCCGACGCAAAGAGAGCGGAAAGCACGCGCAGCTCCGTGAGCCCGCCGCCCAGTGAAGCGACGGCCCAGGCGAAGACGAAGTGGAGCGGCGCTCCGCCGCGCTCGCCGTGCACCGTGGCGAGCACCTCGGGCAGCGAGTGGCGTCCGACGAACAGCGCCAGCGCCTCGTCCTCGTGCGGCGGCCAGGCGCTCAGCCGCGCGAGCAAGAACGTCGCCACGGCTGCGGTGCAGACCGCCACGCCGGCCGCGAACTCGCGCTCCGACACGGCTTGGCGAAGCCGAGAGCCGCCGGGGACGCTGCTAGCCTTGGAAAAGTGCCGATCTACGAGTACAAATGCCCGGAAGGCCACATTTTCGAGGTCTTTCAGCGCATGGCCGACCCGTCGCCGGAGGCCTGTGAAGTCTGCGGCCACGGGCCGATCGAGCGCGTCTTGTACCCGGTCGCGGTTCACTTCAAGGGCTCAGGGTTCTACACGACCGACTACGGGCGCGGCTCCAAGCGCCGCGACGCAAGCAAGGACGGCGACGCCGGCACGGCGGCCGGCGGAGAGTCCGCCGGCAAGGAAGCGACGAAGTCGAAGGCCGCCGAGGCGTAGTTCCCCCGCGCAGCTCATGGGCGGGCAGTGCCGCCTCGGGCGTGTCAGCGCCGCCGCCCGCCGAGCGCCTCGAGCGCGAGCAGCAACACGACCGATCCGGCAACCGCGAGCAGGAAGGGGCCTAGGTCCCACTCGAAGCGTGCGTCCGTGTCGAAGAGCTCCTGGCCGACGAGCCCGCCGATCAGCGCCCCGACGACGCCGACCGCAATGGTCGGCAGGCACCCGATCGCCTGACGACCCGGCACGAGAAGCCGTGCAACGCCGCCTGCGATGAGCCCGAACAGAATCCAGCTGAGCAGGGCGCCCACCGGCTACTGCGGTGCCAGGAGCGCGCGTCCGACGCGGCAACCGGCCGCGAACGGCTGCCCGGGCGCGGGCGGCTGCGGCGCCGACAGGCCCCGGAACATCGAGATGACGCGCTGGTTGTCACCTCCCTCGCCGAGCAGGTACCCGAAGCTGGACGGCGTCCCGCCGAGGCGGCAGTGCAGCGTGCGATCCTCGCCGGTGCGCCAGCGCCGCCAGCCCAGGATCATGAGGTCGCCCGTAGCGAGATCGGTCGCGAGCGGCCGCGCCACCTCGTCGCCGATCCAGGGCATGCGCACGAGCGTCCCGAGACTCGTCATCTCCCGCGTGAGTGCCTGCATGACCTGCTGCTGCCGTCCGCCGCGCGTGAGGTCGCTTTCGGACGGGTTGAGCAGGTTCTTGCGCACCCGCGCGAAGACGAGCGCCTTTCGACCTCTGAGCTTCTGCCTTCCCTTCGGGAAGTACCAGCCACGCCAGTTCGCGCAGTCGGCGCTCGTCTTGAGCGGGCACTCGAACTTCGCGCGGATCGGGCGCCGTACGTCGATCGTCACACCGCCGACCGCGTCGATCAGCGTCTTGAAGCGCTGGAGGTCGACGATCACGACGTGGTTCACGGGGAGGCCCAGGCTGCGGACGGTGCGGATGGCGAGCGGCGCGCCGCCGATCTGGTACGCGACGTTGACCTTGGCGAAGCCGTGACCCGGGACTGCGACGCGCAGGTCGCGCGGAATCGACAGGTAGGCCATCCGGTTATGGTCGGGGTCGGTGCGCACGACGATCATGGAATCGGTGTGCCGCAGCCCGCGCCGCGCACGCGTCGGCGCGGAGTCTGTCCCGAGCAGGAGGATGTGCGTCTCGCTCGTCAGCAGCGAGCCCTCCTGCGGCACGAGCGCCGCCCGGGCTCGCTCGCCCAGCCGTGCGTTCGCCGTCTCGACGCCGCTTCGTACCGCCAGGTAGCTGGCGACCGCCCACGCGACCACGCTGGCCAACAGCAGCACGATCACCAGCACGACGTAGCGCCGCCAGCGGCGCCGGCGCCGGCGCGGGATCGCGCCGGGCCCCGCGTACCGCTCGCGGCCGTCGCGGTCGGCACGCCGCCCCGTAGCGGGCTTCGGCAGCGTCGCCGCCTTGCCCCGGACACGGCCGCCGCGGTAGACGCGGTACGGCTTCTCGGACATCCGGCGGGCTATCGTAGCCACCGGTCCTGAGCTCCCTACCCGTCATCGGCGTCGATCTCGGCGGCACCAAGCTGCTCGCCGGAATCGTCGGCGTCGACGGCACGATCCACGCGCGCGCCGAGCGACCGACGCCCGTCGGATCAGAGGAGGAGCTGCTCCACGCGCTCGAGGAGGTGGTGGACGATCTCTTCGCCGGACGGGACGTGGCGGCCGTCGGCTTCGGGATCCCGTCCACCATCGACCGACGGACCGGAGAGGTCGTGACGTCGGTGCACATCCCGCTCGGCGGCGTTCGGCTCGCAGACCGAATGCGCTCGCGCTTCGGCGTGCCGATCGCCGTCGACAACGACGGGAATGCCGCGACGCTCGCCGAGTGGGCGATCGGCGCCGGGCGCGGGACCAGTCACATGATCATGCTGACGCTCGGCACCGGCATCGGTGGCGGACTGATTCTCGGTGGACGGCTCTACCGGGGGGCAGTCGGCGCTGGGGGTGAGCTCGGTCACATGATCGTCGACCACGACGGGCCGCCCTGCGGCCCGGGATGTCGAGGGCACGGCCATTTCGAGGCGCTCGCGTCCGGGCGTACGGCCGACGGGCGCGCGCGCGAACTCGGGCTGGCGGACGCGCGCGAACTCGTCGGCGCCGCTCGCGCCGGCGACGGGCGTGCCGTCGCCGCTCTTGCCGAGATCGGGCGCGCGGTCGGCGCCGGCATCGCATCGCTCGTCAACGTCTTCAATCCGGAGATGATCGTGATCGGCGGCGGCTTCGCCGCGGCGGGCGAGCTGATCCTCGCTCCCGCCCGCGACGTGCTCTCACGTGAAGCGCTCTCGCCCGGTCGCGACGTGGTGCGGGTCGTGCTCGCCGAGCTGGGACGAGATGCGGGGTTGGTCGGGGCCGGTCTCGCGGCGTACGAGGCGTTGGGAGCGGGATCTGAGTGGACCGGCTGATCCTTTGGGACTTCGACGGGACGCTCGCGTTCCGGCCGGGCATGTGGCGCGGATGCCTGATCGAGACGCTCGACGCGTACGAGCCCGGCCATTCGGTGTGCGCGGACGACCTGATCCCGTGGCTCCGCGACGGCTTCCCGTGGCACGCCGCAGAGACGCCGCACCCTCAGCTCGGCACGGCGGAGGCGTGGTGGGCGCACGTCGGGGCGGTACTGCGGCGCGCGTACGAGCGCGTCGGGCTTGCGCCAGAACGAGCAGCGGAGCTAGCCGTGCTGGCGAGGCAGCGCTACGTCGATTGCTCGGTAGGCTGGCGCCTGTTCGACGACACCGTGCCGGCCCTCGAGCAGCTCGCCGGCGCGGGCTGGCGCCACGCGATTCTGTCCAATCACGTCCCTGAGCTGCCGGCGCTCGTCGAAGGGCTCGGGCTGAGCTCGTTCGTGGAGCGCACGATCAATTCCGCAACGACCGGCTACGAGAAGCCGCATCCTGAAGCGTTCGCGGTGGCGCTCCGCGAGTGCGGACACCCAGGCGAGGTCTGGATGGTGGGAGACAACCCCGTCGCGGACGTTGCGGGCGCCGAGGCGGCCGGCATCCCGGCGATCCTCGTTCGTGCCGATGACGGCGACTCACGACGCCGTGCCGCGACGCTCCTCGACGTCGCGGCGCACGTTTCGTGACGCTCGCAGTCTGCGCCACGCCGATCGGCAACCTCGACGACGTCTCGTTGCGCGTACTGCGCGAGTTCGCCGAGGCCGATGTCCTGCTCTGTGAGGACACGCGGCACACGCGGGTGCTGCTCGAGCGGCACGGCGTCGCTGCCCGCAGGCTCGTCAGCTACCACCGCCATAACGAAGCCCGGCGGACGGCAGAGGCGCTCGAATGGCTGCGCGCCGGCGAGCGCGTCGCGCTCGCCAGCGATGCGGGGCTGCCCGGGATCAACGATGCCGGCGCGCGGCTCGTCGCAGCCGCGCGCGACGAGGGAATCGACGTGACGGTGCTTCCCGGCGCGTCGGCGGTCGCCACGGCGCTGGTCGCCACCGGGTTCGCGGTCGAGCGCTACCAGTTCCTCGGGTATCTGCCGCGGGGCGAGCGGGCACTCACGGCTCTCTGGCAGGAGCTGGCCGCGTGGCCGTACGCCGCGGTTGCGTTCGAATCGCCGCAGCGGCTGCCGGCGAGCTTGAGGACGCTCGCGCGCGTGTCGCCGGAGCGTCCGGTCGCGGTCTGCCGCGAGCTCACGAAACGCTTCGAGGAGGTCGTGCGTGGCACCGCCGACGACGTCGCGGACCGGTACGCCGAGCCGCCCAAGGGCGAGATCACGGTGGTGCTGGGGGCGTCCGAGCCCGTCGCGCCCGACGTGGGCGCAGCCGTGGCGGCGGTCGAGGAGCTCGTCGCGGACGGGCTGCCCCGCCGTCGGGCCGCTGAGCTCGTCGCTCGGCTGACCGGCTCGTCGTTGCGCGAGCTCTACCGGCGCTCCCTGTAGCCTCTTTTGACAACAGCCGAGGCCGTTGCTAACGTCCGCGTCTTCGTTTTCAACGTAGACAACGAAGGAGGTGAAGATGAGGAGAGTCCTGCTCGCATGCGCTGTCGCGGCGCTCGTCTGGGCGTCGCCGGCCGAGGCGTGGTCGTGGCCTGTCGAGGGGCCGGTCCTGCGGCCATTCTCGCTTGGCGAAAACGTCTACGCGGGCGGCCACCACCGCGGCGTCGACATCGCAGCGCCGGCCGGAAGCCTCGTGCGCGCACCCGTGGCCGGGGAGGTGTCCTTCGCGGGCACCGTCCCGCAGGGCGGCAAGACGGTTACGCTCCGGACGGCGGACGGGTGGTCGGTGACGCTCGTCCACCTCGGCTCGTTCGGCGTGCGCCGCGGCGAGCGCCTGGCGGAGCGCGAGGTCGTCGGAACGATCGGCCCGAGCGGGGAGGCAGAGCATGCCCAGCCGTACGTCCATCTGGGCGTGCGCCGGACGGCCGAGGAGCACGGCTACGTCGATCCGCTCTCGCTCCTGCCGGAGCGGGCAGCTTGGTCGCCGTCCTTGGAACCTCGGGCGGCGGATGTGCCCGCGTCGCCTCCGGCATCTGTGTCATCTCCGCCGGCCGGGGCTTCGCCGCCGTCCGGTACGCCAGCGGCCACGGCTCCGCCGGTCGGCGAGCCGCCCGCCGCAGCGGCGCCGGCAGCTGTCCGCCCGGAACCGACCGCGTCTCAGGTCGCCGCGCCCGAGCCGAGCGCGGCGGCGGCGAACCCGGCGGACAGCCGAGCCACGAGCGCCGAGCGGCACCGCCTCGCCGCGCGGGACGCCGCCCGCTCGGCCGCCCGCTCGACACCCGCGTCGCCCGACGCGCGGGGCGCGAAGAGCCGCGCGCCGATCGTGCCGTCTCGCGGAATGTCGGTCCGCCCGGATCCGTCCACCGCGGTGCGCGCGCGCCCGGCCCCGCCGCGGGCGCCGCTCCCCACCGCCCGCGACGCGCGCGGTGCAGTCGCCGGCGAGGCGCGCGATGGATCCGCGCGCCGAATACAGCGGCCCTTGCGGCACGCGGCGTCCCGGGCAGGGCCGCTCGCTGCGTCGCCCGCCCTCGGACGCGAGCCGCCCGCTCGTGCGGTGCACGAGCGCGGCGAACCGCCGCGCCCGGCAGCGGCCGCCGTCTGGGCGCTTACCGCGATCGTCGCGCTGGCGGCGGTCGTCGCGGCTGGTGCCGCCGGGCTGCGCGGGCGGCGCAAGGCCGCCCTGGCCCGCCCGCAGCCGCTCTCGACGGGTCCGTGCCCGGTCGCCCGTCGGCCCTCCCGAGGGCGGCCCTGCGGGCGGCTTCACGCCCGTCCGCTCGGACGGCCGAGCGCGCGTACACGCCCGCCGGCTCGCGTCTACGGGTGAGGCAACCGTCCTGCTCTCCGCCCGCCCGGGCGGGGAGCAGGACGTTCGTAAGATGGCGAGCATGGCTCAGCCCATCCTCGTCGCCGTTGCATGGCCGTACGCGAGTGGCCCGCGCCACATCGGTCACGTCGCGGGCTTCGGCGTCCCGTCCGACGTGTTCGCCCGCTACCACCGCCTGAAAGGCAACGACGTGCTCATGGTGAGCGGGACGGACGAGCACGGCACCCCGGTGATGGTCGCTTCCGAACAGGAAGGAAAGACGTACGAGCAGATCGCCGACCACTACAGCGAGCACATCCGCGAGGACCTCCGCAATCTCGGCATCAGCTACGACCTCTTCACGCGCACGACGACGCCCAATCACGCGCGCGTCGTCCGGGACGTCTTTCGGACGCTCTGGGAGCACGGCCACCTGATCGAGCAGACGCAGCTCGGCGCCTTCTCGGCGACAACCGGCCATACGCTGCCCGACCGCTACGTCGAGGGCACGTGCCCGATCTGCGGCTTCGAGGACGCGCGCGGCGACCAGTGCGACAACTGCGGCAACCTGCTCGACGCCGCCGACCTGATCGAGCCCCGCTCCAAGGTCGACGGGCGGCCGCCCGAGTTTCGCGAGACCAAGCACCTGTTTCTCGACCTCCCGCAGTTCAAGGAGCGCCTACGCGACTGGATGGGCCGCCAGGATCACTGGCGTGCCAACGTGCGCAACTTCTCGCTGCGCTACGTGGAAGAGCTGAAGCCGCGGGCCGTCACGCGGGACCTCAACTGGGGCGTCCGCATCCCGGTCCCCGGCTACGAGGAGAACGAGAACAAGCGGATCTACGTGTGGGTCGACGCCGTGGTCGGTTACCTGTCGGCGGCTGTCGAGTGGGCGCACAACCGTGGTACGCCCGACGCCTGGCGGTACTGGTGGCAGAACGCCGAGGCACGCCACTACTACTTCATGGGCAAGGACAACATCGTCTTCCATACGGTCATCTGGCCGAGCGAGCTGCTCGGCTACGGCGACGGCGGCGAGTTGGGCGCCGGCCGGCGTCTCGAGCTGCCTCACGACCTCGTGGCGACGGAGTTCCTGACCTGGGAGGGCCGGCAATTCAGCGTCAGCCGCGGCGTCGGCCTGACCGTCCGCGAGTTCCTCAGCCGCTACGACGCAGACGCGCTGCGCTTCTTCCTCACGGTCGCCGGTCCCGAAACGCAGGACACGGACTTCACCTGGAGCGAGTTCGTGCGCCGCAACAACGACGAGCTCGTCGCGAAGTGGGGCAATCTCGTCAACCGCACGCTGACCAACGCGCACCGCAACTTCGGCGAGGTTCCGCGTCCCGGTCCGCTGACCGCCGAGGACGAGGCGACGCTGGGTACGGTCGAAGACGGTTTCGCGTCCGTCGGCGCTTTCATCGAGGCGGCGCGCTTCAAGGCGGCGCTCGGT
>JACVRM010000151.1 GCA_014534415.1 Thermoleophilia bacterium | reverse complement strand
GCGCGCTGCTCCTCGCCATCGCCACCGTCGAGCCGCCCGGCGGACTGCTCGTCCAAGTGACCGGCGTGATCGCCGCCGCCGGCGCGCTCGCACTCGTGATGAGCCTGGCGAGGCGGTGAGCGCGCCGCGGCCCGGCCTCGCCGAGGTCGCCGTCACGTGGGTCCTGTACGGGCTGGTCGCCGCGGCGACGACGCTGACGTACGCGCGCGTCCCTGTCGAGGAGCTGTACCACGTCAGCGAGAGCGGGGCGGCGGGCGGATTCGGACGGGCGCTCGTCTTCATCAACTTCCCCACCGCGCTGGCGGCGATCGCGGTGCTGCCGGTCGTCCTCGACCGACTGCTCGCCACCTCACGTAACAGACTGTTACAAGGGGTCTTCGGAGCGGTGGCGGCGCTCGCCGTGGTGCTCTGCCTGACCACGGCGTTTCCCGGTGTGGTCGACCAGGCGGACCTCGACGCCAAGCCCGTCAACGCGGTACCGGCGCTCGGCGTGGCGATCGCGCTGGCGTTCACCGTGCTGGCGGCGCGGCGCGGAGGTTTGGGCCGGCCTGCGCGGCGCGACGGCTGGGACCGCTGGCGCGCCCTCCTCGCGGCTGTGCTCGCGGTCGCCTCGCTGCCCTGGATCTGGGCCGAGCTCGGCTTCTACATCTCCGGCGCGCCCTTGCTCGGCGACGTCTTCCTCGCCGCCGAGCCGCGTCCGGAACCCGGTGATCCGGGCCTGCGCGCCGTCCATCTCGGTCGGCACCACGGATTCGACGGCGCGCTGCTTGCAGTAACGGCGATCCTGCTATCGCGTGTCATCCGCGACGTGCGCGGCCGGCGGCTGCGCCGCGCGCTCGCGCTCGCCGTCGCCGCGCTGCTCGTCTACGGGCTCCTGAACGCGGCGCAGGACTTCTGGCTCGAGCAGGTCGTCAAGCGGGGGTCGACCGACGAGCGGCTGCCCTCGTTCCTGCGGCCGGGACTGACGTGGGCGTGGGCGTGCATGGTTGCGGCGGCGGTGGCCGTGTACGCGTTCGGCACCCGGCGTCTCGAGCGCGTCAGATGAGGGCCGCGACCTTTCGCAGGTCCTCGACGAGGCCGGCGTACTCGGCGTCGCGGAATGCCTCGTCCGCGCGGAGGATCGCCGACGGATGGATCGTGGCGATCACGTTCGGTGCGAGCGGCGACTCGACGAGCTCGCCTCGCTGCTTCGTCACGCGGAACTCGCGGCCGAGCAGCGCCTGCGCGGCCGTGGCGCCGAGGCAAACCAGCACGCGCGGCTTGACGACGGCGAGCTCGGCATCGAGCCACGGGCGGCAGGCCGTCATCTCGGCCGAGTTCGGCTTCTGGTGGATCCGCCGCTTGCCGCGTGCCTGCCACTTGAAGTGCTTGACGACGTTCGTGACGTACGCGAGCGAGCGATCGATGCCCGCATCCTCCATCGCCTTGTCGAGGAGCTTCCCGGCCGGGCCGACGAACGGGCGTCCCTGGACGTCCTCCTGGTCGCCCGGCTGCTCGCCGACGAACATCACCTCCGACTTCTGCGCCCCCTCCCCGAAGACGGCCTGGGTCGCGTTCTCGTAGAGGTCGCATGCGCGGCAGCGCTGGGCGGCGTCGCGCAGCTTGGGCAGCGTCAGGTCGTCCGGGAAGAACTCGGCGGCGGTCCCGGTCGTATCGCCGGTCGCCGAGACGTCGAAGAGGTTCTCCTGCGGCACGATCCCGTCATTCCCGGCCGGGCGGCAGGCTACTCGCGGGAGCGCGGTTACGATAGGGGACCCAGGCGCCGTGGCCGAGTGGTTAGGCAGCGGCCTGCAAAGCCGCGTACACCGGTTCGACTCCGGTCGGCGCCTCCTCCAGCGCTCGTGAACGTCGCGCTCGTTCTGCTCGTACTCGCGGCCGGTCTTGCCGGCTGCGCCGGCGATGACTCGGACCGGGCGACGACCGCGCCGCCCGCCGGTAGCGCGGTCGGGCCGGGCTTGAGCGTCGCGCAGGCGAAGGCATCAACCGTCGCGGGCCCCATGCTCGTTCGCGGCGCGCTGCTCGTCGACGCCGACCGTACGCGCCTCTGCGAGGCGCTGCTCGAGTCGTCCCCGCCGCAGTGCGGCGAACCGTCGCTCGAGGTGCGGGCGCTCGACCTGTCGCAGCTCGCCCTCGAGCGCGGCGGCGACGTCCGCTGGGCGGAAGAGGTGAAGCTGCTCGGGACCATCGAGGGCGGCGTGCTGACGGTGACGCCCACGGCTTCGGGTTGAGAACGCGATCGGTGCGCTGAGCGTGGCGGCGGACGTCCTTGGCGGAGTACTCGGAAGAGCGGCGGTCCTCGTCGAGCGCGAGCGGGTCAGACGGCGAGCTCGCGCAGGGCGCTGAGGTATCCCTCGCTGTACGACGGGAACTGCGCGACCGTGTCGCGGAGCACGTCGAGCGGCACTTCGGCGCGGATCGCCAGTACCGCCTGGTGAATCCACTCGCTCGCAAGGGGTGCGAGCGCCCACGCTCCTACGAGTACGCGGCGTTCGCTGTCCACGACCACGCCGAGCGTGCCGCGCGCGTCGCGCTCGTACGTGTAGGGCCGCGCGATCGAGGCGGGCAGGTCGATCACGGCAGTCTCGACCTCCAGGCCCTGCGCGCGCGCGGCTGCTTCCGTCAGTCCGACCGCTGCCACTTCGGGGTTGGTGAACACGACCCGTGGAATGGCGCGGTAGTCGGCGCGCGCCTGCTCGCCGAGGATGTTTTGCGCGGCGACGCGGCCCTGGTACTTGCCGTTGTGCGTGAACAGCATCACGCCGGTCACGTCGCCGATCGCCCAGACGCGTTCCGCTGCGCGGCAGCGCTCGTCGATCTCGACGCGGCCCCTGGCGGGTTCAAGACCGGCGGTCTCGAGTCCGAGGTCGCCCGTGCGCGGACGGCGGCCGACCGCCACGATCAGCACCTCGCCGCGCACTTCCCGGCCATCTGAGAGCTCGAGCACGCGGTGGCTGCCGTGGCGCCGAACGCGCTCGCCGACGACGCCGGTACGCACCTCGATGCCGTCCTCCTCGAGCTGCGTCCGGAGAAGCTCCGAGAGCTGCGGGTCCTCCCGGTTCACGAGCCGGTCGGGCTTGTGCACGACGGTCACAGCGCAGCCGAAACGCGCCAGGAACTGCGCGAGCTCGACGCCGACCGGCCCGCCTCCGAGGATCACCGCGCTCTCCGGAATCTCGTTCAGCTCGGTCGCCTCCCGGTTCGTCCAGTAGCCGGCCTCCGCTAGCCCGGGGAGCGGCGGGATGACGGGCTCCGAGCCCGTCGCGACCACGACGTGCTCCGCTTCGAGTGTCCGGCCGTTGACGCGTACTCGCGCCGAGCCTTCCAGGCGCCCGTCGCCCTTCACGACGGTGACCTCGCGCTCCTCGTATGAGCGAATGCGCTTGGAATCGTCGTGGTGCGAGACCACGTAGTCGCGATACGCGGCGAGCGGGGCGAAATCGAGCCGGGTGTCCCGCACGCCGGCCGCGCGCCGGCTCTCGCCCAGCACCTCGGGCGGCCGGAGCAGCGTCTTGGTCGGTATGCACGCCCAGTTCGTGCACTCGCCGCCGATCAGCTCGCGCTCGACGAGCGCGACCTTCGCGGCGCCGTGCAGCAGCGTGTTGACGCACGCCTCGCCGGCGGGGCCGGCGCCGATCACGACGACGTCGAACCGCTCGGCCACGAGGCGACCCTACAGCGTTAACGTCACGGGTGATGGCCTCGGGGCGCTACCTCCCGATCGCCGACCACGGCGTGATCGGCGACCTGCACACGGTTGCGCTCGTCGGTACGGACGGCACGATCGACTGGTATTGCTGCCCGCGGTTCGACTCACCGAGCGTCTTCGGCGCGATCCTCGACGCGGAGCGGGGCGGGTTCTGGCGGCTTGCGCCGGGCGCGTCCGACGCCACGATCAAGCAGCTCTACTTTCCCGACTCCAACGTCCTGATCACGCGCTTTCTGACGCAGGACGGGGTCGGCGAGATCCTCGACTTCATGCCGATTGCCGCACCCGGGCAGGAGCACCGCCACCGGCTCGTCCGGCGCGTGCTCGGCATCAGCGGCGAGCTGCGCTTCGAGATGGAGGTCGAGCCGCGCTTCGACTACGCACGCGGGTCGCACGAGACGCACGTCGACGAGCGCGGCGCTATCTTCGACGCGGGCGACTTCGGGCTGACGCTCGCCTCCGCCGTGACGCTCGAGCGCACAGCCGGCGGCGCCCGCGCCGAGTTCTCGCTGGCTGAGAACGAGACCGCCTCGTTCGTCCTGGAGACCCTGCTCGATCGCGAACGTCCCGAGTACTCGGAACACGACGTTCGCGAGCTATTCAAGAGCACGGTTTCGTTCTGGGCGGACTGGCTCTCGCAGTCGCGCTACGAGGGCCGCTGGCGCGAGACGGTGCACCGCTCGGCGCTCACGCTGAAGCTCCTCACGTATGCGCCGACGGGCGCCATCGTGGCGGCGCCGACAGCGAGCCTGCCCGAGCAGCTCGGCGGCGCCCGCAACTGGGACTACCGCTACACGTGGATCCGCGACGCCGCCTTCACGCTCTACGGGCTC
>JACVRM010000122.1 GCA_014534415.1 Thermoleophilia bacterium | reverse complement strand
GGCGCTCGCCCACGAACTCCACGACCTCGCGGGAATCGAAGCCGGCCGAGACGGCGGCGCCCTGCTCGACGAGGAGTTTGTGGCTGACAGCCACTAGCTCCTGCAGCTCGAGCCGCAAGCCGCCCTCGAGCGCCAGGCGGCACAGCCCGATCGCGGCCCGGCGCAGCCCGTATGGGTCGCGGGAGCCGGTCGGCCGCTGCGCGAGTGCGAAGGCGACCGTCAGGTTGTCGATCTTGTCGGCCGCGGCGAGCGTCTTCCCGGGCTCCGTGGAGGGCAGCGGCCCACCCGCGGCGTCGGGTAGGTACTGCTGCTCGATCGCTACGGCGACTGCCTCCGGGTAGCCGGCGAGGCGCGCGTACTCGCCGCCGATGTAGCCCTCCAGCTCGGGAAACTCGCGGACGAGCTCGGCGGCCTGGTCGGCCTTCGCCAGGCGGGCCGCCTCGCGCGACGCGTCACCGCCGCCCACCGCCTCCACGAGCCGTACGAGCCGGTCGCGCTTGTCGGCGAACGTGCCCGCGCCGCGGGCGAAGAGGATCGACGCGAGCCGGCTGGCGAGCGCCTCGATACCGACGCGGACGTCGCGCTCGAACGTGAACGTCGCGTCCTCGAGCCTGCTCTCGAGCACGCGTGCGTGGCCCGTGCGCACCACGTCCGGATCGCCGCTGTTCGCGACGACCGCGAAGCGCGCCCCGCCGAGCGGGAAGTAGCGCTGGTGCGCCTGCATCGCCGTGACCGCCACGCGTTCAGGGAGCTCGAGGTAGCGCTGGTCGAACTCCGCGGCCAGCACGACCGGCCGCTCGACGAGCTGGACGACCTCGTCGAGCACCCCGGCGGGGTCGCTCCAGCCGCCGATCGCGTCGAGCGCCTCGACGATCTGGCGGCGGCGCTCGGCGGGATCCGGCTCGACGCCCGCCGCTCGCAGCGTCTCGGTGTAGCGCTCGGCGTGCGGAACCTCCACCTCGCCGCCGGCCCACCGGTGCCCGTAGGTGGTTCGACGCGTGTACTGACCGACGGGCTCGGCGTCGAGCAGCGCCAGCTGCCAGCGCAGGGGTCGCGCGAAGCGCAGACCCCCTGCCTCCCAGACCATCGACTTCGAGAAGGAGAGGCCGGCCGCGATCGCAGGCAGCCGCGCCGCGAGAATCTCCGCGATCGGCTGCGGCTGCTTGACGACGCCGAGCACGCCGTCGCGTTCGACCAGCTCGTCGCGAGCGACGCCGTGCTTGCGCGCGAAGCCCTCCGCCGCCTTGTCGCCCGCACGGACGGGCGGCCCGGCCACCCACTCCTCGGGCGTCTGCTCCGGCAGGTCGCGCACGAGGAACGCGATGCGGCGCGGCCCCACGTAGATCTCAGACGCCTCGACCCCGACCGCCGCCCGCACGAGCCCGGGCAACTGCGCCTCGGCCTCGTAGACGGCGGCGGCCGGCAGCTCCTCGCAGCCGAGCTCGAAGAGCAGGCTAGGCAGCGGCCTCGAGCCCCTCTTCGCCGAGTGAGTCCACGTACGCCTGCGAGACGAGCCGCGCCAGCGTCCGCACGCGCCCGATGTAGGCCGCCCGCTCGGTGACGGAGACCGCGCCGCGCGCGTCGAGCAGGTTGAACGTGTGCGAGGCCTTGCACACCTGGTCGTAGGCGGGCAGCGGCAGCCCGCGCTCCACGAGGTGGCGGCATTCGTCCTCGTGCTCGCCGAAGCGCCTGAAGAGGACGTCCACGGGCGCCTCCTCGAAGTTGTAGGCCGACCACTGGCGCTCGTTCTCGCGGTACACGTCGCCCCACGCGACCCCGGGCGCCCACTCGAGCTCGAATGCGGTCTCCTTGCCCTGGATGAACATGGCGAGCCGCTCGGTGCCGTACGTGAGCTCGGCGGGGATCAGCTCGAGATCGAGGCCGCCGAGCTGCTGGAAGTACGTGAACTGCGTGACCTCCATGCCGTCGAGCCAGACCTCCCAGCCCAGCCCCCACGCGCCCATCGTCGGCTGCTCCCAGTCGTCCTCGACGAGGCGCGGGTCGTGGCGCTCGAGGTCGATGCCGAGCGCGCGCAGCGACCCCCAGTAGAGGTCGAGCACGTCCGCGGGTGCGGGCTTGAGAATCACCTGGTACTGGAAGTAGTGCTGGAAGCGGAACGGGTTCTCGCCGTAGCGGCCGTCGGTCGGGCGGATGACGGGCTCCACGTACGCGGCCTTCCACGGCCGCGGCCCGAGGCAGCGCAGGAACGTGGCCGGATTCGCCGTGCCTGCGCCGAGCTCCGTGTGGTACGGCTGCATGAGCACGCAGCCGTACTCCGCCCAGTACCCCTCGAGCGCGCGGATCATCTCCTGGTAGTTCACGGCTTCGGCAATGCTACGCGGCCATGCTGCCGTGGTCTCGCGATTTCGCCGGCCGCCTCGACGAGCACGTGCTCGCGAGCGAGGCGCTGCTCGGCAACCCGCTCGGCGACCCGCACGAGCGGCCGCTCTGGGTCTACGTACCGCCCGGCTACGACGACGAGCCGGAACGCCGCTACCCGTCGATCTACGTCATCCAGGGGTTCACGGGGCAGCTCGACATGTGGCGCAACCGCGTCGCCCTACGTCGCAACTTCCCAGAGCTCGCCGACGAGCTCTTCACGAGCGGCGCGGCGCCGGCGATCGTCGTCTACGTCGACGCCTGGACGTCCGTGGGCGGCAGCCAGTTCCTCGACTCGCCCGGCACGGGCCGCTACCACACCTATCTCTGCGACGAGGTCGTTCCCTGGGTGGACGCGCACTACCGCACGGCCGCGGTGCGCGAGCGCCGCGCCATCGCCGGCAAGTCGAGCGGCGGCTACGGGGCGATGGTCACGGCCATGCTCCGCCCCGACCTGTTCGGAGCGCTCGCCACGCACGCCGGCGACGCGCTCTTCGAGGCCTGCTACCTGCCGGACTTCCGCGCCGCGGCGCGGACGCTCCGCGACAACTACGACGGCTCCTACGACCGTTTCCGGGCCGAGTTCCGCACACGCCCGGCGTTCTCGCGCGAGGGAGACGACAAGCTGTTCGAGCTCTGGGGCTACGCGGCCGCCTACTCCGCGGACGACGACGGGACGGTCCGCCTGCCGTTCGACCCTGCGACCGGCGCGGTCGTGGACGAGGTCTGGGCGCGCTGGCTGGCGTGCGATCCGGTGCGCATGGCGCCCGAGCGCGCCGACGCGCTGCGGTCGCTGCGCGCGATCTGGATCGACGCGGGCACGCGCGACGAGTGGTACCTCGACCTCGGCGCGGAGGCGTTCCGGCGCGCGCTCGGCCGCCTCGGCGTGGCGGAGCCGGTCGTCCACTTCGAGCTGTTCGACGCGACGCACGCGCTTATCGAGTACCGCTACCCGCTCGCGCTGCGATTCCTCGCCGAGCGGCTCTCCGCCTAGCGGGCGGCGAGCGTCCGCAGCCGGAACCCGCCGTGGTACTCGTACGAGCTCCGCACGACGTTGAGCGCATCGCGTGCGCCACCCGGCGTCAAACCGGCGTCGTGCGCCTCGGCAAGCGGCCGGCGTAGCAGCGCTTCGATGCCGCGCAGGCCATCGCGGGAGAGCGGCTGGGCGCCCTCGGCGCAGTTCTGGCAGACGGCACCGCCCGCGCGCGGCGAATAGGCGACGAGTGCCTCGTCCGTCCCGCACTCGGCACAGCCGCGCAGGTGCGGGAGGTAGCCCGACAGCCAGAGGAGCTTCAGCTGGAAGGAGAGCCCGAGCGGGTCGAGGACGTGCTCGCGTCCAGCCTGGGCCTCGTCGAGCACGTCGAGGAAGCGTGTGAGCGCCTCGAACGCGCGCGCGTTGCGCTCCTGCTCGCTGAAGAGGCGCAGCATCGCCTCGAGCCCGACGAGCCCGACGGCGAGCCGGTCGGGATGCTCCCGCGCAGCGCGGTGCGAGCGGATCAGCTCGACGCCCGTGATCGTGTGGAGCTCGCCTCCCCCTTCGTGGAGGATGAGCTCGACGTGGCTGAGCGGCTCGAGACGAGCGCCGAAGCGCGACTTGGTCTTGCGCACGCCCTTCGCGACGGCCCCCACGCGCCCGCGGTCGAGCGTGTAGAGGTGCAGCACCCGGTCGGCCTCCCCGAAGCGAAGCGACCTGAGCACGACGGCTTCCGTCTTGTAGGTCCGCCGCGCCACGCGGCCTAGTGTAGAGAGGCCCGCCGCGTGGAAGACACGGGCCGTGGGGCCGCCGCGCATCCGCATGTACACGACACGCTGGTGCGGCTATTGCGTCCGCGCGAAGACGCTGCTCGACTCGCGCGGCCTGGCCTACGAGGAGATCCTGCTCGACGACGACCCGCACTTTCGCCGCAACCTGATGGAGCTGACGGGCGGCTGGACGGTGCCGCAGATACTCATCGACGACCAGCCGATCGGCGGCTACGCGGAGCTCTGGCGCCTCGACAAGACCGGCGCGCTGGAGGAACTGGCAGCGTAGAGCGGCTGACAGCCCGGACAGTACGACGCGCTGCGTCCGGCCACGCGGATCTTCTCGATCGGCGTGCCGCAGCGGTCGCAGGGCTCGCCCGCGCGGCCGTACACCCGGAACTCGTGCTGCATCGAGCCGGACTCGCCGCCGGGACGGGCGTAGTCGCGGAGCGTGGCGCCCTGGCGGGCGATGCCCAGCCGAAGCGCGTCGCGGACGGCGCGGTGCAGACGGCGCACCTCGGCCTCGTCCAGCTCACCGGCGGGCCGCTGCGGATGGAGGCGCGCCCGCCAGAGCGCCTCGTCGGCGTAGATGTTGCCGAGGCCCGCGACCGTGCGCTGGTCGAGCAGGGCGCCCTTGACCGCGATCGTCCGCCGTGCCAGACGCTCGGCGAGCCGGGACGCCGTGAACGACCGGCCGAGCGGCTCCTCACCGAGCCGAGCGCCCAGGTAGGCGTCCGCCGCGCTCGGCCCGAGTACCACCCAGGTTCCGAAGCGACGCACGTCGCGGTAGACGAGGTGTGACCCATCGTCCAGGCGGATCACCGCCCGTATGTGCGGGTCGGAAGCCGCTTTCGCCCCGTTCGCGACGTGCCGCAGCGACCCGGTCATGCGGAGGTGGACGAGCAGGCGGCGGTCGCTCGTGAACCGCACGACCAGGTACTTGCCGCGACGCTCGACGGCAGCCACGCGCTCGCCCTCGAGCTCCGCCGCGACGGCGCGCGGGTCGAGCGGCGCGACGAGCCGGCCGTCGTCGATCCGCACACGCTCGAACCGCCGTCCCGTCAGGGCGGGCGCCAGCGCGGCGCGCACCGTCTCCACCTCGGGCAACTCGGGCACCGTTTCAGCGTAGTCCGCACTCCCCGCGAGGCGGCTAACGTACGACGTCGAGCACGGTCGGACGCGGCCGTGGCGCCCGGTCACCGATCTGGTACGCCGCGCGCACCTCCTCAGCGGCCCCAGCGGCGGCCTCGTCGTCGCGCGCCTGGATCTCGGCGAGCGGCTCGCCCACCGACACGGCGTCGCCGGGCTTTCGGACGCACACGACGCCGACGGCGTGATCGATCGTATCGCCGGTCGCGAGCCGGCCGGCCCCGAGGTGGAGGACCGCGCGGCCGATCCGAATCGCGCCGAGTGACTGTACGTACCCGTCGCGACGCGCCGTCACCTCGCGGACGACCGGCGCCTGGGGGAGCGCGTCGTCCGACGGTTCGCCGCCCTGCGCGCGAATCCAGCGCTCGTATACCTCGAGCGCGCTGCCGTCCGCGATCGCCTGCTCCGCGCGCGCCCGGCCTTCCGCTTCGTCCACGCCCAGGTCGGAGAGGGCCAGCAGCCGCGCCGAGGCGGCGAGCACGAGCTCCGTGAAGTCGGGCGGCCCCTCGCCGCGGAGCGTCGTGATCGCCTCGCGAACCTCGAGCGCATTGCCCACCGCGCGACCGAGCGGCTGCTCCATGTCGGTGAGCAGACAGACGACCTCGCGGCCGGCCCGCCGCCCCAGCGCGACCATCGTCTCGGCGAGCGCGCGGGCGTCGTCGAGCGTCTTCATGAAGGCGCCGCTTCCGACCTTCACGTCGAGCACGATCGCCTCCGCGCCCGCGGCGATCTTCTTGGACATGATGCTCGCCGCGATCAGCTGGACGCTGTCGACCGTGCCGGTCACGTCGCGGAGCGCGTAAAGCTTTTTGTCCGCGGGCACGAGATCGGCCGTCTGCCCGATGATCGCCACCCCGAGCTCGCGGACCTGGCCGAGGAACTGCTCGCGCGTCAGGTCGACGCGGAAGCCCGGAATCGACTCCAGCTTGTCGAGCGTGCCGCCGGTGTGGGCCAGGCCGCGGCCGCTCATCTTGGCGAAGGGCACGCCGCAGGCGGCCACGAGCGGCGCGACGGCGATCGACGTCTTGTCGCCGACGCCGCCGGTCGAGTGCTTGTCGACCGCCTTCCGCCCGAGCGCGCCGCGCAGGTCGAGCGTGGTGCCGCTCTGCACCATCGCGTCCGTGAGCGCGAACGTCTCCGCGGTGGAGAGGCCGCGGAAGACGACCGCCATGCAGAAGGCGGCCATCTGGTAGTCGGGCACGTCGCCGGCCGCGTATCCGAGCAGTAGCGCCTCGAGCTCCTCGCCGGCGAGCTCCTCGCCGTCGCGCTTGCGCTCGATCAGCTCGGCGGCGCGAATCACGGCTTGTGAGCGACGAACACGCTGTTGAACGT